>JANQGW010000187.1 GCA_028282905.1 Sedimentisphaerales bacterium | reverse complement strand
TCCAACAGCCCAGCTGTCACCCCAACTGACAATCACCTTGTTATAGTTATCGTCTTCAATCTTGATCCACGCGGCAACTGTACGCGCGCCGGCACCGGTGACACCGCCAACCGATGTTTGAACTGCATCGCCGTCCCCGTCAAGAGATACAGCACCAGGAATAAATGCGGCATCCCCCAGCAGCGTACCGTCATCGACCGGCGAGTTGATCGCCGAGGCCGCTGTCGAGCCGGAACCGTCATCCAATACCCAATGCCCAACGAGACCACTGAAGCTGAATTGCGCTAACAATCCCACCATTAAAATAACGACTGCTCTTTTCATCTTTCAATCCTCCACAACAAAATAATATTAGGCTCACTCACCCAACATGATGGAACGCCCATCACATTCACTGTCATTTTATTAAACACACCCACTTCACACATAGCGCTTCATCTTTAACGGATGGATAAAAACAATTCCCTGACTGCATCTTCGGATAGCGGTCGGCCGTATAGGGCCACCTGTGAAATATCGCCCCTGAATGATTTTCCTGCATCTTCATTTTCCGATTCCGATACTGCTGCAGACGGATCCGTACCAGTACCAACCAGAATCTTTTCACAGAACAAACCGCCTGCAGGCCGAATTCGATCATAAACGGAAGCATCAGTCGCTTTTACACCATCGACATAAAGATTTTTCTGTTGACCGTACTCGACCGTAACGACAATATGATGCCACTGACCGAATTCAATCGGCTTCTTACTGACTTGTCCACAAAAGACCGTACCGTCCCCATGAACAAAATAATGCTCCAAAATACCTGTATCAGAGATGCGGAGATAGCCATACTGGCCCTTTCCGCTCAGAATATAACAGTAAGGTTCTTCCTGACTGGCTGATTGCAACTCGGGGCGAATCCACAGGGCATACGACCATCCGGAACTGACCGCCGGCTGCTTGTTGACGTCTATTGCAATATGTCCGCCCTGCCCGTCCAAATTGAGAGCCTGATAATGGAGATTTTTGTGAAGACAGGAACTGCCGGTCGCACTGACAGCACCAACAACGACAGTACTGTATGTTTTGGAAACAATTTCATTGACTGGACTGCCATAGTTAGCAAATCGCCAGTAAGCAATTGGTTTACTTTTAAGGACGGCAATATCGTAATCTGAGGGAATTGATGTTACATATCGATCGGGCGCAAATTCAACCTCTTCGATAACGCCTTCCGCATTAACGGCCGCCGCTTGTTTGGCCAACAGCCGGGCTACCGGCCCGTGTTTGACAACATCAGCACCCGACCGCAATTCCACTTCACCCTTGACAACATGAACAGCTGTCGCCCCCCTGTCATCCACATCAACGGCGAACTCCGTACCGTAATCAACCACCGTGGCCCCGCTTGTGCGTACAAGATAATCATCAACTCCGGTAGGCACTTTTGAGTAGATGGCACCTCGCAGCAGAAAGACCTGGTTGTCACTTTCAATATCCACCGTGACAGGTCCCTCCAGAACAATTTCAACACCACTGGTCAATACGACATTCGCATACCCGCCGGTCAGCGAAAGAGGCCCGGGCTTTATCCCGGCACCGTTTTCAAGCAGTTCGTCTCCTCCGGACCATACCGCATTTCGACTATCGAGAAGAAACGCGACAGCCGGCTCAGGGGGATTGAGCCGCAGGAAAATCGCAATTAGCAGAATGGCCGCCGCTGAAAGTACCAATGTAACGATTGAGAACCTGGAAACATGACGCTCCTGTCGGACTACCTGAATAGTTTCAAAAGGCCGTGATTCAGCCTCATGAGGCCTTTCAATCTCAACCGTCGGCGCTGTTCTTTCGTCCTCCGCTAACTCTTTCCATAATTTAATATCAAACTCATGCGTGTTTTCAGTTGTGGCTTCCTTCGCCTCCATCTCTCCAGACACCTGCATTCTCATTGCGGCATAATCTCTTGCATAATTGCAGTAATATCTCGCCGCTTCAGGGTCATTCAAAAACCATTGATTGAGCATTGTAATATCATGTTCACTCACTTCATTCTCAAGAAAGCGGAAGAGCAGATCATCAATATTGGCTTTATCGTAAGACATGCTATGCAATCTCCTCCCGGTTGACGTTCCTCTCAATACATTTCCTGAGACTCTCTAAAATCCGGCGAAGTGTTTTGTACAAAGTGTTGGGAGTTTTATGGGTAATTTTTGATATTTCTTTGATGTGCAAATTCTTTTTATATCGCATGGCCAGCAATGATCGGCAGGATTCATCGATTTTATTCAGACATTTTCTCAACGCTTCCATATGGTCTGTGGGCTCGGCAGCAACCGATTCAGCAACAGCGGCAATATTTCGATATGCTTTGTCTTCCAGCAATAATCGCCGTTTCTTGTTCTGACGGAGACATTCGAATGCCTTGAGCTTGGCAATAGCAATGGCCCAGGCACCAAAATTTGTTCCCTCCTGATACTTGTCAAACTGCTCCCATAAGACCGATGCCGTCTCCTGCAGAAGTTCTTCAGCATCTAACGGGTTGTGGACAAGCGTCAACAGGAAAGAATATATTCTGGGCTGAACGCCCGTGTATAGCTTAAAAAAACGAGTACTTCTTTTTGTTCTGTCCACCATAAAAAAACCTGACTTTCCGTCATATTCCAGCTTAATTGCACCCTATTTGAAGCCTCATAGAGCCTCAACAACCTATACGCTACTACTAAAAGTCAGAAATCTTTGTTTTTGGAAATCTTTTTTCGTTTTATTGGAAAATAATCTCAAAAGCATAGTTAGTCCCCCTAACAAAACATCACTTTGTATATCTTTTTTGAAAGACTCTCGCGTACATGCGAGGTATAAAATCCCGGTTTTCTCCTTTGTCAGCAAACAGACCGCATGGCATGCTCTCCAAAAACTGTACCCGAACCAACAAACTCCAGGTTATAAGCGGCGAGGCTCAAAATACCTTAAATGTTTTTCTTGATTAAAATTATGATTTTAGACATTTTCCAGAAGTTGGTAAATAGCGGATATGCACTTCCATCTGGACGCTCTTGGCGTCTTGATGGTTTCTATGAACTCGACATAGGCATTGAGGATTTCACCTAAGGGTGTTTTGGTGGGAAGCGGATTACCCAGCTTGGTTTCGATCTGGCGAAGTAGAGCTTTAGCAATTTGCTTGGAGTCAGTCTTAAAGTTGACCTTATGCCTTTTGCCGCCGACACAATACATTGCATAGTACTTCTTACTCCGTTTGAAAAAACCGGCCAGAATTGATACCTCCATAAGTAAACATTATAGTATTTTGGAGTCCTTAGTTTATGGCAGGTGTTTTTGATACCCAGTTTGGTACCCAAAATGTGATGAATACCCATAAAAAAAGGACTCACGATTTAACGTAAGCCCTTTATTTATAAGCATTTTTTTTTTGGGGGGGGGGCTGGATTCGAACCAACGACCTCCGGGTATGAGAAGTCAAATGACCTTTTTAGCCAAATTTCATAAAGCATTGAAAATACTGTAACTTAAATTGATATAACACGTTACGAATATTCCCTTCCGTTTAACATTATACATACGTTGTCCTGTTTGTGGTAATCGCTTTGGTGTACAATTTGGGGGAAATTCCATCTTAACCGGAAGCCCAAAATTCACAAAACCTGGCTGTTTTTACTTTCTATACAAGTATCATTATTCCAGAACGAATCTGTGACAACATTTCGATATCAACCACAAAACTACACCTCTTTACGACGAACTCCCCGCTGTTGGCGGTGCGGCCTGCCAGTTTGAATGGTCTCGGCCGTAGGTGTTTTTGTTTTGTCTTTGAAGACTGTCGCCTTGGCCGTCGGGAGTTGTCGGCCATGGGGCTTTGTCATCGTAGTCAATCTTTTCGATTGGAATCCAATAGCGGTTTTGGCCGTATTCCTGATCGCCGGGGATTTGCAGTTCGATCTCTTCGCCGCCGTTGTCGAGTTTACCGTCGTAAGGGCCATAGACCGTGCATGGAGCAGAACTGTACATCGCCGGTTTCTTTGCAACGAGGATATAGGTGTTGGCCGGGATTGTTGTGTTCGCCGGGAACTCAAAGCCGGTTCCTTCCAGCCGCCACGGCAGGGTTTCCGTGATAAAGTTACCCGGTGTGACTTCTGTTGTCACTCCGGCCATGAGTGTCACCGGTGAGCCGGAACGGTTATACAGTTCGACAAATTCATAATCGGTGCCGTTTGACGGATTATAGTGAATCTCGGTGATCACAATGTCCGGGATGGTCGGGCCGCTGTTGGCTGTGCCCTGGGTTTGTGACATCTGACGGACAAAATCATAGCCGCCGGACAACTCAGCTTTTTCGTAGCGCCCGAAGGTCACACCGGTTTCGGAAGCATCGAATTTCTGCTGTGCTTGGTAGTAACCAGAAACCTGGTCGTTTTGACCGGAATAGAGATAGACGGTTTCGCCGGCTTCGCTGAGACCGAATGGAATATTGCAGCCGGGGGCGGCCGGGTTGCCGAAGGTTTGATCTTCGACGAAGACATAGTAGTCCCCCGCTTCAATGACCGTGCCGTCAGGAATCCGATATTTCATGATATTCGGATCGTCCGAGTCATTGTCACTTAAAAACCAGCCGCCGATATTAATGTCCTGTGCGGTGGTGTTGTATAACTCAACCCAGTCCGGATTTTCGGCATGGGAATGTGCCAGCAGCTCATTGACGACAATGCTGTCGGCGGCAAGAACGGTCTCCGCGGCCGCTCCGGGCGTACCGCCGGCATACAAACTCGACCGCCAGCCGGCTTTGGCGTCCCACAGATTGGGATCGGCCGCGGCCGGATCGACCATCGTCAACGAAAAGCCCATGCCGTCGGCCAGTTCGTACCAGCCGTCTTTATAGTCAAAGTCGTGGATGACGGTGCCGAGCGCATCTTTGAGGCGTACTTTTTCACCGCCGTCGTTGAGGGCGTCGCCACTCTCCCAGGTTCCGGCGATGATGCCCGCAAACTCCGGATAGGCGATATCAAAGGCCGTTTCATCGCGAACCACGACGACATGGCCGCCCGGCGGCAATGATAAAGACGGGAAGGTAAAGTCCACGCCTTTTGTCAATTCCACGAACTTCAGATTGATGGCTTCGGTGCCGATATTCTGAAATTCCAAAAACTCTGCATTGGGGTCATTTTGCGGATGAAACATCATCTCGCTGATCCGCAGTGATTCGGCGACCGGGCCGACTGCAAACACTGCCTCATTGAGTGCCGACCAGACGCCATTATCCAGTGTTCGAGTCTTGATATCTGTGGTTTCATTGAGCTGAAGCGTTGAAGACTCGCTTTGCGACAGCGCAACCAACTCCAGATCGAAGCTGATGTCACTGCTGGTCGCATGGGTCTGGTGAACTTCAACAGCAATAAGGTTATCACCTTCGATGAGCACCGTCGGATCAACGGATGAGTCAAAATAGGTACTTTCATTAGCACCGCCGACGGTTGCATTGGCCCAGGTCAAGTAGCTTGCCGGACCGGGGTTCATATTATCCCGGCGGACCTCTTGACCGTTGATATAAACAATCGCCCCGTCATCGCGACGAAGCCGCAGTGTCAGCGAGCTGATCGATGATACATTTGTCAGATTGAGCGTTTTCCGGAAATACGTCGCGGCGTTTTTCTGGTCACCATTGGTCTCCGGATCCGTGTCAATATAGCCGACCTGCGTCACTTCGGTGCCGCCGTCGCCATAGCCCAGCTCGGCATGGCCTGCGGCCCAGCCGGTATCGTCGTAACCGGCGTTCATCCAATCGATCCCCGGATCGGTGCCGGTGTCGAAATACTTCCACTGGCTGCCGCGCGGCAGGATCGTCTGCTGAATCGGCTCACCGGAGGCATATTCCAGTGCCTGCGGGTTAAGGCTGCCGCCGGGCAACCGCGGGTCGGAGCCATCGAGTGTATAATAGATCGTTCCGGCAGGCGCTGACATGGTACAATCAAATCCCGGCGACACATAGCCGCCGTGCTGATTAAACGCCGGGGCTTCAACCGTCGGATACAACTGTCTGTTTTTGAGCTGGTTAAGGACGGTTTGTGTGCGGCCCGACAGATACGTATTGACCAGAAAACCGTTGATCTCAGCCCACCAGTGGGCCTGGGTATAGGGATTGTCCAGACGGTCACTGCGATGGTCGCCCCAACGAGCGGACTCGGCAATGATCGCGGTATTGTATTCAGCAGCACGATTCAGGAGCAAGGCCGTCGCGTTGTCAGTGGTCATCGCCCCATCATTGAAGAAGTGTTTATGGGCCCGATCAGCAAAACGCATCCGGTACTCAGGATGGCTCATCAGCTTTTGATGCAGCCACTGCGGATTAAAGTGACCTATCTGTGAACCGGCACTGAACCATGCGGTGCGATCAATCGTTGCCGACAGCATCGAATGCTCCGAATCATAGGCAAAGAATACCCAGCCCTGACGACGCTGCGGGCGACGGTCCCGAATGGCATAGAAGTTATTCGCGGAAGTACCGCTGAGCGTGATGGGTGCATCCTGGTTGCCCGCAAAGAAAATATCCAGCATATAGTCAATCAGATTGTCCACATCCACATGGACCGGCAAGCTTGGATCATCATTGCCGTTGGCATCTTTGCCCAGGACAGCATAATACTTTTCGTCCGTCTCAAAACCAGCTTCGCACAGATGCCACAGTGCGTTCCATTGGTCCAGTGAGCCGTCGGTAAACGACGTTCGATAGCTGTCGGTTTTGATCACATCATAGTATTCAGAGTAACCGCCCAAGTAGGACTCGGCATAGGAGGCCTCCGAGCGTTCCTGGCTCTGATAGATGCCCCAGTACTGGCCGTTGAGATACAAATGATAATAGCGGCTGCGGGTGTAGGGACGGCCCATTGCACGCTGCAGGTCGCGTGAATAGACATCGCGAATGATCGTATTACGGCTGCCGTCATTGCCCCAATTGCTCCAGGCATAGTTCTGTGCCGTTCGCAGGTCGAGGTTGTCAAATTCATCGACACCTTCATTGTCGAAGACGGGGTATTTGAGTTCACCCGGGCCGTAGCCGCTCTTAAACAGCAGGCGGAAGGAATGCTTGGGATTGCTGTCGGTTCGGCTGTAGGCACCGCGAATACGGAAACCAGCGTTGGCCTGGAAGCCTTTGCTGCCGTCCCGGCGAATCAGTTCGGCCGAAACGGGGCGTTCCCACAAAACCCCTTCCATCGTGGCATTGACATAAATACCGCTTGAAGGAGAGGTTAAATGCTCAAAATCGGTCACCAGCGAAATAGAGTCAATCTGCGTTAAGGCATCTCGCATCTGCGCGCCGTATTCGGCACTGCCGGTGATATCCGGGTCCATGCCGTACTCAAAGACCTGGCCGTTGACACTGCTTGACGGCCAGCCGGGAGGAGTTTCACCATTCGGTGACTGGACAATCACATCATCCAAAAAGAGATACGTCTGGGTATCGACATCACTGGAAAGCCAGCCGGCCTTAAAGGCTGCCGCCCGCAAACAACTCGTCGAATCAATGTGAATGGGATTGCCGGAGGTATAGGTAATCCCATTGGTTAAAGTCGGCGTCGAGGCATCCAGTGTGTAACGAATGGTCGCCCCTTCAGTCTGACAGGAAATCGTCACATCTATCGGCGACTCATAAAAGCCGCGATCAATATTGAACTTTGTATCGGCCACCTCGCCGAGCCAGGCGCTGCTGTTTTCGATACCGGGCGTCGGAGTAAGAAGAAAACCCTGCCGGTCGGCAGGATCGATACCGTAGGAGATCAATCCTCGCTGCTTGGGATATTTGTTGAACTGCTGGGCAATCGTCACACCATCCGGCCGAACCAGGGCCAGGTATTCGCCGTCCTGACTCAGTTTGAAATTCGTATGCAGGTCGCCCCGATCGTCAATATACGGATAATTGCCCGGGTGTTCCTCGGCAGTCTTGCGCGAGGCCCAAATCACACGATACCCTCCCGGCTCGATCATCGCAGCAGGAAAACGCCACTTCGTCAAATTGCCCGCATCATCGGTTAGGTACCACCCTTCCAATGAAACGCTGCCCTCGGAATCGGGATTGTGAAGCTCGATCCAGTCGGGATGGTCTTTTGCACCGTCCACCAGCGTATAGATATCCGTCGGGTTGGTCGCCGGGATATAGGAATTAGCCGCCATAAACTCGGAAATAACCAGCGTCTGACTCTCATACCCCCAGTTCTCTGCCAGCAAAGCCAGATCACTGAGTCCAACACCGCCTGTTTGGTCCAGGTCACCACAACCGTAGCCAAAACAGTTGGCGTCCATCCACTGCTCGATCAGCAGCAGCAAGTCCGCCATATCAACCCCGCTGTCCAGATTGAGATCACCGGTAATCGCAGAACTTCGGTTGTCATATGCCAGGCTGTCAACATACAAAGTGCCCGAGCCGGTCACTTCAATCTGGATTTGGCGTACACGATTCCAGTTAGGGCTTGCTGTCGTGTCAACTTTAACACCGATCATTGACCAACGATCACGCGTGGCGGCATTGGTTAATGTTAAACTGTCAACCACATGGCTGCTGTCATCTATTACGCGGAAAACCACATCCCCTGGCATATTGGAAAAATCCCCCATAAACCAGAGGACCAGGTCCTTGCCGTCAAACGAGGAATAATCAAAAGTCTCGGACAAATCCTTTGTAATCACTGCACCACCGGCATAATCAATTCGCATCGATTGCAAGGTACCGCCATGGGTCTGTGTCGTTTCCAGCAACAGACTGCCGGAACCAATCGTCCAGACCGAAGCCAACGCTGAATTGTCCGAATACGAATCAAAATCATCCGGAACCAGATAAGAATATACAACGTCTGAGTGCTGCTGAATCTCTTGATCGGATAATGCGCGTCCGTAAATGACCGCCTCATCCAAGCAGGCATTCAAAGGATCGGCTCCCGATAAATGAGCACCGATCTGGTCACGGGGACAATCAATACTGCTGGAGGTACTGCCGACTTGCAGGCCATTAACAAAGACCTGGGTTCCGGTCCCTGAGATACGACGAAATACAAGATGAACCCATTCATCGCTTGGAATGACAAGCGAATGGCCCGGTAGGGCAGTAAATTTGTAATCAGCAGTGCCATACTTGGTAAATCCAACTTCATCTGAATTCCACTGTACAAGCCGGAGCGACAGTGCTGAAGAGTCATGCAGACATTGGGTGGACGCGCCAAGTTTCTTAACGATATATTCAGCTGTCCAGTCACCGCTTAAATCACCGGCACTTCCAAACGTTATGCGGTTGGCTCCTGTTCCTGAAAACAAAACCGCCTGACCGGACTCCAGCATACCTTCCTGCGCGATCGAAACACCGTCATAAGTCCCTGACATCGCTCCACTACCGCTATCCAGACAGTTCGTGCCTGAAGCTTCATCAAATTTATACCAATGCAGCGGCGAAGCCCCCTCAATAAGCATATTCCAACCTGAAAGACCAGCCGCCTCTACAGTAACAGCAAAACAAAACCAGCAAGCAATGAGACGGTACAACTTATTCATATCACGCACCCCATATATAAGTATCAATTCTCTTATAAGCTTTTATACGACCTTGATTGGCAAATGGACCACTTATTTTAGTCTGCCGGAACATCGAATTTCGAAAAAATGCCTATATCACTCTGATATCGGCGTTATTGTTAGTTGACAAAAGTTCATAACCCCTTCTTTTCCAAAGGTATTCAGCGGTATTACCAGAAGATCATGTGTTTGACCCGCTGAAATCTCAACTTTTCCAACCACTGTCTCTCGCCAGTGATCCCAGCCGCCCTGACCTTCAATGAGGCTATCAATCTGCCGGTCGCCAACAGAAATCCGGAATTCAGTCTTTTGACCAGCCGGCAGCGAATAGGTCAGCCGAATTTCGTAAACATTTGTCCTATCTACCTTTAAACGGTATTTGAGTGACTGGGCAGTGCTGTCCCAGTAACCGATGTCCTGCTGGCCGGCGTATTGTTCGAGCCGGGCACTGCCGGGGCCGAGAATTTCAGCGTCTGCTGCTTTCAGCACTATCACTCCTTCTTTATCACTTTGGATCACCGGCTTTCGGGAGGCGAACCGGCCGTATTGAACCATCGCGAAGCCTGAACAGAAGATCATAGCAACCACCAGCAGGAGTTTAATTGCCGTATCAAGAATAATATTTTTAGTTATATTCATAATGATTTTAATTTTGTAAAATGACTTATCAGACCTTCAGAAAGATCTTTTTACGATAGCAAAACAGTAAAATGAGCCACCAGGTCAGGATAAAACAAACGGAGCCGACAATGGCTTGATATTCGGCTGGGCACCACTTGATAAACCCGCCAAAGAGATTGTTTTTGATGGCATTAAAATTGACCAAACGCTGAGCCATATAAATCGCAATCGGATTGGCACCGATGACGATAAAGAAATAGGCCGTCCAACGCAGTTTGCAGATATCAATAAAAAAGTAAAACACACTGAATAAGATCAAGCCCCAGCCGGCCGTATGCAGGACAAACGAACTGGTCCAGAGGTTTTTGTTGATCGGAAAACTGAGGGCATTGCCGATGACCGACTCATCCGTCGGAATGATAAACGGATTGAAAAAGCCCTCATGGAAATGAAAGCCTGAGTGCCAAAGTCTGGCCAGTAATAACGCGGCAATTCCCGCAATGAGCATGCCGCCGGCTTTCTTTAATTGATGAATCTTTTCATTTCGCAGAAAATCGCCGGTCAGTGCTCCCAGCAGACAGCTTGCCACCGCAGGGATGGCATTAAAGACACCTTCCGGGTCATGAACGCCCTTATAGAGCAGACGCCCGGGAAGGAAAAATCGGTCAATATAACTGGCAACATTACCATTCATGGTAATGTTGCCCATAGCCCCGCCGGGGACTGTGATAAACCGTAAGGCCGCGTAATAGCCCAGCAAAATTCCAACTGTCCAGATGACGCGGTGACGCAGATCAGCAAACAGGTAGATAACCGCCGCGAAGAAATAGGCAATGCCGATATGCCCTAATACTGAGCCGTAGCGGATATTGCCCCAGCCGGGGAAATTAAGCATGCCGTTATAGACACACCCCAGAATAATAAGCAGCAACGCGCGTTTGGCCGCCTGAAACAGCACCTTCTTTTTAGAAATCTGTTTTTCGGCTCTGCGAGAGAGGGAGAAACTGACCGACACTCCTGCGAGAAAAATAAACAGCGGAAAAATCAAATCATGCAGCACAAACCCGTGCCACTGAACATGCGTCATCTGCGGAATGACCTTCTCTTGTAAAAATGGAAAGGAGGATTCGAAATAGGCCGCGACCGCAGCGAATAAAGTCCCCCCTCCGATGATCCAGAACATATCAAAGCCGCGCAGCGCATCCAGCGAAGCAAGCCGCTGCGGCTTCGCTGGTTTGGCAGGTGGAGCAACCGCTTCATCAGCCGGCGGAGTCTTTTCGCAAGATACTGCATCCGGCATATTCTCTTCCAATTTTACGCAATCCGATTCAACGTCAGAGATGAATTCACTATCTGTCATACGCCATAATCCCACTAAGATGTTACTTTCCGGATTGTCAATGTTGTTCTGCATACTCAATAATGGTTGAATTTTCCATAAAGAAGAGTGCGCCGTCAGATTCCGGCGCACTTCTCTAAATCCATATATCAGAAACCTGGAATATTCTCAAAGAAATTTCCAATGGCCCAGCCGTCATTGGTTCCATCATTATAGTCTTTACCCATGATCGTAAACGGCGCAGCGATTGTGTCGGGCCCAACAGTTGAGCGGTATAGACCCCACCATTCCGAATGGTGACTATCAAAGGACTCACCCGTTTCATAGACCGTTGAAGCATCATAGGCGCCCTGTGAATAGTGTTCTTTAAGGCCCACATTCGTGACTTGCCTTGGAGTCATATCGGGGCTTCCGTCACCATCCGTATCAATGGAGGTTTCTTCTAAATAATCGTGAAACAGCCAATTAATAAATGTATATCCCGGTGTTCCCAGGCCATTCCCTTCTGACTGATGGATATAAAGCTTCATGGCCAGCCAGAGATCGTTCCCATCGACATAACCTGGGTCAGCTGCACGATCATAGCATGCTGCCAAGGCGGTCCCAGTCGCTTTATGGTTGCCGTGCCCGTATTCACCGTCAATGTCATGACCAACAATTACCGTCGGTTTCAAGATGCGAATATAGCTCGCAAGCGTATCAATCGCCTTTTGCTTACCGAGTTCTGAATCATCGTAGTCCAGGATGCCATCGTACCAATAATCATACGTATTCACTATGTTTGTCGGTTCATCTTTGAACCGTGGAAAGAACAGATCCGCAGAAGTGTCAATCACCGTATCAAGCGGTGAACCAATCGATGTTGTCACCGGACGACCATAATAGATGGTATCCGCATTGGTGAGTTCGTCTTCACGAATCTCCGGAGGTCGATTATAGTCACCGCTGGTCATGGAAATATGATACGTACGAACATTTTCTACCTGAGGATAATACGACATAACACCACCGAAGAAAATCCCTTCATCATCCGGATGGCAGGACAGAATCAAAATACTTGGTTCATTGTTTACATAGGACTGCCAGTCACGTCCGACATAGGAATAGTCAGCCATATTCACTTTAGAGTCCTCGTTGATATCCGTGTCTGCCACAACGGCCGCCTGCATCCAGTCATGTGCCAACAGCATCAGATCCGTTATATCAACAAAACAGTCACCATTAACGTCACCGTCAAAACGATAATATGCACAGGGCGGAAGAGGCTGCCATTCCGTCGTAAAATGCCAATAGTCACCCTGATGCAGTATGGGAGCATCCGGTGAATTTGATTCGTATGTGTCAACCACCCAGTAATAGGTGGTCAGGGCATCCAGACCGCCCAAAGGTGAAGGATCTATCGTTGTAATATTCTCTATTCCTGCGGTCAGTTCAGTCAAGCCGTAATCAGCTTGCTGGTCATTCGGCTCAGTACTCCCAAAGTACACCCGATATCCAACAGGTGTATAAGAATTTGGCGCCGCCCAGACTAATGGAGTATCCACAGAAATTCCGGAATTACCGTTTGGCGCCGGTTCCACCAAGGTTGCTTTGGTTTTGGTCGCAAGTGTTGTCGCAAGGAATAGTTCTGTAATTTCCGTCGCAGTTAAAGCGCGATCGTAAGTGGCAACAGCATAGATGGTTCCTGAGCAGACATCAATATTATCATTTGAGCCCACAAGCTGCATACAACCCAGTCGACCGAGACCGCCATTGGTCATCCAGTCTCCGCCGCGTGTATCCGTTCCCATCGAGACACCGTTAATAAAAATTTCATACTGGCCGTCTGTGCGGTTTACAAAAACAACATGAACATCAGCATCATAGACAGAAGGAGCACTGTTAAAACGATAATCTCCAACACCCGGAACGGTCATTCCGAAAATACCTGTACCGTTATACTGTTCAAGTTTATAACCATTCGGATGGGTGCTGCTCCCGGGAACCGCGGCAATCGCAGTCGAAACAGCGGCAGTATCCGTCAGATTAAAGATAAATTCAACCGTGCCACCGTCTCCACCGGTCAAATCACCGTAATCATAATCAATTCCAGCCGTGCCGTCGAATGTCCACCCCGTCTTATCAGCAACAACATTGTCACTCGTGGCTTGAGCCTGCGCTTGCCATATGGCCAAATTAGCAGGAAAACTATCTGCCTCTGTGGCGAGATACAGGTCAGCGATTTCAGCTGCTGTCAGCGCACGATTATAAGTTGCCACGCCGTAGAACGTCCCCGTGCAAACATCAATATTGTCATTCGTACCAATTCTCTGCATACAGCCCAGACGACCAATCCCTCCATCAGTAACCCACGAGTCACCCCGCGTATCGGTCCCCATCGAGACACCATTGACAAAAATCTCATACTGGCCGTCTGTGCGGTTTACAAAGACAACATGAACATCCGCATCAAAAGCAGACGCAGCGCCGTCGAAACGATAGTCCCCAACACCCGGCACCGTCATACCAAAAACGCCCGTTCTGTTCCACTGATCAAGTTTGTAACCATTGGGGTGAGAATCCCCGCCGGGAACAGCAGCGAGTGCTGTAGAGACGGCACCCGTATCCATCACGTTAAAAATAAATTCAACCGTGGCCCCGGCTCCACCCGTCAAATCACCGTAATCATAGTCCATGCCTTCCGTCCCATCGAAGGTATAACCGGCATCATCGACTACAACGTTGCCGGCTGTCGCCGCGGCCTGTATTTTCCAAACGGCCAAATCAGGCGATGCAGAAACGATTGCACTTAAAGTGAAAACCAAAATGAAAAATAAAGCTTTGTTCATGATTCCCCCATTAAGGAAAAACTAGTTGTTATCTCAAGAGCCAACAGGAACCCGAAGCATTATCGCTCGGGCTCCTGTCGGTTAACTTCAATATAATTCTCTTCTAAGTGACAGAACTTCCTACTCGCTTAGAGCAGGCTTTACATGCTAATCATCGACAATCTTCGAAACCGCTTGTAGTACCGGCAACACGATTACAATTGAGCCATTCGGAGACCAGCATTGCAAAATCTGCCAGGTCGACATCACAGTCACCATCCAGATCGTAATCCAGACCTGTCTGTTCGACACAGATATCAGCATCCGGGAATTGGGCCACATAGTTATTGGCAACCGCATAATTATCCAATATTGTGCTGGCAATTCTGACCTGGTCAATCAAACCATTGTAATACCATGTCGCATTTTCGGTTTCATTGGATCCGGCACCAATGTAAACGTCGGTTGTGATATTTCTTGACATAACCTTGTTTTCACCAAAAGCACGCTGACGACCATTGATATAAACCGTTGCAGCACCCTTATCAAATGTCACTACAATATAGTTCCACTCGCCGGCTGTCACAAAATCACCGGCAGTGTTTGTTGCGGAATTAGTCGTGCCGTTATAGACCCAAAAACCAACACCACCATTAGGAAGAATATAGACAGTATAACCATTGTCAATAACTCCCACTTCTTCAGCAACACCCCGACTGCTGATGATCGCATGGTAACTGGTGATTGCCTCAGGCTTAACCCAGGCTTCAATTGTAAAGCTAACGGCATTGTTCAATTCATCAACCCGAGAAACCGTCACGTAAGTATTGGGATCGTCGAGCGTCACATCAAGCGATGTCGAACCAACAATTCCCTCTCCGACATAAACCGGACCGGGAGCCGTACCGTCATTGTCACCGATTGAATCGGCCAGATCACTATTCTCGAAATTCCATACAGAAACATCACGCTGGGTCATCAGGTATGCTTCACGAGAAGTCTTGGGGCTGGGATTAGCCGAATTGTCCACGACACAGTAATACAGTCCCTCATCCGCCAGCTGAACATTCGAAATGGTCAATGTGTTGGAGTCCGCACCGGCAATCTCACCTGCAGGACCATACCATTGGTAATCCGTTACGTTGACACCACCTACGGAGAAGGTCGCATCCGTACCGGCAACGACAGTTTGATCATTGACATTATCAGTAAGAATTTTGGCTTCAGCCGTGATCGTCGTGAAACTCCAGTAAAAACCCCGATGCAATAAGGGCGCCACAGCATTTGGCTCATATGTATCAACAACCCAATGATAAGTCGTCAGGTTATCCAAATCACCTGCCGGTGAAGGATCGATCGTTGTAATGTCCTCAATACCACTGGTCAGTTCAGTAAGACCATAGTCAGCTTCCAAATCATTCGGTTCTGTCGTACCAAAAAATACCCGATACCCAACAGGATCGTATGCGCCCGGAGCAGCCCAGACAAGCTGGGCATCAACGGCAACATCACCCACACCGTTCGGCGCAGGAGCAACCAAAGAAGCTTGTGTTGTTGTTGAGGTGTACAATGCAGCAATCTGGCCCGCATCCAAAGCGTTATCATAAGTCGCTACGGCATAGATTGTTCCGGTACAGACATCAATATTATCATTTGTAGTACTCTGCATACAACCCAGACGACCGAGGCCGCCGTTGGTTACCCAACTGCCGCCGCGTGAACCCGTTCCCATCGAAACGCCATTGATATAAAGCTCATACTGGCCGTCTGCGCGGTTCACAAAGACCGCATGGGTAAAAGCATCAAAAGCCGAAGGAGCACCGTTGAAAGTATAATCACCAACACCCGGGACAGTCATGCCGAAAACACCCTGTCGATTCCACTGATCAAGTTTATAACCATTCGGGTTGGTGCTTCCCCCGGGAACAGCAGCAATCGCCGTAGAAACGGCACCGGTGTCCGTCACATCAAAGATCAATTCAATCGTCGCTCCCGTCCCGGTAGTCAAATCGCCGTAATCAAAGTCTATACCTGCTGTGCCATCGAAGGTATAACCGGTATCATCTGCCACCACGTTACCGGCTGTCGCAGTTGCCTGCGCTTTCCAGCCGGGCATCCCCGCAGATGCGCTGGCCGCCACACACACAATAACCACTAAGATAAAAAACAACTTTTTGCTCATGGCAATCTCCTTAAATAATTATTAACACTACCGTTAAATGAAGCAAACAATGCCTTTCATTTAATACTTCCCTTTAACCATCCGCGGTCTCCAGTGAAATCACCGGAAACCGCGAACATGCTCTTTTCTTCAAGACTTTTCAGTCATTCCTAAACAAAGTTAGCAATTACTTCCGTCGGCGAATCAGGCTCAAACCACCCATCCCCAGCAGCAGCATTGTCGTCGGCTCAGGAACCGTAGCAGCCAGAGCGGCAACTTCTGCTGCATCCAATTCGCGATCATAGGTTCCAACAGCAAAGATCGTTCCGGTGCAGACATCAATGTTATCATTTGTAGTACTCTGCATACAACCCAGACGGCCGAGACCACCGTTGGTTACCCAGCTGCCGCCGCGCGTATCTGTTCCCATCGAAACACCATTGATAAAGAGCTCATACTGGCCGTCTGCGCGATTCACAAAGACGGCATGTGTTAGAGCGTCAAAAGCAGAAGGAGCACCGGAAAAGATATAATCACCAACACCGGGAACTGTCATGCCGAAAACACCCTGTCGGTTCCACTGGTCAAGCTTATAGCCATTCGGGTTGGTGGCCCCCCCGGGAATAGCAGCAATCGCGGTGGAGACAGCACCCGTGTCAGTCAGATTGAAGATCAATTCAATCGTAGCACCCGCTCCAGCGGTCAAGTCGCCGTAATCGAAGTCCATACCTTCCGTCCCATCGAATGTGTAACCGGCATTATCCGCTACCACATTACCAGCCGTCCCCGCAGCCTGTGTCTGCCAGGCTTCAAAGCCTGCCTGAGCCATACCAACAGCGCATAATACAACCAGACATACATACATCATTTTTCTTTCCATCATACACCTCCGTAAAAAAACTTATCATCATTTCGTTTGCAAAACGCTTGCAAACATCTTTAATCACTCATTCCTCACAAAGAACTTCAGTCCCAGTTGAATTCTTAGTCACAACGGTTGATTTACGTTTATTTTCCCAATTTACCCCACGCCGCACGACGCAACTTGAAAAGATCGTCGTTATCCGTCACAGGTTTGTGCTGCCAGGTTGACTGAAACTCGCTCCACTCCATCTGGCACATCTCTTCAGTTCGCGAATCCTGCCACTTCCAGTAATCGGCATGGCCATCTGCAAACGACATTGTCACGCCTTTGTTGTGGCGATTCGGGGGTTGATCCCAAAACATCTCCTGATTGTAGTAAACACTGTAAAAGTGAGGCGTCAGTTTCCCTTCATCGATATAGACTGACCGCGTGGAGGGCTGTTTTAATTGAGTTGATTTTTCCAAAATCTCACCATCTGAGTCGCGGTTCAGCGGTTCCATCCATCCCAGTCCCGCAAAGCCCGCATAGGTGACCTGCTCATTCTTTTCCCCGGCAGGACAACGATAGACCTCCAAAGTCTCATTGTAGGGCCACAAAGCGCCTTCAGTGATCGATTCTTCCCACTCTTCCGGCGTCCACTGGTCTGGCCAGACACCGGAGTTGGACCACGAAACCCACGAATATTTCAAATCATCCCCTGTCCATCCCGGACACGGACTGCAGAACGTCTTGTCGTTATTCTGAGCATACAATGTCCAAGCTAAGGCCAACTGACGCTGGTTGCTGATGCACACCACCCGTTTTCCCGCTTCCTTGGCCAGACGAAGGCTGGGAAGCACTATCGCCAGCAGCAGCGCAATAATCGCAATAACAACCAACAACTCAATTAAAGTGAAACCGACTCTTTTTTTCAACATTTCCATCTTCCTTGTTCATAAAATAGAGATTAATCTTGTCTTTTCATGCCGATATTACTACAATAAAAAAGGCTCGCGCAGGGGCACTGCCCCTGCAGACCACTCCAGAGTCAGCACTCACCGGCCAAAGTTTGCTGCTGACTCTGTTTTTTTTACAATACTAAGTTAAAGTGTTAATTTAATTTCTAAGGTTTACCCGCTTCATACATCTTGCGGACCTCGTTTTCAGAAATTACTCTTTTAAAAATCGCCAACTCTCCCATTAAACCACCAAAGCTGGATAGATCTCCTTCCGGCGTAGCGTCTGTCCCAATCCGCAAAGGCTCAGTTGTTGCAATCATCTTATGACTGTGCCGTCGAGTCGCAACCGCCCTGCCATTCAGATAAAAGGTTATCACATTGTCAGCATTAAATGTGACTGCAACATGCCACCATTGTCCTATGCTTCGGTACTCGGGACGTGAGAAGCAAAATGGACCTCCAGCTATAGACCTGAATTCACCGGCACCAAACTGCAGTCTAAAAGCTTGGCGCCCTCCTGCCCTTCTGTTATCGCCAAAATAGGCAACTTGATACCCCACATCTCCATTGCCAATTCTTTTCGAAAGTATATGCCCGCCCGACGATTCATTTTCCAGATATACCCAGCAAGCCATTGAGAACTGGTCCTGCATTGTCAATGCTGGGTCATGTTCGACAATAATACAGTGTTCCATCTCCTCAACAAATCGCAGACACTTTTTCTGCGGCCACCGACCGGGAGCTTCAGCCGGCATTTTTTCAAACCTGCCTCCCCCTAAAATACCGTTGAGCTTACCTGCAGTACTAGAGGCTTGGTTCTGCAAGACACCTGGAGTATCCGGATCGCTGTCAAAGGTGTAATAGGCCACTAAGTCAGGATCGCAACGAAGCCGTTGAGTATACTCCAGCCAACGGTGATAAGTTGAGCCTTCTGCAGCTTTTAATTTAATCGCATACTGCTGTGAGCGAATAAACATATCCGGCTGCGGCGGCACCTCTGTCAATTCTCCCAGCCGATTTGAACGTCCGGCCCGATTGGCCGTTAATTGCAGCTCTTTGTCATACCGCAGAGGATCCGATCCAGTTCGTAGCTCAACCAGACCGTCATAAATGTGCGTCATCGTTGCCTGATTCTCATCGACCATAACTCCGAATTCCGTCCCCATATCAACGACAGAAGAAGATGGTGTACGAACAACATATGGCGACTGGCAATCTTCCGCAAGAACAGTTACACGCCCTTTTTGGAGATACATTTGGGAAGAAGATTCTAAAGTAAATTCTGCCGGTGCCTCAAAAATCAATTGCACGCCATCGACAAGCAGGATTTCAGCAAATCCTTTGGTCAAGTGCATTGGGCCGACATACAGATCGCAGCCATTGCGAATCGCTCCGGAAGGATCTTCCCATGCAGCACCTATGGTATTCTCCAGCGTCCCCACAAAGACTGAGGAACGAGGAGGATGTGTATGTAGATAGATCGCAAAAAAGAGGATAGCCGCAATGGATGCAATTGCCGTGTATAAAGAACTTTTAGGTATTTTTCGAGTCGGCTTCGCATAGTGGTGTACCTTGACAAGTTCTCTCTCGACAGCCGGTTTTTCAATTATAATCGCAGGAGCAGATTTTTCATAACTGGACAGAGTGGACCACAATTCTCTGTCAAACTCATCTGAAATAAGATCAGCCTCTTGGGTAACATTTATATCCGCATTGACCTGGTGCTTCATAGCAACATAGTCACTGACAAACACGCAAAAATACCTTTTGGCCTCAGGTCCGGTAGAAAGCCAATCATTGATAGATTGAACACCTTGCTGGTCAAGTGCGTCCTCGAGCAGCAGGAACAGCATATTATCAATCTGTGCTTTATTTTCGTTATTAATCATCATTCATTATTTTCAAGCTATTGAGCGATTAATACATCTGCGAAGAACTTCAAATACTTTAGTTAACCTTCGATACATAGCTCCCGTAGATACCCCTTTCCGCTGAGCAATCTCTTTGACGGAAACATTTTGTTGATATCTCAACGACAGCAAAGACCGATTGAGGCGATCTAACTTATAGAGACAGTTTCTGAGTATCTGCAAACGCCCATCAACTGCCTCAGCTTCCGGTTCAGCGATGTCGGAAATATCCTGAATCATCTCAAGGCTCAGCCGATGTTGATACTTCTTGCTTTTACGCAAATAGTCAAAAACCTGATACTTGGCAATTGTCACTGCCCACGCCCCAAAATTCGTACCCTCTTGGTACTGATCAAACTTCTCCCATAATAACGCCGAGGTTTCCTGAAATATCTCATCGGCATCATGATTGCTGCGAACAAGCATCAATATAAAAGAATACACCCGAGGCTGGGACTTGGCATATAACTCCAAAAACCGTCGATGATCAGATTTTTCAGCCATCTATTCGCGTCCGCTGTTTTTAGAATGTTCCACTTGATTCAAGTAACTGTCCCACATAACAATAACGTAAAAAATATCGTTAATTCCTTTAAGATTCTAATTTTTCCAATAAAAAAACATATCTTTCTTTTATAAAGAGACTTATAACATATGCCCAAAAAAGGACTCTGTAGATATATTTACACCTCTTAAGTACCCTTCTCTTATAAACTCAACTGGAATATATTTCTTTCACAACACCCGTAAGAACGGAATCGATAAATATATCTTTGCTATGTTCAAACTCCGTCCGATTCACCGAGCCTCCCTTATTACGATTTTTCAGTTCTTTGACTCGCAGATTAGCTTGTATATTGACAATATTGACAGTTGTTGTCTCACCATCCTTCACGAAAAAGCCAGATAAATCGCACAGCACATCTCCCTGGCCGTATCGCCAAGGGGGAAGATAAAAGAATGTTTCGTATAACGCGTTTGCCAGAGACAGAAGACATCATCGTGTTTTACCGAAATGATGATTTTTGACATCCCAGTTGCCTTCATCAGGCGACACCATTGGTCCGTATCTAGGCCGGACGAATCAAAAGCTTGCAGAGCCTTCTTTGCCGCTGTTCCACTCCCGGCGGCTAAATGTGTTTGCCCCAAAATGAATGAACGCAATAGACTCATGATTGTGCCAGAGCAATTGACTGGGTTACGGCACCACTCGTGATGTTAAATCAATTATTTCCTGATTGAGGAACTTCTATAATCTCATCAAATACCTGCTGTCCATTACTACCTATAATGGACACGGGAAACAGCAAAACAAGCAATGCACTCTTCATTTAACAACCTCTCTAAAGATGATTATACCCACAAAATATCACTCTGGATCAGATTGTTGAATTAAATTTGATATAATAAGGATAAAAGAGAGCAAGGCGAAGGGATAATATTGTCTTTTGAATGCCTATAATTGACTTTCAAGGATTTGCCATTATAAAATGGTCTGCCCGAACCAACGACCTCCGGGCTATGAGAGGACAACTTAAGCCCTTTCCTCGCCTTAACTTACGAGTTTTTCTACACTTAGCTTTTTGCCATATATACCACATTTTCCATGTTTTGCAAGTGGTAATGTACAAAGTGATGTACATTTTTCAATGCCGTTTTTTAGTCTAAAAAAGCGGTTCATGTTCAGACGAAATCGACCTCATTTTGACTTCAGTTTACCCTTAAAACATGCCTATTTCCTTCTATTTTTGACGACCTCCGGGGTGTGACCCCGTTAATAACCTCACTTCTCTAAGACATAGTTTTCCTCGGATTACCCTTCACCCCAATTCAGGGTGATTTGAGGAAAACGGCACTTTTAATTATTTCTCAAATTGTCAACTAATTTTTAGTTGACAGATTCGGCACCAATCAGTAAATTGAGAAACATGGTAAGAAACCAGAAACAAATTGAGCCGGTGAAACCTCCCGGTAAATGGAAAAAATCAAAAGCTGTGACCTTGTTGTATGAAAATACCCGCTGGTATGCAGAACGTGGCTCTACTAGTTTTAATTGGTGGCTTAATGAATTATATGATGAAAACATATTGACAATCCCGCTGCAATTTGTGCCGGAGTATGTGGGTGTATCTAGGGAAGCCGTATTGAAACGTGCTAAAAGTGGTGGATTGACTGTTTTTAGTTTCATTTTACCCGAGCATGTGAAAACTGTTTTTGGCAAGTCAAAAGTGAGAGACAGCAAAAAACGTATTGATCTTGTTCCAAAAGATGAATGCGACCAGTGGATAGACATATTGTCGGATATCTCGGAGTACGGAGATTATATAAATGATCGAAGCGATTAAGATTGAAAGGATTCAAAAATGAAAGCGTTAAGAGTAAATGTTAAAGACTTACCAAAGCCTGTTGAATTGTATGATGACAGCGGAAAAACGAGGCTTTATCAGTTACAGCCCGCTAGGAAAAAAGGCCTTGGAATGACATTGACAGGTATTGCTGAAGGTTTTAAGGATTTGTTTAGAAAGAAGTAGTAAATCGTAATAATTCAATTATCCCGAAAGTCAGCGAAAGTTCATCGTTTGAGTGAGTAGTCAGCCATGGGTTCTTTACGGTAGATGATCTACCAGAAAGGAGCCTGAAATGGCTGAAAAAGATTGTAGTAGTAACGAATGCAAGAAGGATTTGGGCTTGGAGAGCGACGACCGCCGGCAGGCGGGTGACGCTGTAGAAGGCCAAAACATGGGGGCGTCTGTAACACCCCATGTTCTAATGTCAGATGTCAAAGATTTCCAGTATCTCTCCTGTGGTATTGATTCCCTCGACCTGTCTCTTGCTGTCACATGGACGGACTTTTATTCAGGTCTTTGTCGGGGACTATCAGACGGCAAAAAAGAGGCTCAACGTCGAGACAGCCCTTTTGTTTTTGACAAAATCCCCAAAACGATTTGTTCTATTCATCCAAGGGGAAAAAGTCCTAATTATTCCTATCATCTGGAAACCTTGAATTTTCATCTTTTTATTGCCAGTGCTGAAGATGGTAGTAAATTCCAGAACGTCTATGTTTCCTTTAAATCTAAAGCCCTCTGGCTGTTGGAATTACTTGGACTCTATGGAGAACTGGTCACCTTCATTCGTGATCTGGGCGGCGAAATTGAAAATTCCGGAGTTTTAGTCAGCCGTTGTGACCTTTGTGCTGATTACTTCATTCCCAATAGCATCCCTTTTGAATTTCTTCGATCACATGCCGTTTGTCGCAGCCGAAAGACAAACCAGTACTTAGACGGCAATAATCTGGAAACCTTTTATGTCGGTTCCCGTAAAGCCCCCCTTCAGGCTCGTATCTATGACAAAAGCAAGGAAATCCTGAAAAGTCAAAAAGACTGGTTCTTCGAAATATGGGAAATGAAACCTTCCAAAGGTGTCTGGCGGGTCGAGTTTCAGCTTAGACGCCCTATCCTGAAAGAGTATGGCATCAACTCCTTGCAGCAGCTTATAGGCCGTCTGGCGGGTGTCTGGCGTGATCTGACGGAAAACTGGTATTCGTTAAAACTGCTGGATAATAACCATACGTGCAGGCGTACGACTCATCCTTGGTGGAAATCTGTCCAAGATTGTGCCATCGAGTTTGGCCCCCTGCTGCAAGTCAGCCGTGAAATCCGTAGCGGTGGACGAGCGAACCACGAGTTTTTCCTCAACCGTGCGGCAAAATGCTTTTTGGTCTATTCGGCCATTATGGGCTTTCATGATCTCGATGATGGTTTGTTCGATTTCACCGATGCACTCCGGCGGTACTGGCAGGATAAGGATTTTACAGAGGAAAGACTTCTGAAAGCCATCGAACTTGGCAAGGTCTTTGAACGAACAGGAGGTTTCGATGACATCCCCATCTAAACAGGTCAAAGAAACCGAAGAATACTTTTCCCCGAAAGAACTCATGAAACGCTGGGCCTGTTCCCGGTCAAGTGTGGACCGTTATGCCCGGCTGGCTGGGCTTACCCGGCTGTGTCTAGGCGATGGAAAAAATGCAGCTGTCCGCTATCTAAGAGAGGAGGTGCTTGCCTATGAAAAAGAGCGGCTGATTTCTGTGAGCTAGAAACCAGCCTTGAAAACGAGCTACCATTTACTGCCCCGGTTTTGTGATCGCAAGTCCTTTTCCGGGGCAGTCTAATTGCAGTTTAGTCCGCTTCGTCTCTGACCGGATATTTGATTTTAATTTCAATTTTGCCATCTTCTTTCACGCCATTCTTTATTGCTTGTTTAATTATATTTCCGATTCCAACTAAAACTTTATGCTCATCACCCTTGGCTTCGTAGGTGAAGTCGGGACTAAAAATAGCCACTGCGTCTTTTATTGTTGTTCCACCTTTAACTATTGGATAGGCGGCTTCAACTAGAATTTTATCTGTATCTGTCGGTTGAGCTTCTAAATCGTAATAGAATTCTTCAGTTAGTTGTTCCATTTCAAATCGTGTTTTAACTTCATGGATTGTTTTCCAAGATACTTTATTTAGGGGAGATTTGTGTATTGGTGATATTTTTGTTAAGCCTCGACTATAAAATATTTGTATGGGCCTATCCTCGGCAATCCCCTTTAAGTAGACTTCAGATTCATTAAATTTCTTTATCTTTTTTTCTCCTAATAGTGTTTCTCCAAATTGATCAGCAAATACAATTCCGCACGGCCGTGCGATGTCCATTAGACGAGACGCCAAGTTTAGGACATGCCCTGAATAATCAACTGTTGCATTGTTTGAAGTAATTCTACAAGCTGTTCCCCTTGCAATTCCAATTCCAATGTTTTTGGGCACAGAAAAGTTGATCATTGGGTCACGTTCGCAAATGCGTGGAAAGATTTTGATCGCTTTCCAGCATTTTTGCATTGTCGCGCCAAATACTTCTTCTAAATTGTTTTCTTTGTAAGGAAAAGTCAGCAGTAATCCATCACCTGTAGGCTTGAAGAAAGATGCATCTGTGAAGCACTCGTCTATGAGCCTTATGTACACTCTCTTAACATACATGGCAGCGTCGGGTGATTCTACACGTCTGCTGAATTCGGAAAAACCTCTTATGTCAACATTAACCGCGATTATGAACTCCGAGACACCCTCTGCGTCATTCAGTAGTTCTCTTAATTGTTTATGCATTGTAATTATAGTCCCAAATGTAATTGTCTTAACTATGTGGTAAGCATTTCAAATTTTCTTCTTAGTAAAGGAAAGTCTAAATCATTGGATGGATTTGCCTTTTTCTTTTCTTGAATCAAAACCTCTAGGTCAGAATCATCAAGGGCTATTATAAAACCTCTATCATCAGATGCAGTGTCGTGACAGCGTTTTAGGAAAAGATCTTTGTCATCAAAAGAACGACACATTAGTATTCCACATTGCCCTCTGTGAGGGGAAAATCTTCCAGAGAGTTGATCGATCTCAGGATTTCCGGGGTCGTTACCATAGTTTTTGCATTCTACGAAAATATAAGGGGCACGGTAGTTAGTGGCAAGCCAATGGAAGAAACCGCTTTGGCTGCTGTTTACGAAACGGATGTCGACCCTTTTTCTTCCATCGTGAATTGGTGTTTGCTTCCTTGGGTCTGTCAGAGCCGGATAGAATATTGCATAGAGTAGTGCTTCTATTGCTTTCTCATATGCATCTGCGTCCCTTCTTCCCGGTTCAAGTTTAGTGACATCCTCCAATAATTTGTCCCAATCTGGCCAATCTCTTTCTGGATCGCGCGCTATGCCATGGTGCGATAAGGCTGGGCGAGGCATTGCTCTTTCTGTTCTGTATCTGGCTAAAGCCTCTGGATGTTTTAATGTCTGTTTGACTAAGACAGGTTTTCCTGTCCCGTATTTTTCCATTAATGCTTTTTGAGTGATTCTTTTTTTTCCGTTAACTAACAATTCTATAAGGGGTGAGTTCCGCTTAAATTCTTCCTCTCTCAGTTCTCCGAGTAAGTATTTGCGATAATACTCTCCCTGCTCAAAAGTCATCTTATATCTAACAATGACTTTGGGGATAAGTACAATTTTATCTCCACTGATAGTCGGAAGTTGTACATAATTCTGCCTCCAAGTTTTTGACCTTGGGTCCCATAGGTTGCCAGATGGTATATCTTTAGTAAGAGGTATCCCATACACCTGACAAACTGCCTGTGTGTATTCGATCAATGCTTCTCGGATAATGTTTGTTGTTATATCCGAGATTATGTCTTTATCGATACCATAAATCATGAGGGCCGTTTCTTCTAAGTCTTGAACCAACCCAGTTTGGATAGCTTGACTTTGCTTTAGTGACTCCCATAAGTCAACCGCCCTTTCGTTGCCTACCCCTCTACCTCTAGAGCCCGCGTAGGATAGCCCGAGATGGGTTTCCCATGGTTCAGAAAGATTGCTGAGTAAGTATTTCCCCTTTCTGTCATCCTTGCTTCTTGCAGCTTCTAAAACTTCAGAGAAAAAACTTTTGATTAGAGCAACACATTCATGTCCCCATTCGGAAGGTATCGCTAAAAAAGCGCGAGGGTCAATGAAGATTGGAATGTCGTTCTCGATGTCAACGTCTAAAAAATCAAGCGATGGTTGTGTCATTCCTAAGTCAAAAAACTCAGATACTCGCATAATGCAAACCTCCCTAGCTGCTAGGACACTTTTACATAATTCCTGATAGCCCTCTACTAGAAACCAATATAGGCTTCAGGATCTTGTCTGTCAAGGAGATTATGTTTTTATGCTCTTATAGTAATATGGTTTTTATTTGCCTGAAACTCCACGCAATCCGTCAAAGCCTCTGGTAATAATGCAGCATAGTGACGACGGCAGATTTCCGGTGAATTTCCCATTAGACAACTGATTTTATAAAGGCTTTCGCCTTTCTGGGCTAGTTGACTGCCAAAAGTATGCCGAAAATCCAAACACGACCATTTCAAACCCTTTTTATCCTGCAATCGCTTTAAATCCGAACTGAAATTGTCTGGATTATACCAATACCCTCTGGGGCTCGGGAAATACCATTTCCCCAGACTTGGACGGGGTGAATAGGTGTCTAAATAGGCTCTGAGTGTTGAGCTAACCGGAATGGCCCTGTTTTTCTTGGTTTTGGGCTGCCAGTATTGCCCTCGGACGGTTTTGGCCCGGACTCGAATCATCCCAAAGGCTCCGGCTTCGAAGTCGATATCCTCACGCTGGAGCCAGAGTATTTCCTCTCGGCGTAATCCCGCATAAATCAGCATCGCAACCATGACCTGCATCTGGGGCTTACCCTCAAGTACCGTTAGCTGCTCGGTAATCTGCGGTAAGGTTAAGAATCGGATTTCCGGGGCCTTTTCTTTGTAGCGTTCCACACAGGAAGTTGGGTTGATCTGTCCCGGCATTTTAACGTCTCGTTCCCGCATGGCCCAGTTAATCATCCGGTGTAAGATTTCTCGATATCGATTAGCCGTCTTGGCTGCAAGGCCTCTGATGCGTACATGATTGCTCAAAAACGTCGATATTTGTGCGGTGGTGATTTCCTCTAAGTACCTGGCCTCAATCCCTCTGAGTTTTTTGCGTTTATCCTGCTTTACTTTGAGTTTCTTTCTTGGGCCGCGTTTCAAAGCTGTGATTTTGAGTGCATCGCAATGATCGCCAAACATTGTCCGCAGGTAATAAACATCTGTCTGGACGCTCTTGGCCGTCTTGATCGCCTCCATATGCTTAACGTATTCGGTCAGGATTTTCTCAAGCGGGGTCTTGGTCGGCAATGGACTTGCTTCACCTCTGAATTGAGCGGATTCAAATTGCCGCAGCTTCTCCTTGGCGATTTGGTATGAGGTGGTATTGAGGGATCGGCGGTTGAGCTTTTTGCCCACCGTGTACCATTGCAGGTAATAGACTTTGTTGCGTTTGACTAAACTGGCCATGATTGGACTCCTAAAAATATTAATCAATTCTTTTTAGTAAGTCCTGTTTTCCATGTGACCTTGGATTGTAATGTACAAAATAATGTACAAACGGCCCAAAAGTCCATAAAAAAAGGACTCGCGAAATTCTCGCAAGTCCTTTTTTTATAAGCAATTGGCGGGGGCTGGATTCGAACCAACGACCTCCGGGTTATGAGCCCGACGAGCTACCAGACTGCTCTACCCCGCGGCTAATTATTTTGTCTTTATAACACAGACTTGTCAATGAATCAAGTCCTGTATTATCAAAGGTTTAGATTTTGTTTGATTTTTTCGGCGATCTCAGTCGCCTTATTTTCCGGATACTGATACGCCGGCCAATGATTAAATACGTCGTCATCAGCATTTCTCGGAATAATATGAAAATGCAGATGCTCGACCACCTGTCCCGCCGCGGCGCCGTTGTTACACAGTACATTATACGCCGAAGCATTCATCGCCTTTTGCACTGTCGCGGCCAGCTTCGGGAGCACTTTGGCAATTTCCAGCATAGCCTGCGGTTCCACATCATCCAGCCGGCTGCAATGGGCCTTCGGAATCACCAGCGTATGGCCGTCACTGACCGGGCCGATATCCAGAAAAGCCAGCACATGTTCATTTTCAAAGATCTTAACCGAAGGAATCTGCCCGGAAACAACTTTGCAAAAAATGCAATCAGGCTGATTCATCAGACACATCCCTTCGACTTCAACGCAACCTACTTGCTTTCTTCCGCTGCCGACTCAGTGCCTTGACCGGCATCGACCAACTGAAGCAACACCAACTGGCCGCCGTCACCCAGCCGCCGTTTGGGAAGCTTAATGATGCGGGTGTATCCACCGGGGCGATCCAGATACCGGGGAGCAATCTCACTAAAGAGCTTGCCGATCACAGTACCTTTTTTGACCATCTTGCCGTCTTCTTCCACGAAAATCGCACGGTTATTCAGCAACGCAATCGCACGACGGCGAGCGGCCAGATCACCCTTCTTTGCCAACGTAATCAGCTTTTCGGCAAAGCCGCGAACCTCTTTGGCCTTTTCCTGTGTCGTTGAAATCGTCTCATGTTCAAACAGCGACGAAACCATATTCCGCCGTAACGCAAGGCGGTGTTCGCCTGTCCTGCTCAAATGACGTCCTGCTACTCGATGACGCATATTTCTTTACCCTTTTATCTATCGTTTGGTAATTGTTTACTTCATTAACCGATATCAGTCATTCCCAGCGACAGGCCCAAATCGGCCAGTTTCCGGCGAACTTCCCGCAGACTGGTCTTGCCAAAGCTGCGAATCTTCAACAGGTCCGCCTCGGTCATCCGTGCCAGTTCACCTACGGTCTGGATGCTGTTCGATTCCAGGCAATTGCCCGAACGAACCGTCAGTTCCAGTGATTCAATCGGCATACCTAACTTGGCCGCCAATTCTTCGTCCACACCTTCCTGAGCAGTCTCTTCAGCTTGTACTTCATCTTCAACCGTTTCTTCACCCAGTTGCGAATACTGAACAAACGGGTTAACGTACTTGCGAAGAATCTTAGCCGCTTCGACCAGTGCCAACTCCGGCGTGACTGTGCCATCGGTCCAGATTTCAAGATTCAGCTTATCATAGTTGGTTCGCTGACCCACACGGGTATCTTCAGTTTTATAACGAACACGGACAACAGGCGAATAAATCGCATCGATTTCAATCCGTCCCAGTTCCTGTTCATAGCGATCTTCGGCGGCAATACGCTCGGACGCCGGCGAGTAGCCGCGGCCGTTACCTACTTCCATCTCGATTTCAAACGGAACATCTTCGGTCAGCGTCGCCAACACCAGATCTTCATTGATAATCTCAATTGCAGCATCGCATTCGATCATACCGGCGGTCAAAGGACCGGCCTTATCAGCTTTGACCACCATCGTCCGAGTCGCATCGCCCTGCATCCGCACGACGAGTTTTTTGACATTCATGACAATGTCGGTCACATCTTCCATCACACCTTCGATGGAAGAAAATTCATGATCCACACCGGAAATTTTGACGGACTCAACCGCACTGCCTTCCAGGGAAGACAGCAGAATACGACGCAAGCTGTTACCAATCGTCGTACCAAAACCGCGTTCAAACGGCTCAACACTGAACCGACCGTAATTGTCGGTCGAAATCCGTTCGTCTCTTTCCACTCGCGTGGGTAATTCAAGTCCTCGCCAGGTTACTCTCATAAAATCGGCCTCCCTAAAATCAGGTGAATGTTCTCAGTGACCGGAACTTAAGGCCATAAGTTCCACAAATCACTCTCTGTAAATCACCAGGGTTTCGTTTTTCAGCTATTATTACTTGGAACAGAATTCCACAACCAGTTGTTCTTCCACAGCCAGTTGAACATCATCACGCGTCGGCATTCCAACAATCGTTGCGACAGGCTTGGCGGTATCCAGTTGGAGCCAACCCTGAACTGCAAAGTTCGGATTGCTTTCGAGCTGTTCCTTGACGATTTTCCGGCTTTTATCTGAGTTCTTCAATGTAATCGTATCACCAATCTTGAGGGTGATATCCGGAATATCCACACGACGACCGTTCAGGTAAATGTGACCGTGGGTCACCAACTGACGAGCCGCTTTGCGTGATGGAGCAAAATTCAGCTTATAGATAACGTTATCCAGACGCCGTTCGAGCAGTTCGAGCAGAATCTCACCGGTGTTACCAGTACGGCGTTCCGCCTGACGGAAATAGATCATAAACTGTTTTTCCATCAGCCCGTAATACCGTTTGACTTTCTGTTTTTCACGAAGACGGACGCCGTAGTCACTTCGGCGGCCTCGGCGCCAGCCGTGCATTCCGGGAGCCATGCTTCGCTCACGTTTTTCAACCGAACATTTTGCAGTTTCGCAGCGGGTACCCTTTAGCATCAGCTTCATACCTTCGCGACGACAAAGTCTGCATGATGGACCAATGTATCGTGACATCGTTTAACCGTTCCTTTATCTTAAATCGTATAAATCGTTTGCTATTGTGTCTTACAAATTAGACGCGGCGGCGTTTCTTCGGGCGACAGCCGTTATGCGGAATCGGCGTAACATCCTCAATCGAGGAAATCCGAAGCCCTGCCTGCTGAATGGCCGAAATGGCCGATTCACGACCCGAACCCGGGCCTTTAACGCGAATTTCAACTTCACGCAGGCCGTACCGCATGGCAGCCTTGGCACACTTTTCAGCGGCTTTCTGTGCCGCAAACGGTGTGCTCTTACGCGAACCTTTGAACCCAACCGACCCGCCGGAATCCTGGCAGAGAACGCCGCCGTCCGGATCTGAGATCGTTACCAGCGTATTATTGAAGGTCGCCTTGATATGAACAACACCGCGGGCGACGTTTCTTCTGACTTTACGTTTGGTACTTTTTGCCATTTTTTATTCGTTCCTAAGAATGTGATTCTTCGTCACGGAAAGGTGACGATCAATTAACGCATTTCCTTGACGCCCTTCTTACCGGCGACTGTTTTCTTCTTACCCTTACGCGTCCGGGCGTTACTCTGGGTCATCTGACCGCGAACCGGCATCCCGCGACGGTGGCGAATACCACGGTAACAGGCAATATCTTTCAGACGCACGATATCCTGAGAAACCTGACGTCGCAACTGACCTTCCACGGGGTAGTCCCGTGTAATGATCTGGGCAATCTTTGTCACTTCTTCTTCGGTCATTTTTCCGGCTTTGACGGTCCCGTCAACTCCGGCTTCGTCCAGAATCAACTGGGCGCGGTAGCGACCGATACCGTGGATATACGTCAACGCAATCCAGGCCTGCTTATTATTCGGAACATCAACACCAACTATACGCGGCATAATAACTCCTGTACCTGTAAAAGTTCTACTCTAATTCACCCTTAACCCTGACGCTGCTTATGACGCGGATTCGCCGAGCAAATCACACGCAACACGCCCTTGCGGCGGATGACTTTACAATTTTCACAAATTCGTTTTACTGAGCTTCTTACTTTCATAACACACCTTCGCTTTACAAAGTGCTTTTAATTTCGCAACACAATCCGACCCCGGGTCAGGTCATACGGACTCATTTCGACGGTAACCGTGTCACCGGGAAGAATGCGGATAAAATGCATTCTCATCTTTCCCGAAACATGTGCCAGAATCTGATGTCCGTTTTCAAGTTCCACACGAAACATCGCATTTGGCAGTGCCTCGACGACTTTGGCTTCGAGTCTGATTGCGTCTTTTTTTGCCATTCGTTTTTTCTTTCAGCTTAACCGAGTTGATCCCACGGTGTCAGGACTTCGCATCCGCCCTGCACCACGGCGATCGTGTATTCAAAATGCGCTGAGCATTTCTTATCTTTTGTTATCACCGTCCAGCCGTCCGGCAGTGTCTTCACAGATGCAGTTCCAATATTAACCATCGGCTCGACCGCCAGCACCATGCCTTCTTTCAGCACAGTGTCATTGCGAAGCAGTTCACGGCTGACAAAATTCGGCACCTTCGGATCCTCATGCATCTCGGTACCAATGCCATGGCCGACATAATCTTTCACAACGGAAAAACCGGCCGCCTTGGCTTCGGCTTCCATCATCCCGGCTATAGCACTCCACTTAACTCCGGGTGCCATGTTTTCAACCGCAATTTTCAAAAGGCCGTCCGTCACATCCAGCAATTTCTGACGCTGCGGTGAAATTTGTCCGATGCCGGTTGTAAACGCCGCGTCACCGCAGTAACCGTTCAGTTTCACACCGTAATCAACGCTCAGAATGTCACCTTCTTCAAGGATGACCTTTCTGGACGGAATCCCATGAACCAACTGCTCATTCACCGAAGCACAAATTGCTCCCGGAAACGGGCAATCCATATAGGGATGCGGGTAGTCTTTGAACAAAGCAATCGCACCGGCCTCATGGGCCATTTCCAGTGCCATTTCATCCAGTTCGCCGGTACTGACACCCGGTTTTGCATACTCTTTTAATTTTGAAAGAACCTCCGCAACCAGCCTTCCGGCGTTGCGAAGCATTTCTATTTCTCGCCTGCTCCGAAGCGTTATCGGCATCTCAAACTCGCTTAACCCTTCAGGGCATCTAACTTTTCAAAGACATCGGCCGTAACCTTATCGATTTCCTGATTGGCATCGATATCCAGAATCACGTTACCTTTTTCCTGGTAGTAACCAACGACCGCAGCCGTTTGCTCATCGTAAATCTTCAGGCGGTTTGCCACAACTTCCGGCGTATCATCCGGACGCTGCACCAACTCGCCGCAACCCTTGTCGCACTGACCTTCGGTCTTGGGCTTGAGATTCTCAATATGATAAACCGCACCGCAAACCGGACAACAGCGACGACCCGTCATCCGCGAGATTATCGCTTCATTCGGAACCTGCAGGTTAACAATCGCGTCAATTTTTTCGCCGGCATTCGCCAACGCCGCATCCAAACCGTCGCCCTGAGCAACCGTTCGCGGAAAACCGTCCAGCACATAACCGGACGCGGGAGCTTCCTTGATGGCCTTGATCATCATATCGATAATCAGATCATCCGGAACGAGTGCCCCGCTGTCCATATAACTCTGAGCCTTCTGGCCCAAGTCGCTATTGGCTTTACGTTCGGCCCGCAGGATATCACCGCTCGACATATGAATCATGCCGTATTTTTCAATAATCCGTTTGCACTGAGTGCCTTTGCCGGCACCGGGAGGTCCAAGCAGAATCAATTTCATCGGAAGGCTCCTTTAATTCGAGAGTCACTGAATCCTTCGTAGTTACGCATAATCAAATTCGCCTCAATCCGCTGAACCAGATCCAGCGAGACGCTGACAACAATCAACAAGCCCGTGCCACCCAGGAACGATGCGACCATGAACGGGACGCCAATCAACTGGCTCACCAAGCTCGGCACCACTGCGATAAACGCCAGGAACGACGCACCGAAAAACGTGATCCGGATCATCACGGTTTCTAGGTATTCCGCCGTGCGGTGGCCGGGACGCAAACCGGGAATAAAGCTGCCGCGGTCACGCAGATTCTTGGCCATGTCCTTCGGCTGGAACTGGACGGTTGTCCAGAAATACGCGAACAGGAAAATCATAATCACAAAAATAAGGTTATACGTAAATGCCATCGGGCCAAATGCCTGGGCAACCTGAGCAAAGAGGTCTGACTTCGCAAAAATCTCAATACCCTTAAGCTGATCAAAAATAATCGACGGGAACATCATCAAGCTCGATGCGAAAATAATCGGCATCACACCGCCGTGGTTCACCCGAAGCGGCAGGTAATGACGCTGCCCGCCGTACATCCGGTGGCCGCGCATCTGTTTAGCCTGCTGAATCGGAATCCGACGCTGGCCCTGTGTAATCAGAATCGCACCGGCGATAACAAAAACAAAGGCTCCCAGCAGGATCAGAATTTTCCCCGGGCCATACTGGGCATCTGAATTCATGCGCCAGTCGGCATTTTGCAGAACCTCCCAGACCGCCATCGGCATCCGGGACAAAATACCGGCCATAATAATCAAACTGATACCGTTACCGATACCGTATTCGTCAATCTGCTCGCCCAGCCACATCAAAAACAGCGTCCCGGCCGTCATGCCGACAATCCCCATCACGATAGCCTGAAACTTCATGTCCGCATAAATGTAGTTTTCGACGGCAAACATCTTCATGAACATGTATGCCTGAATCACGCATAAAGGCACCGTCAAATAGCGCGTATATTCCTGTATCTTTTTATGTCCGGCCGCACCTTCCTGCTTGAGTTTTCGCAGGGCCGGCAAGACTTCACCCAGCAACATCAGGATAATCGACGCCGAAATATACGGCATAATCCCCAGGCTGAACAGGCTGGACTTACTCAGCGTTCCGCCGGTAAACATCTGCATGTACTCAGCGGCTCGGCCCATCGGCGTATCGCTTCCGCGTTCTTCCGCAGCCTGTGTAATCGCCGCAGCGTCAAAACCGGGTACCGGAATAAAAAAGCCGACCCGGTAAATGCACAGCAATGCCAGCGTAAACAGGATTTTGTTTCTTAAATCCGCTACTTTAAAGATGTTGATAAATGTGCCAAGCATTCTTATACCCTTCCCTGATTGAGGCTTAGGCAACCACCTTAACAGAACCGCCGCATTCGGAAATCTTCTGTTCGGCACTCTTGCTGAACTTATGCGCGGTTACGTTCAGTTTTTTCGTCAATTCACCATCGCCGAGGATTTTAATCTTGCTGCTGCGAGAGTCAATCAGTCCGGCGCCGATGAGTTCTTCCACACCCACTGCCGTACCATCCGTGAAAACACGTTCCAACTGAGAAACATTAACGATCTCATAGCGTGTTGCAAACTGGGCATTATTAAATCCGCGTTTGGGCAGACGACGGAACAACGGCATCTGGCCGCCTTCGTTAGCCAGGTGCGTCGATGCACCGGCACGACTGCCATAGCCTTTGTGGCCGCGACCGGCCGTCTTGCCCTGGCCGCTTCCTTTTCCACGCCCTAAGCGTTTTCGTTTCGGACCCGATCCGACGATTGCTGTAATTTCATTGCTTAACATATCGTTCTTACCACCTTTTTTCAACTTCGACCTCTACGCCTCGCAGAGATTCGATGGTTTCCTTGTCACGAAGTCTTGTTAATCCATCCATCACGGCCTTGACAACGTTCTTGGCCGAGCGGCTGCCGTTAATCTTGGTCAGGGCGTTACGCACACCGGCATATTCCAGGACGGCACGCACGGTGGAACCGGCAATAACACCAGTACCCGGGCTGGCCGGCAGCATCGTTACCTGCGTGGCACGGCACTTTCCGACGATCGGATGCGGAAGCGTACCGTCAACGATCGGTACCTTGTTCAGATTCTTTTTGGCGTCTTTGACGGCCTTTTCAACTGACGGCGGAACTTCATTGGCCTTGGCATAACCGTAGCCCACGGTTCCGTTGCGGTCACCGACAACCACCAGAGCGGCAAAGCTGAACCGACGACCACCCTTGACCACTTTGGCGTTACGGAATACCTTTACCACCGTATCTTCCAGCGGTTGTTCCGTTTGAATGTCTGTTCTGATTTCTTCAGCCAACTTCTATCTCCAATTTTGACGTTTTGATTTTCGTTTACAGTGCCAACCCGGTTTCCCGAGCCGCATCGGCCAGCGCCTTGACCCGACCGTGATACTTATACCCGTTGCGGTCAAAGCAAATCGCCTTAATACCGACATCCATCGCCTGCTTGGCAATCGCGGCACCGACAACCTTGGCTGCATCCTGGTTTCCGCCATATTTAACGCTGTCACGCAGACCCTTGGCCCGGCTGCTGGCCGAAGCCAGAGTCACACCGGCCAGATCGTCGATGATCTGTGCGTAAATATGTCGGCTTGAACGGAAAACGACCAACCGGGGACGTTCCGGCGTACCGAAAATTTTCCGGCGTGAACGCCAATTGCGTCGTGTTCGAGCTTTTTTAATTCGTTCGTTCTGCATCTTTACCGATTCCCTTTTATCATTGCCTGTTAAGCGGCATAACCACCGCGATAACACGTTTCGGTTCTGTCATTAACCGCCTGCACCAAAGGCCTTACCGACCTTGCGAATCACATGTTCATCCGCATAGCGAATGCCCTTGCCCTGATACGGCTCCGGCGGACGGACCTTGCGAATGACCGCCGCAAACTGTCCCAGTTCCTGCTTGTCCGGACCGGACAGTGAAAACAGAGCCGGTACATCATTACCGCGGGTCGCCGGGGTCTTGATATCCACCTTGACGCTCTTGGGGATCGGCAGCTCAACCGGGTGACAGAACCCAACATTCAGAACGAGCTTGCCGCCCTGCTCTTTCAGGTTGTAACCGGTTCCGAAGATCTGCATCTTCTTTTCAAAGCCCTGCGTCACGCCGGTCACCATGTTGTTCAACAGTGCCCGCATCGTCCCATGCAGAGCGCGTTTGCTGCGATCACCAAAATCGGCATTATCCACAACAATCGCATCGTTTTCGACTTTCACGTCGATTTCCGGATGACAGTCCATTTCCAGCGTGCCCTTGGGGCCGGTCACCTTAATCTGGAGACCTTTTTGTTCAACCTTGACACCGCCTGGAATTGCAATTGGTTTTTTTCCTATACGACTCATATTAGCTCACCGTGCAAATCAGTTCACCGCCGACATTTTCAGCGCGACATTTTCTATCACTCATTACGCCTTTACTGGTCGAAACAATCGAAATCCCCAGTCCGCCCATCACACGCGGAATGTCGGTCGTGCCTTTATACACACGGCAGCCCGGCTTACTGGTTCGATCAATCGTCGTAATTGCCGGAATACCTTCCGGCGTGTACTTCAGAAAGACACGAAGAAGTCCCTGCTTGTTATCATCAATCCGATCGAAATCGGCAATGTAACCTTCATCCTTTAATACGGCGGCAATGCCCTGGCAAATCTTCGAAGCCGGGATTTTCACGTCGGTTCGACCGATGCGTGAAGCATTCCGTATTCTTGTCAGCATATCCGCAATGGGATCACTTAAACTCATGCAACTAACTCCATATTTCCTGGGTTCGTTTACTGTTTCCTTGAATTACCAGCTTGCTTTCTTAACGCCGGGAATCTTGCCTTCGTTGGCCATCGTACGGAAACAAATGCGGCAAATTTTAAACTTACGATAGACCGCTCGTGCCCGACCGCAAATCTGGCAGCGGGTGTAACCGCGACTTCTAAATTTCGGCTTTGCATTCGCTTTATTTTCAAGTGCCGTTGTCGACATAAACTATACTCCAAAACCTCAGTGGTTAATTTTCCTTAAAGGGCATTCCAAACAACTTCAGCATTTCGCGGGCTTCATCATCGCTGACTGCCGAGGTGACAAATGTAATATTCATTCCCTGCTGGGTATCAATCTTGGCCGGATCGATTTCCGGGAAAGCACTCTGCTCATCCAGACCCATCGAGTAGTTGCCGCGACCGTCAAAACCCTTGGGGTTCAGACCACGAAAGTCCTTGACCCGCGGAATCGCCAGGTTGATCAGACGATCCAGAAACTCAAACATCCGCTCTTTGCGAAGCGTAACCTTCAAGCCGGTCTTGTCGCCTTCACGAACCTTAAAGTTTGATACACTGCGTTTCGCCTTGCAGATCATCGGCTTCTGACCGGAAATCACCGTCAGATCCTTGAATGCGTTATCCAGGAACTTCTTATCCTGAACGGCCTTGCCGACGCCCATCGAAACCACGATCTTTTCCAGTTTCGGCACGGCCATCGAACTGCGGTACTCAAACTTTTCCTGCAGGGCCGGGGCGACTTTGCTTTTATATACGTCTTTTAAGCGAGCCATCGATTATCCTTTTAACCTCAACTTTGGTTATTTCTTCTTTGCCTTTGTTACCACACCAATTTCAGAACCGTCCGTCGCAACGCGCTTCTTGGTTCCTTTGGCATCCGTTGCAAAACGCACGCGGGCACCCTTACTGGTTTTTGTACTGATCGGCTGTACATTGCTGATATGGATCGGACGCTCAACGCGAATGCGACCGCCCTGCGGATTTTGCTGCGAGGGACGCACATGCTTGTGAGCCAGGTTGACGCCTTCAACCAGAACCCGGTCCTTGCCGGGAATAACCCGCATGACCTTGCCGGTCGCGCCTTTGTTGACGCCTGCAATGATTTCTACCGTATCACCTTTTTTAACATGTCTTGCCATGGAATTAACCCTTATTTACCGTGTCAACGGACTCTAAACCACTTCACTGGCCAGAGAGACAATCTTCATAAAGTTCTTTTCACGCAGCTCACGAGCCACCGCACCAAAAATACGGGTTCCGATGGGATTCTGGTCCTCACCGATCATCACCGCGGCGTTACTGTCAAAGCGTACATAGCTGCCGTCCGGACGACGTACCGGGTACTTGGTCCGAATGATCACACAGCGATGCACTTTCTTTTTATCCAACGAACAGTTGGGAAGGGTTTTCTTGATCGCAACAGAAACAATATCGCCAACAGTTGCCGTCGGACGCGTATCTTTACCCTTGCGCGAACTTCCTCTGCCCAACACCTTAATGCACTGAGCCACTTTCACACCGCTGTTATCAGCGATCTCTAACATGCTTTCTTGCTGAATCAATGGTCCGCCCTTTATTCTACAATGTCTGCTTTTTTCAGTACTTTTACCAGACGCCAGCTTTTTCTCTTGCTGATCGGCCGACATTCGGTGATTTCCACCAAGTCGCCCAAACCGGCCAGGTTCTTCGGATCATGAACGCCCAACTTCGTACGACGGCGAATGTACTTGCCGTAACGCGGGTGCTTGACTTTATAATCAATCTGACAGGTAATGCTCTTGTCGCCGCTGCGGCTGACAACCGTCGCCTTTTTATTTTTGACTACTTTTGTTTCCATGCCTTACTGGCCCTTACTCTGTTCTTCGTTCATAATGGTTTTAACCCGTGCGATATCCCGGCGTACATCCCGAATCGCATGACGGTTTTCCAGATTTTCGGTCACGGCCTGAGCGCGAAGGTCAAAGAGCTGACGCTGCAGCTTTTCGAGCTTTTCCGCACGCTCATCGGATCGCATTTCTCTGATTTCAGAAGCTTTCATCTCGTTTCGTATCCTTATCCAAGCGTATGTCTGCGTGTCACAAACCTGCATTTTACGGGCATCTTGTGAGCCACACGAAGCAGGGCTTCTTTGGCCACTTCTTCTTCGACGCCGCCGATTTCATACAACACCATACCGGGCTTAACAACAGCTACCCAGCCTTCCACCTCGGCCTTACCTTTACCCATTCGTGTTTCCAGCGGTTTCTGAGAATACGAGTGGTCCGGGAAGATCCGGATGTGAATCTTACCTTCACGTTTCAGGAAGTGCGTTGCGGCAATACGGCCGGCTTCGATCTGACGGCCGGTAATCCAGTGAGGCTCCAGGGCCTGAAGACCGTACTCGCCAAACGCTACATAATTGCGGCGAGAGGCGTTGCCTTTCATTTTGCCACGCATGTGTTTACGATATTTTACTCGTTTTGGCATTAAAGCCATGGCTGTAATCCTTTATACTAAGTCTTTAGCTGTTATCCTGATTCGTTTCTGCCGGAGCCTGCTCAGCGGGTGCTGCAGCCGGAGTTTCGGGAGCTTTCTTTGCCTCAGCGGGTGCCGCTGAAGGACGTCCGCCACTGCGACCACCACCGCTGCGTCCGCCGCCTCGGTTACCGCCGGGACGTCCGCCGCCCGGGCGACCGCCGCGACGCGGCTTATTCTGAACGATCGGCGTAATTTCTTCGCCGAATTTGCCCTTATAGATCCATACCTTAATGCCGATAGCGCCATAAGTTGTTCGAGCCGTCGCTGAACCGTAGTCCACGTTGGCATCCAGCGTCTGCAGCGGAATACTGCCGAGCTTTTGAACTTCACTGCGGGCGATTTCCGCACCCGACAAACGTCCGCCGCACATAACCTTGACACCCAATGCACCGGCGTTCATCGCACTTTCACAAGCCATCTTCATCGCCCGGCGATAGGCCGAACGTTTCTGAAGCTGTGCGGCAATATTTTCTGCAACCAGCTTGGAATCCAAAGCCGGTTCTTTAATTTCAATCACATTCACGCTGATCTTGCGGTCGATCAGGTGTTCCAGTTCTTCACGCAGTTTGTCAACTTCCGCACCGCGAGGGCCGATCACCATCCCCGGACGGGCAGTGTGCAGTGTCACCTTGACTTCGTTGCGTGTACGGGCAATAACCGTCTTGGAAACAGCCGCGTACGGAGGCTGCTGGTTGAACTTCTTATCGACATAGTCTCTGATCTTCCAGTCCTCAATCAGGAAGTCGCCATAGTTCGCCTTCGGGGCAAACCACGTACTTTGCCAGTTGAGGGTAATTCCCGTTCTAAAACCGATTGGAGATGTCTTTTGACCCATAATATTCCTGCTTTATAAAATTATCCTTCGGATACGGTTACGTGAATATGGCTGGCTTCCTTGCGAATCGGATGTGCCCGTCCGCGATCTTTCGGGTGCCAGCTTTTGGTTCCAATACGACGACCGGCCTGATCGGCACGTGCTTCAAACACATACAGGTTATCCACGTCCGCTTCCTGTTCGTCCGCGTTGGCGATAGCGCTCTGCAAGACTTTCTTGACATGAACGGCCGCCCGTTTATTCGTAAAGGTCAGAACATCCAGTGCATCCTGCACATCACGACCGGCAATCAAATCCGTCACCAGACGAACCTTGCGAGCCGACATCGGAGCATACCGGTAACTGGCGGTCCAGGCGGAAATATCGCCCGCTTCAACGCCCAAACCGGCAGCCAGTCGATCAACATCTTCACGACCCGGCTTCGGGGTGTATTTGCCGTTCTTCCAGTTGCCAATCGCTGTCTTGGCTTCGTCCTGGCTCATCCCGCCGCGTGCCAGATGTTCGGCCAACTGCGTGTCAGAAACCTTCTGCTCTTTACAAACCTGATTTAATTTTTTTCCACTCAGCATATCTATTCAACCTTACAATCGCCTGGGGCTGTTAGTTTCCGGGTGCTTACTTACCGCCGGAATGGCCTTTAAACGTACGAGTTAGTGAGAATTCACCCAATTTGTGTCCAACCATGTCCTCAGAGACCATAACCTTGTGAAACATCCTGCCGTTATGAACTTCAAAGGTAAAACCGACAAATTCCGGGATAATCGTGCAAGCCCGTGCCCAAGTGCGGATCGGAGCTTTGCTGCCGGATTCAATCTGCTTTTGAACCTTCAGGTAAACTTTCTCATCTACATAAGGCCCTTTTTTCGTCGAACGTCCCATTCAAATTCCTCTTTTATATATATTGGACTAATTTACTTTTTTGTATCACGCCGCCTTAGACAACAAGCTGTAAACCACGGTTGGTTTTACGACGGCGAATAATTCGCTTATTGGATACTTTCTTGCGGTTACGGGTTTTACCGCCCTTGGCCGGAAGACCGGTCGGCGAACAAGGATGACGACCACCATTACTGCGGCCTTCACCACCACCCATCGGGTGAGCGACCGGGTTCATCGCCTTACCGCGAACGTGCGGCTTGCGGCCCATGTGACGCTTACGGCCGGCTTTACCGAGTTTGACGTTCTGGTAGTCAGAGTTGCTCAACTGGCCAATCGTCGCACGGCATTCTTTGCGAACCATCCGCATTTCACCGCTGGGCAGAATAATCGTCGCCCAGTTGCCTTCTTTCGCCATCAGACGAGCAACACCACCGGCACTGCGGACGAGTTTTCCGCCCTGACCGGCTGTCATTTCAATATTGTGGATTTCAACACCTACCGGAATACTCGACAGCGGCATGCTGTTGCCGATCTTCGGCTCAACGTTGTCGCCACTCTCAACCGTCATGCCGACTTTGATACCGTCCGGAGCCAGGATGTAGCGTTTTTCGCCGTCTTCATACTGAACCAGCGAGATAAAGCAATTGCGGTTCGGGTCATATTCGATCGTCTTGACCGTTGCGGTCATGTCGATCTTATTCCGCTTAAAGTCGATGATGCGGTAGATACGACGAGCGCCGCCGCCGCGAAAACGACAGGTCACTTTACCATGGTTATTACGACCGCCGGTCTTCTTGATACGCTTGCACAAGGTCTTTTCAGGCTTGTCTGTGGTCAGAACCGCCTTGTAGTCGATCACCGATGCGTTGCGGCGTCCATTGCTTGTCGGTTTATATACTCGTATAGCCATAATTCTTATCTTACCTTTTCTTTCCTGGTTCGCTTCTTAGAACAGGTCAATATGATAATCCGGGTGCAGTACAACAACGGCCTTCTTCCAACTCTTGGTATAACCGATGGTGCGACCGCGACGACGGGGCTTACCTTTGATATTGGCAGTCCGAACATCAACCACCTTGACATTATACAGTTGCTGAACCGCGTTGCGGATCTGAACCTTATTGGCCTTCTTGTTTACCTCGAACGAATACGCATTTTTCGTGTTGGCAAAATGCATTCCCTGTTCGGTGACCAGCGGCTTAATGATAATGTTATAATTGTCCACGATTCTATCCTGTATTCCTAATTGGTTTTCTTCTTATCCAGCAGCGCCGTAAAAGCATCTTTGGTAAAGAGAACTTTTTGCTTGTTACAGATGTCGCCGGCGTTCAGGTCGTTGATAACCATCACGTCAACCTTCGGGATGTTCCGGGCGGATTTGTAAACATTGGTGTCTTGTTCGGGAATCGTCACCAGGCAGCTGCGATCAATGCTCAGGTTGCCCAGAACGCGGGAAAACTCGCCGGTCTTGGGAGCGTCGAATTTCAGCTCATCAACAACAACTACGTTGCCCGCCTGCATCTTGGCCAGCAGAGCCGAGTCACACGCCAGACGACGCTGCTTTTTCGGCATATCTTTGCCAAAATTACGGTTAACTTTGGCGAAAGCCACACCACCGCCGCGACGAACACAAGTGCGAATGGTACCCATACGAGCGTTACCGGTGCCCTTTTGTTTGTAGATCTTGCGGGTTGAACCGTCAACCATACCGCGACTCTTGGTGGCCGCAGTACCAACACGCTTATTAGCGTGATGTCTGACGATTGCCTGCTTCAGCAGAGCCGCACGAACGTCGCCGCCGAAGAGGGCCTCATCCACCTGCAGGCTTTCCACTTCCTTGCCTTCTCGATTATAGACTTTTACGTCGATCATAATTCGCTATCCAAAAATCTTATCTATATTCCTGATTTATTGTGCCGACAATTCAAACTTCTGTTTCTTCGCGGCTATGTCGCTCGGCAAATCCCAAAAACTTTACTCGCGACATTTACAACCCTAAAGGGTTTAGTTTTGAGGCCGTGTGTGCGAACTGCGAATTTCAACATATCCGCCGGACGGGCCCGGGATCGCTCCCTTAATGACCAACAGGTTCTTTTCTTCATCAATCGAAACCAGCCTGTGATGCTTGCTGGTCACGCGTGCGCCGCCCATGCGACCCGACATGCGTTTACCCTTTTTGACGTTACCGCCGTTACCGGCATCAGATGCGTGTGACGCAATCGAGCCCGGAGCACGGTGCTTACGTTCGGTACCATGCGATGCAGGGAAACCGCCAAAGCCGTGACGCTTCATAACACCGGCGTAACCTTTACCCTTGCTGGTGCCGCAAACGTCAACAATCTTCGTGTCGGCAAAAACCGAAACACCCAGCTCTGCACCGGCTTCATAGTCAACCTGCTCACCGTCAGCCAGGCGATATTCGCGGACAAAACGCTTTGGTGCGGTGTTGGCCTTCTTGGCGTGCCCTTCGGCAGGCTTCTTGACCCGGCAGGCCTTGACATCGTCAAACCCCATCTGGACAGCATCGTAACCGTCAGTCTCAGCTGTCTTCAACTGGGTCACAATACAAGGACCGGCCTGAACAACCGTCACGGGAATCATTTTTCCGGATTCATCATAAATCCGTGTCATTCCAACTTTTTTTCCAAGCAACATTGCCATTGTTTATTTCCTTAGTGCGTGTTGCAAATACTCTCGTTTATTTATCGTTTCGCGTTTTTCAACGCTGTTAACTGACTTTCTTTAGGACGCCGGTTAAGATATTAAGCCTTGATCTTAACAAAAACGCCCGCAGGAACAACCAGCCTGTTTAAGGCTTCGACCGTGCGGGCATTGGCATCGTAAATATCGATCAAACGCTTATGTGTGCGCATTTCAAACTGCTCACGTGACTTCTTGTTCACATGAGGACTGCGAAGAACAGTGTAACGCTCAATACGCGTCGGCAGCGGGATCGGACCGCTGACACGGGCATTCGTGCGGCGGGCCTGCTCTACGATTTCCTTCGCCGAGCTGTCCAGTGCACGGTGGTCATAAGCTTCCATTCGGATTCTGATTTTTTCGGTATCTACCATGGTTTACCCTTAATTTCTACCTACAGTGTCGCCAAACAATATGGAAAGCTGGAAAAAATACCAGCAAACCGTGTCAAACACAAGTTATTTATGCAGAAAAAGCGTTGAAATTCCGAAAAATTAACGTTTTTCTCATTCATCAGGCAGGAAAGACATCTATTCGTCTTCCTTACAGTCGCGGCCCGCTGCTTTGGGCGTCAGGAGCCTTGTTATCTGGCTCGTTCGTTTCGGTCATTTTAGGCCATAAAGCCATTTTTAGGCCCGTTTTGCCATCCATGTACCATTTTCTATCGAAATGATCAGCCCAACTCGTTCACGCATACAACTCCTTTGTATGCTCGCTCCGGCTGAAAAATCCCCTAACTACCACAAAAATACAGGGTTGTCAATAGCCTAACAGGATTTTTTCTGAAATTTGTTCGGGCACCTTCTCGTAATTCAGCGGTTCCATCGAAAAACTGCCTCGACCGCCGGTGGCACTGCGAATTTGGCTCGAATAGCCGAACATTTCCGCCAGCGGAACCTTGGCATCCAGCACACGCATATTTCCGTGCATCCGGGTGTCGCCAATTTCACCGCGTTTGGCCACAAGTTGGCCCTGCACGGCACCATAATTCGGCTCTGGAACTACTATCTGGACCCGCATCACCGGTTCCAGCAACACTGGGCCGGCCTTTACCAGGATTTCCTGCACCGCCATCACCGCGGCCTGCTCAAAGGCAATCTCCGAAGAATCGACCGCGTGGTGCGAGCCATCAATCAGCGTAACTTTAGCGCCAACAACAGGATAGCCCGAAAGTGCCCCGCTGGCCAACCCCTCTTTGACACCGCTTTCAATTGACGGAATGTATTCTTTGGGAATCACACCCCCAACAATTTTGTTCTCAAACTCATTTTCACGGACATAGTATCCGCTTTCATCCAGCATCGGTTCAATTTCGATCACCACATGACCAAACTGGCCCCGCCCCCCGGTCTGTCGCACAAATTTGCTTTCCTGGGCCGCCTTTTTCGTAATCGCTTCGCGGTAAGCCACCCGAGGCTTGCCAACCCGAACATCCACCCCCAAATCACGCACCAGTTTATGTTCCAGCACTTCCAGGTGCAGTTCCCCCATTCCGCTGATAATGGTTTGGCCGGTTTCCGCATCAAAATTACATCCAAATGTCGGGTCTTCCCGCCGCAGAACCGCCAACGCCTCGCCCAATTTTACCCGGTCGGCTGCCGAACGCGGCTCAATGGACATACTGATTACCGTTTCCGGAAACGTAATACTTTCCAGTGCCACGTTATTTTTGGTATCGCAAAGCGTATCGCCGGTCAGCGTTTCTTTCAGGCCAACCACTGCGACAATATCGCCGGCATGTGCTTCTTCGAGAATCTGTCGGCTGTTGGCGTGCATCTGGAAAATCCGTGTAATATTTTCCTTGCGGTCCCGATTGCTGTTCAAAACACGGCTACCGCTCTTGAGAGTCCCCTGATAGACCCGCACAAAATAGAGATCGCCATGCTTGTCACTGGTAATCTTGAATGCTAAACCAATAAATGGCTTTTTCGGATCACATACCACATCCACCGGTTTGTCCGTATCACCGTTTTTGTGCCCTAATGCCGCAGGTCGCTCCAGTGGTGACGGCAGATACATCGGAACCGCATCCATCAGCTTGCGAACACCAATATTCTTCAATGCTGAGCCAACCAAAACCGGATTCAATTCCCCGGCCAGCGTTCCCTTGCGAAGCCCTGAAATAATCACTTCATTAGAAATCGCTTCATCACTGATATAGGCCTCCATCAGTGACTCATCATATTCCGCCGCCGCTTCAATCATAGCCCCGCGACATTGCTCGGCCGCGTCTTTCAACTCATCCGGAATTGCTTCCTCATGGAAACTGGCTGCGGTTTTTTCCTGCTTGAAATAAACCGCCTTCATCGTCAGCAAATCAACCAGTCCGATAAAATCAGCTTCTGCACCAATAGGAATTTGAACCGGAACCGGATTGGCCAGTAATTTATCGCGAATGCTGTCAACGGCCATTTCAAAATCGGCGCCGATCTTATCCATCTTATTAATAAAGCACAGACATGGCAGATCATACTTCTGGCCCTGCCGCCAAACCGTCTCACTCTGGGCCTGAACCCCTTCAGACGCATCAAAAACAGCAACCGCCCCATCGAGCACACGCAGTGACCGCTCCACTTCTGCGGTAAAATCCACGTGCCCGGGCGTATCAATCAGGTTAATGTCAAAACCGTTCCACGGGCATTTCGTCGCCGCCGAGGTAATGGTAATCCCCCGCTGCTGCTCTTCCTCCATGAAGTCCATGACCGCGGTGCCGTCGTGAACCTCACCGATCTTGTAGGTAATTCCGCTGAAGTACAGAATACGCTCTGTCACGGTGGTCTTACCCGCATCAATATGGGCCATAATGCCAATGTTTCGTACGGTGGAAAGGTCAGTTGCCATAAATTACCCTAATTGTTCCTGCTAAACCACTTCTTTATAGTTAACATAAAAAAACAGCCACGGTTTTCTGATAGAAAGCCGTGGCTGTTGAAAATCCAACTAATTACCAAGCAAAGTGGGCAAACGCCTTGTTCGCCTCGGCCATACGATGAACATTTTCACGTGTGGTCATCGCAGTACCTTCTTTGCGGTAAGCATCCAGCAGTTCGGACGAAAGACGCAGAGCCATGGGTTTGCCCTTTTTGCCGCGGGCAGCCGCCAGAATCCAGCGAAATGCCAGCGACTGCTGACGTTTGGGGCGTACCTGCATCGGCACCTGATAGCTGGCACCACCGACACGCTTGCTGCGAACTTCCAGAAGCGGCTTGACGTTTTCAATCGCCGTTTCAAACACTTCCAGCGGCGGAACGTCTTTGACCTTCTTCTCAATCTGCTTCATGGCGTCATAAAAGACTTTATACGCAATGCTTTTCTTGCCATCCCACATCAAACAATTGACGAACTTCGCAACCAGTTTGCTGTTGTAAACCGCATCCGGCTTTAACTGCTGACTTGACGCTGTAAATTTCTTTGCCATTCTTTAATACCCTGTAGGTTTTCTATGTGTTAGGATTTCTTGGTTCCGTACTTACTGCGACCCTGTTTACGGTTGGCAGTGCCCGCCGTATCCAGCGTACCGCGAACCACGTGATAACGCACACCGGGAAGGTCACGTACACGACCGCCGCGAACCATCACCGTACTGTGTTCCTGAAGGTTATGGTCGATACCCGGAATATACGCGGTCACTTCCTTGCCGTTGGTTAAACGGACACGGGCAATTTTCCGCAACGCCGAGTTCGGCTTCTTCGGGGTCTGCGTCCTGACAATCAGGCAAACACCACGCTTCTGCGGGCACCCGGTAATATCCGAGACACGCTTGTTACCTTTTTTCTTTCTGCCATTTTTAACTAACTGATTAATCGTTGGCATCTTATCTCCAAACTTTATTGCACCATTGTTTTTCTATCAACTCAGCCCTGCGGGCCTGGAAACTACCGTTATTCGAGGCCCAACGCCGCCTTGACCGCCTTATCGGCCGCCGCGTCGGCTTCCTTAGCCTCTCGCAATTCCTCAAGCTGCTTTGGAATAGGAGCTTCCACCAAATGCTTGACCCGCATATCCAGGTACGGCTTGAACGCGGTACCGGCCGGAATCAGGTGGCCCAGAATTACATTTTCCTTTAATCCGTGTAATCTGTCAACTTTACCAGCCAGCGACGCTTCTGTCAAGACTTTTGTTGTTTCCTGGAAACTGGCCGCCGAAATAAAGCTGTCAGACTGCAGCGATGCCTTGGTAATACCCAGCAGCAGCGTATTAGCACTGGCCGGACGCGGTTTCTTGCCGGTTGCCGGCTCACCGCCCAAAACTTCGACCTTTTCGTTGGCCGCTTCGATCTCTTCCTTGGTGTAAACCTTGTCGTTGACCAAATCTGTATCGCCCTTGTCTGCAATCCGAAGACTCTTGGCCAGTTCCATATTGGCGCGACGGAATTCAAACTTATCGACCACTTCCGCCGGCAGGAAGTCACTGTCACCGACGTTTTCGATCTCAACCTTATTCATCATCTGCGACAGAATAATCTCAACATGCTTGTCGTTGATCGTTACGCTCTGGGCACGGTAAACATTCTGAATTTCACGCTGCAGATACCGCTGAAGGGCCTCTTCACCCTTAATCCGCAGAATATCATGCGGTACCAACGGTCCGTCGGTCAGAGCATCGCCCGCCTCAACCGTATCGCCGGTATGGAAGTTCAGGTGGCGGTCACGCGGTACGTGATGCTCTTTTTCCATCCCTGACTCATTCCGGACAATAATCGTCATTTTACCACGGCGTTTGTCGCTCTTCAGTTCAACCGTTCCGGAAATCTCAGCCATCGCCGCCGGGTCTTTCGGCTTGCGGGCTTCAAAAATTTCCGTAACACGCGGAAGACCACCGGTAATGTCCTGCGTACCGCCCGAACCACGCGGCAGACGAGCCAGCAGTTTACCAGCCATAACCTCTTCGCCTTCATCTACTTCAATACGGGCCTTGGCCGGCAGATAGTGAACATCCAAAATCTTGCCGTCGGCGTCTTCAACGATAACCT
>JANQGW010000167.1 GCA_028282905.1 Sedimentisphaerales bacterium | reverse complement strand
ATAGTTGGATTGAATCAAAATGAGTGAGTCTGAAAAACGAACAGAAGAAGTTGCGGTTTATTGGACAAACGCACAGCCTGTGGTGTCCTCCTTCATTTCCTCTGTCGTTCCCCGCTTTCAGGATGCCGATGATATTCTCCAGCAGGTCGCCGTGGCAATCGTCAAGAATTACGATAAATATGACAAACGCCGTCCTTTTGTAGCGTGGGCGATTGGGATTGCCAGAAATGAAATTCTCATGTACCGTCGCAAAAACGCCAAGGGACGAGTGATCCTTGATACGGAAGTGATTCAAAAAGTTTCCGAAGCATATGAAAAGGAATCCGCCGGATTTGATGATATGCGAAAGGCGCTGGATTACTGTATCAATCAACTGAGAGATCGCTGGAAACAAGTTCTGAAAATGCGCTACCTCAGAGAACTGGAGATTTCGCGGGTTGCCCAGAAGCTGGGGATGACACATAGCTCGGTATATACGACGCTTCACAGGATTCGGGTTGCATTACGCGATTGTATCGAACGACGTCTATCATCGGAGGAGATACGATAATGTTTGATCCCGAAACCCTCATCAGTTTATATCTGAATAGCGACGGCAAACTTGAGCCGGAACAACTGGAACAGCTTTCAGAATGGATTCTCGAAGACTCCCGGAACGCCGCACAATTTGCCCGCGCAACTTTCCTGCATCGAGCCATTTACGACTCTCTTTCGGGCGGTGATATGCAAAGCAATATTCTCTCGGATGTACAGGCAGACAATCCTGATAAGTTCTGGGAAACCGCGGCATGGCAGGAGATGGCGAAAAGCGAGAAAACGGCCCCTGTGGTTCCGGTCGAGGAACCGCCGAAGAAGCCGATAGAGCCGATCGTGACGAAAATAGTCAAGCCGAAGCGTGAAAAACCCAAGTTTCCGGTATTTACGGTGTTGCTGACTTCGGCCGCGATGCTGTTCATTTCACTCATGGTTGTCTTATCCCCCGTACGCCCGCCGGTTGCCGTGTTGACCGATTCCATTAACGCGCAATGGGAGGGGACAAAAGATATCCCCGGGATTGGCGATGTGCTTCGAGAGGGCGATAAAATGATTCTTGCCAGGGGCGTTGCCGAGATCACTTTTGATGATGGCGCGGTTGTGCTTATCGAGTCGCCGGCTGAGATCAAGCTGGAAACTCCTTACAGCATGTTTACCGCCAGCGGAAAGGTGACGGCGGTCGTTTCAAAATACGCGACCGGTTTTACCGTGAACACACCGTATGCCAGTGTTGTTGACCTCGGTACGGAATTTGGCGTTGACGTTGACAATGACGGCTCCTGCAGTCTGCACATGTTTAAGGGAAAGGCGAATCTCATCGCCGGCAAAAAAGGTGAGGAGAGAATTAGTCAAATCGTTCTCGAAAGAAATGCGAAAAGCGTTGATTCAACAACCGGAGACATCGAAGATGTCAAATTAGACGAATCGGTGTTTGTTAGAAAAATCGATTCCGAAGCGGGATTGATCTGGTGGGGCGAACCATTTGATTTGTCGGTGGCTGTTACCGACAGTAATGACTTATCAAAAACAAGATACGCGACTGCTGAGATTACCGTTGGTAATGCGGACTTTGAAGATGTCAAAGTTGAACCAGGGGGCTACACGTATGACAGTAAACCGTGGAATGTTTCCAATGACAACGAAGGGTATCAGGCGTGGCTTTCCAACGGCTATTATGATGGTGAACCGCGTCCTGCTTCTACCGCCCTGGTTTCAACAGGCTCCGACAATATTTTCCAGAAATTGAAGGCGAAGTTTATTGAAGGCGCGACCTATACATTCAGCATGGATATTGGCGGTCGGATCAGTCAACTGGATGACGACGGCTTCAGCTGGACTCTCTACTTCTACGACACAGATGTCAATCAGTATAAACATCTGAAAGAGGCCAGTGGCTCGGTTTACAATGGAGCGGATTGGACAAAACGGCAGGTGACCTATACCGCAAGGGCGGCGGATGCGGGTAAAGCGATCGGTATTGGATTTACAAGCCGGCAGGATTACTATACGTATTTTGATAATGCTGCCGTGACTGTCTCGGTATCAACCACCGATGGAGCTGATCCGAACGAAATCCTGTCTTACATGCAGATTGATGAAATAATCATCAAATAGATGAAAAGGCCTGTTGAAAAGAATCAACCAAACTTAAGCGAATGCTGATTTCTGAAGAGATTAGCTTGTCGTAAAAGATGAATAAAGGCTAAGTAGGCCTACAAAATAAAAACAGAGCCAGCAGCGAACTTTGGCGGGTAAGTGCTGACTCTGGGGTGGTCAACAAGCGTTTTTGCGCTTGTATGAGCCTTTTTTATTGTAACGAATAAACGAAATATGACAAGTAAAATCATTTATTCAATCAATAAGGGATTAAAACGATGAATGAGAGACGAGGCTTTACATTAATTGAATTGTTGGTGGTTATAGCGATTATCGCATTGTTGCTTTCGATTGTGCTGCCTGGTCTGCGGATGGCTAAGGAAAAGGCCCGGGGAGTTGTTTGCCGGTCAAATCTTAGGCAGTGGGGCGTCATCTTCGCGATGTATGCAAACGACAATGAAGACAGTCTTCCCCAGGGCGTTGGGGGGGCTGGTCTTTCGGGTCCAGAGGCTTATTGGCGGGGGGCGACCTATCCGTATTGCCAGGATCCGGCGATTCGGGTTTGTCCTTCATGCAAGCCGGCAGATGCTGATGATGGCAATGGCGTGTACGGCAGGACAAATCAAAATTGGGGACCGGCAACAAGCGCTTCATGGGATGATGAGTTTCCCGAAGGCAGTTATGGCCTGAATGAGTGGTGCTGCAATCCGCCGACCCAGGGGACTTACTGGGCGCAGAACGGCGGGTGCGATTCGGCGAATTCCTTCCGCAAAATTAATGCCAAAGGGGCCTATAACATCCCGCTGCTGATGGATTGTGTTTATGTCAGTGTCGCTCCGGACCATGAGGGGCGGTTGAGCTTGCCATTGTTGGAACCGGATGCCGCTGATGAATGGCGAGGAATGGAAACTGTGTGTATGAACAGACACAGTTACGGCATCAATATCGTATTTCTGGATGGTTCTGCCAGCCATGTAACAATTAAGAATTTGTGGTCGTTGAAATGGCATCGCAATTTTGAAACAGGCAACGAATATACCAATGGACAATTTGATTGGTCCAGATATGACTGGATAAAAAAATGATAGCATTCCGTTTAAAAGAAGCGGAAATATGCATTGGAAGATAAAGATCTGCAGATGGTCTGCAGGGAATTATATCAAAACTCTTTAGCGGAGGATTTATGATGAGACAATTCATTCTTTTAACGGCCTTGTTATTCCTTTCGGCCGCTTCTTTGGGGGCCATTACCGTTGGTAATCCCGGGTTTGAGGATGCGGCAATCGATCCCGGCGGTTACAGTTATGACTATATCCCGTGGGAAAGCCTGAATGAAGGCGGCGGCTATACCCCGTGGCTGTCTGAAGGATATTACACACCGGAAATGGGTACCAATATCATGTACACAACCGGTGACAATGTTTACCAGTCGCTTACGGAAACGTTTGTCGCCGGGGCGACCTACGTATTCAGCATGAGGTTGGGTCTTGGTCAGGACGGGACGTCCGATGACTGGACACTCTATTTTTATGACGGCGATGCAACCATTGCTTCTGTGGACGATCTTGCCACCGCCACGCTGGCCTCAGTCAGTGGTGTCCTGCCGGCGACTCCTGACGGAAGTACCGGCTCGCGCTACAGCGTCTCTTACACAGCGACTGCTGCCGATGCCGGCAAGAAGATTGGTATTGGTTTTGACGGGGATTACTATGTTCAGTTCGATGATGCCATCGTCGAATTCTCTGGAGGTGCCGAAGGACCGGATCCGTTTGATGGGGAAGGTTTCGTTGAAGTTGCTCTGGATAGTCCCGAACGGCGCGTCTCAGGCGCTGCTTCATGGCTGGCGCCCTCTGACCCCAACATCGCGACTGTCTTCGGTTACAATGTATATCTCGACCCGAACCAGATTGTTGTTCAAAACGCCGATGAAGCGACAACTGGTCTGCTTTATAAGAGTCTTCAGTCCGAAGGGCAAACCGGAACCAGTTTATCCCTGATATCCGATTTGGCCCATAACAAAACCTACTACTGGCGTGTGGATGCGATCGTGGATTATGACTATGTTCCGGGAACTGAAATTGCAGATGCGAATATGGTGACAGGCAAAGTCTGGACATTCACTACGAAGGAACTGGATGAACCGCCTGTTGTTGAAGCGGGAGACAATATCCTGACCACATCGGCTTTGGCGGCGGCAGGTTTTGAATTAGAAGGTACTGTTATCGATGACGGCACCTCGACTCTAACCGTTGGCTGGGAAGCCTTTGATGTTGCTCTTGGCGGCGGTTCGACAACAAAAGTGACCTTCACGGATGCTGCTGATCCGAATACCGTTGTCACCATCAGTGAGGCGGGCACATACATCCTGAAATTGACGGCGACCGACGCTACCGGAACGATTTCAGACCAGAAAGAGATTGTTGTTTATGACAGTGCTTGTCAGGCGGCTAAGAACACCGGTGCCCGAACAGCCAATTACTATGATCGCAATGATGATTGTATTGTGGACTTGGCTGATTTCGCGGTCTTTGCGTTGGAGTGGCTCGACTCGACCGCACTGAGTGAGAACTTTGCCTACAGCGGGACGGTTGGTACGCCTTCTGAAGAAGCCTTGGTGGCCGAATACTGGACCGGACTGACAGGAAATGATCCAAATACCATGCTTGACGATCCGGATTATCCAAACACGCCGGATGGCGCTTACCTTGTGACGGGCGAATTGAGAGGGGCCCTTTCCGGTGATAGTTATGGCCAGCGGATTTACGGATACCTCGTACCTCCGACGACCGGGGATTATACATTCTACATTGCTTCGGATGATGCGGCTCGCCTGTTTCTCAGTGCTGATACAAATCCTGTTGACACGACACCGGCCCTGGGTAATCAGGTTGCCGAGGTGCCGGGATATACCGATCCGGATACATGGGATACCTATCCGTCCCAAACTTCGGCGACGGTTAGTTTGACGGCAGATCAGTACTACTATATTGAAATCCTGCATAAGGAAGGCGGAGGTGCCGATCATGTTTCTGTTGGCTGGAGTACCGACGGCGGCACGACGATTGAAGTCATTCCCAGCACTGCACTGCGATATGCATTGCCGTAAAAAGTGAAAGACTAAGACTGTTGTGGATAAGGCCCGGTAGATTTACCGGGTCTTATCCCTTTTCCTGTAAGAGATAATGAAACGGATGAACATGAAAAAATACATTGTTGTGATGATTGTATTGGCTGTGAGTGCTGTCAGTACGGCAGCAGTCACAGTTGACAATTCCGGTTTTGAGGATGCGGGCATTGCTGCCGGCGGCTACAGTTACAGCTATACTCCCTGGGAGAGCCTGAACGAGGGAGGTGGCTATACACCGTGGCTTTCCAACGGTTACTACAGTCCGGAAATGGGCACCACTATCATGTACACGACCGGCGACAATGTGTACCAGGCTCTTACGGAGACATTTGTCGAGGGGACCACTTATGAGTTCAGCATGACTGTCGGCCTTGGTCATGGCGGCTCATCGGATAACTGGACACTCTATTTCTATAATGGTGATGCGGTCATTAGTTCAGTGAGTGACCTAACTGCGGCAACACTGGCTTCGACTGGCGGCGTGTTGCCATCCAGCCCCGACGGCAGCAGCGGTACCGCTAAGACGGTCAGCTATACGGCGACCGCCGCTGACGCTGGCAAGAAGATCGGAATCGGCTTTAACGGCGACTACTATACCCAGTTTGACAATGCCATCATTACCGATACGCCGGGAGTGGTCACTCCGAAAGCAAGTGTTCCGAATCCTGCCCATTCGACAACCGATATCAGCGTTAATACCATTACGCTCTCATGGCAGGGACCTGTTGAGGTTACTGGCCCGAAATTCGACGTCTGGTTTGGCACTGACCAGGAAAGTCTTTCGCAAATAGCAGACGCGCAAAGTCAAACCAGCGTTTCCGTGACCCTCGATTACGGCCTGCAATACTTCTGGCGCGTGGATGTTATTGATAACAGTACAAACCCGGCGACTGTGTATCCCGGGACGACTTGGACGTTTACGGTTGAGCAGCTGCAGCCGGCGTCTTTAGAGGCCGGCCCATATGTTCATTTCTGTGATGCCGGTGAGGTAACAGTTTACTATAAGACCTCCGCGCCGGCGCCGTCATCAGTTCAATTCGGACCTGCTCCCGCACTGACAGAAACGGTGACAGATGCAGTTGCGAAAACAACCCATGCCGTAAAGATCACAGGCATCACCCCTGAGACGGGCTACAGTTATCGTATTGTCATTAACGGGACGCCTGCAGAAACGCATGAATTCTACTCGGCATTTGATGCTCCGCCTGCCCCGGTTGCTGCCGGCATTAATCCTTATCCGGTTGATGCATTGACGCCATTGTATGAGCAGGCTGCCGAGCATATCATTAATACTTCAGGTATCACGCACGGTATCTGCATTGATTATGGATGCGGACAGGGCCGCTTGGCGTATGAAATAGCCAAACGAAGTCAATTGCGAATCATCGGTTTTGAGTCCGATTCCACAAAGGTTCAGCAGGCTCGTGCTGTACTCGATCAGGCCGGTGTTTATGGAATGCAAATCAGCATATTTGAAGCATCTATGGCAGACTTGAAATGCCGCGACTACACAGCCAATTTGATCGTCTCGGATGCGATGATCGCTAACGGCACGTGCCCGGGAACTGCTGAGGAAATGTTCCGCGTATTGCGTCCGGACGGAGGCGTGGCGGTGCTTGGTCAGCCTTCAGACTGCCCAAATCCTTTAAGCGAGGCAACGCTTGATACATGGCTCGGTACATATGGCGATTCCGTAACCAACGGCGGCGACGTCTGGTCAACGATTACCCGTGCGCCTCTTTCCGGTGCCGGCAAATGGACACACTTTTATGCCGATACGGGCAATACGACGAACAGTGGTGATACTCGTGTCGATAACAGCATGAAGGTTCTCTGGTACGGCAATCCCGGGCCTCGATATGTTATTGATCGTCATAACCGCCCGATGTCCTCTCTGTATAACAAGGGAATTGTCGTTACCCCCGGCGTACATCGGCTGATGGCCTATGACGCATATAACGGGACGAAATACTGGGATATGGCCATCCCGGAATCGGCTAAAACAGTGGCCTTTCGTGATACCGGATGGGCTGCTCTGTCAGATGACTCGGCATTTGCGGTACACAAAAATGACTGTGCTCAGATGGATCTTAAAACAGGTGAACTCAAGGCCTCGTTCCAGGCACCTCAACTTGTTGCGGGCCAAAATCGTAACTGGGGCTATCTGGCAGTCGATGGCAACAACATCATCGGAAGCGCCCAAAAAGAAGGGGCGTCTTATATCGGACACAACAGGGATCATTCCAGTCTGGCGTATTACAGCAATAGGCCCGCATCAACCAGTGAGTATCTGTTCAGCATTGACACACAGACCGGAACGGTTAACTGGACGTACAAGCGAAGTCCCGGCAGCGCGATCATTAATCCGTGTATATTGGTTGCCGGTAACTATGTATACTTCGTCGAAAGTCGAAATTCTGCGGCTTACAATGACGCGGACGGCCGGGTTCAGCTTTCAAGTTTGACAAGCGAGTATCTTGTCAAGCTCGACAAGACGACGGGTGTGGAGGTTGATTCACAGTCCGTTAATCTGCCCTATACACAGGTGATGTACCTTAGTTATGTCCCCAGTCAGGACCTGATTTTAGCAACCGGCTCTTATACTTCCGGCAGTCATATTTATGATCATTATGCTTATCATGCATCGAACTTAAATTTAGCTTGGTCCGGTTCCTATAATTCCGGAACAGGTGCTGATGGGCATGGCGAGCAAGATCAGCATCCTGTTATTGTCGGTGATATATTGTACAGTAAATTTTATAAGCTTGATCTAAATAACGGGAGCACAAGTTCTCTTGGATTGTCAACCGGCGGCTGTGGGGCGCTCTCCGGCTGTCAGACACATCTGTTTGCACGAAATGGCAGCCCATGTATGTACGCACTGCCGTCAGTGGGCGCCTCTAAACTGACATCGGAGACAAGGATTGGATGTTGGGTAAACATGATGGCCGCGGGCGGGCTTGTGATCGCGCCGGAAAGCGGTGCCGGATGTTCGTGTGATTTTCAGATTCAGGCTTCTATGGTCTTTCAGCCGTAGGTGAATACATAACGATGAAGTGTCAACCCAATAAGGTTTATTTATGTTAACAAAAAAGACAAAACAGTATTTGCTGATAATGGTTACTGCGGTTTTAAGTGGTTTAGTGGGCAGCGCTGCATGGGGTGAAGATTGGCCGACGTATCAGCATGACAATAATCGCAGTGGTGTTACCGGTGAGGCATTGCCGATGCCTCTGCGTGAGGCTTGGGTGTGGAATACCGGCCGCCGCCCGGAACCGGCTAATGCCGAGACACCTGCCAGGCAGGATTTCTGGCAGAACCTGTATAATAACAAGTCAAGGGTGCCGATTGACAATGCCTTCCGCGTGATTGCCGCGGATGGTTATGTTTATCTCGGCTCTTCCAACAGCGATAAGATACTCTGTCTGGATGCGCGAACCGGTGAAGAAGTCTGGAAGTTCTATACCGGTGGTCCAATCCGCTTTGCACCGACATACGCAAACGGCAAAGTGTATTTTGGAAGCGACGATGGTTATGTTTATTGCGTAAACGCTTCCGATGGCTCAGAGATTTGGAGCTATAGTGCAATTGGCAATAATGAGAAAATGATGGTCAACGGCCGAATGATATCCGTCTGCCCGGTGCGAACCGGAATTCTAGTTGATGGCGGCATCGTATATTGGGGGGCTGGGCTGTTTAGCGGCAATCAGACAGGTTTATCCCGCCACCTGTGTGCCGTCAATGCCGACACCGGCGCATTGGTTTGGAAGATCACACCGCCGCGACCCATTCAGGGCTATCCTCTGGCCTCCGGCAGTAACCTGTATATGCCTTCCGGGAAAGTTCAGCCGACCTATTACCGAAAGTCTGACGGGGCCTATCTCGGAGCCATTGGCGGAGGCAGGCAGGGTGGAGCCTATGCCCTGATCAGTGATGACAACAAACTTTATGTGGGTCCGCACTACAGCGGTTCCGGTAGCTATATCGGCAAGTACAATGCATCCAGCGGTGCCTCTGAGTCGGTTGCATGGGGACCAGGCAATCATCTGATCGTCGGATCGTCAAGCTCATTTTACTCGTCTGATACAACCTTGATTAAGATACGCCGGAGCGATAATGCCATTCTGTGGTCGGTTGCCAGTGCGTATCCCTATGAATTGATTATGCAGCCGTCATATCTGTATGCCGGCGGAGATAATGAAGTGGCCGCGATCAGCAAAGCTGACGGCAGTGTTGTGTGGACGGCCCCGGTTAACGGCCGGGTGCGCGGTCTGGCGGTAGCCAATGGTGCATTATTTGTCAGCACCGATACCGGGTCGGTCCACTGTTTCCGGGATTTTGTCTCGGCCGATTTGGACAAAGATGCCGAAGTGCGTCTGGCTGATTTTGCGGCTTTTACCGCCCAGTGGATGCAAAGTGACTGCGGAGACTGCGGCGGGGCGGATATCGCCGGCAATGATTCATTCGTCAATGAGGATGATTTGGCGTTATTTTGTATGGACTGGATGGATGCGACATATTTTCGCTATGAGTAAAAAGTAATGCTGCGTGATTTGATTGTGAAGTGTGTGTAAACACGCAGTAAACCGTTTCTTCTTGCGGATGGTCCGCGGGAAATAACATAAACCTTGTTGTGGAGGAAGTCTGATGAAAAAGTTGATGATTATGTTGATTGCAGTTGCTTTGACAACGACCGGCTGGAGCGCGATTACCGTTGGCAATCCCGGTTTTGAGGATGCGGGAACCGGTGCCGGCGGGTACAGTTACGACTATACCCCCTGGGAGAGTCTGAATGAGGGTGGCGGCTATACGCCGTGGCTGTCAAACGGTTACTACAGCCCGGAAATGGGCACCACCATTATGTACACGACCGGCGACAATGTGTACCAGGCGTTGACAGATACATTTGTTGCGGGAACCGTCTATCAGTTCAGCATGAGGGTGGGTCTTGGCCAGGACGGTACGTCTGATGACTGGACGCTCTACTTTTATGACGCAGATGCTGCCATTAGCGTCATCGATGACTTGACCGGGGCGATTCTGGGTTCGGCCAGCGGTGTTCTGCCGGCCACTCCCGATGGAACTACCGGAACCGTCAAGACCGTTACCTATACGGCGACGGCTGCCGATGATGGTAAAGCCATCGGTATCGGTTTCGTTGGTGACTACTACACCCAGTTTGATGACGCTGCCGTATCCATCGTGCCCGAACCGGCCACCATGGCGCTGCTTGGCTTGGGGTCTCTGATTCTGGCTCGCAGAAAACGAAAATAAGAAGTCCACACATTTCATCTTTTCAGATAGTTTTGTGAAAATACCCCGGGTGATGAGGCCCGGGGTGTTTTCTGTATGAATCCGTGAATACGGAAGAGAAGTTGACAGCAGTGTATTATCGAATTAGCTCGTTTGACGGCTCGCGGCTATCGGGTACGATATGGAATATGGGCATGAGTTATGCAGATTAACATGAAACGAAATTCAATGATCCTGGGACTGGCTATTATCAGCCTGATCACGGTTTTTTGCGGTTGGGTTCAAGGGGCTACCCTGTCATTAGACAAATCGAATTATGCACCGAGCGAAAACATCGTTGCTACTTTTTCCGGCGGTCCATTTGGTTCAACTGACTGGGTGGGAATCTATCGAGCAACCGATACTCCCGGCGTCCAGTATTCTTATCAGTGGCAATATACCGGCGACGTATCCAGTGGGACGCAAACCTACAACATCTCAGAAGTCGGAAGCTATTTTGCCTGCCTGTTCTGCTGCGACGGGTATGATGAACTGACGCCGCGGGTTCCCTTTACGGTGTCGATATCCACAGGGCAAGCCGACCCAGCACAAACCATCGCCTATGTTCCGGATGGCGCGGTTGGCCATCTCGGTAAGATACTGATCAAGAGCCGGGACACGCAAGGGACATTCCGCACCCAGGGCGGTGATACGGTCACCGGGTCAGTATCGGGAGCTAATACCGCAACACTGAACTTCACCGATCACCAGGACGGGACCTATACCGCTTTCTATACGCCGCAATTAACCGGCAGTGACACCGTCGAAATCAGTATCAACGGAACGATACTTGGTCAGAGTCCCTACACTGCGACGGTGCACTCCGGATTTTCGCTCAAGATCATGAGCTACAATGTCTGGCGATCCGACCTTTACGAGTGGGATGCATGGCGTAAGGATCAGACAATCGCGGCCATTCAGGAAGCAGGCGCCGACGTAGTGTGTCTCAACGAAGTGGTCAACAATTCCGAACAGGATGAATTAATCACCGGTCTGGGATTTTACGGTGACTATACCAGCCGGATCATTAGCCGTTATCCGATCATCGAACAGTCTCCGAACGGATTAGGCGTTAAGATTGAACTGCCTACCGGCCAGCAAATCTATGCGTTTAATGTTCACATGGGGTTGAAGTCTCCATGGGGTATTTATTACCTGCCGTATGCCGCCAATTCAGGTTCCTATACCGAGGCTCAGTTGATTGCCTACGCCCGGGAGAATTGGGATGAAAATGCCGGAACCCCTCTGAGTCTGACGATTCAGTTGATAACTTCCGATACAGCCGCGGCCCGGACCTCCGGCAAAGCCATCTTTCTTGCGGGAGACTTTAACGAACCGTCACATTTAGACTGGACCCAGGCAGCCAAAGATGCCGGCGTTCGTCCGATGAAAGTCAACTGTCCGTTGTCGAATGAAATTTACAACATTGGTTTCATCGATTCATTCCGTTCAGTGAGGCCCGATGAAGTTAATGATTGGGGGCATACCTGGACGCCCGGCAGCGACAGCATTCACGACCGAATTGACTTTGTGTATTATCAGGGCGATGCGGTATTGCCCGTCGCCTCCGAAGTGGTGGGCGAAAATGCTGCCAAGGCCGAGGTCATCACATCTCCCTGGCCTTCAGACCACCGGGCGGTGGTTTCTTCGTTCATCGTTTGCGATCCGGCCTTCGACGAAACCCCCGTTGTTGAGGTTGATGCGTGGGAAGGCTACGACTACAATAGCACGTTGGCCGATCATGCCGCCAATCCCGGCGGCGGCGCAGTGACATTCACAAAAGTCGCCGGCCCCGACTGGCTGACCATTGCTTCCGACGGCACTCTCTCCGGAATCCCAGCCAATGCCAATGTTGGAACCAACAACTTTACTGTTCAGGCATCCAATGCCCAGAATGGTACCAGTAATGGTTCACTGCGAATTACGGTGGCCAACACCTACACAGGCCAACTGGGATTGCTGGATTTTGCGGAATTGGCCTCGCGATGGCTCGAAAGTAATTGTGTGGATACTCCGCCCTGCAGCGGTACGGATTTGAACGGCGACGGCGATCTGACTGTTAACGACCTGATGATCCTTTCGGAAAATTGGCTTAATGAGCCAATCCTGTAACTTGAACGTCTTTATTATAACATTTTTTCTATTCAGTTGGCGGCTTTTGCCGTTATAAGAAAAGAAGTGAACAGTTGGTGTTGGAATAATCTGACGCAGAGAACTCTGAGTTATCCGTATAAAAGAGGGGTTATGAAATCATTTGGATTTACAAAAGTTAAGATTCTATTGGCGGTTGCCGTTGTCATCATGATTGCTGCCGGGACGCTTTGGTTTGTGTGTGTCCGAAAGATCGCCAGTCAAAAGATTCGCAATGTGGTGCTTATCAGTATCGATACCTGTCGGGCGGACTATCTGAGCTGTTATGGGTATGACCGGAAAACCACACCGAATATCGACGCGTTGGCATCAACGGGAGCTTTGTTTGAGAAGGTTTACAGCCCCGTTCCTTTGACACTGCCGGCTCATTGTTCGATGCTGACCGGCAACATTCCTCCATATCATGGGGTACATGATAACTTGGGCGTTATGCTGTCGGGTACGAATGTCACGTTAGCAGAAGTTCTGCGGGAAAACGGTTACAAGACTGCCGCGATAGTCAGTGCGATTGTACTGGACTCGAAGTTTGGTATGGATCAGGGCTTTCAAACTTACGATGTAGGATTTACCGAGGCTTTTGAAGGCGACCCGTTTGCCGAGCAGCAGGGAGGCGTCACCACTGATAAGGCCTGCCAATGGCTGGACAGTAATGCCGAAGATCCTTTTTTTCTTTTTCTGCATTATTATGATCCTCACATTACCTATCAGCCGCCGCAGCCGTTTGCCTCGCGTTTTGCGGATAATTTATATGCCGGCGAAATCGCTTTTACCGACCATTGCATCGGCCGGGTCATTGACAAGCTCAGGGCTTTGAAGCTGTATGATTCCACGCTGCTGATTGTTACCAGTGATCACGGTGAAATGCTGGGCGAGCATGGTGAAGAGGCTCATGGATATTTTGTGTATGAAAGTTCGGTTCGAGTGCCTTTGATTATCAAGGCGCCTGGCCTGAATGTCAGCCGCCGGATAGACGATGCCGTCGGGCTGATCGATATTATGCCTACGGTTCTGGGGCTGCTGGGAATTGATTTATCCCTGCCGGTACGTGGGCAAGATTTAGGCCCGTTTCTGAATGGTCAGGCGGAGTCATCGCCTCGATATCTTTATACTGAATCGATGACCCCAACGAAATATAACTGCAATCCTTTGCTGGCGATTGTGAACTGGCCCTGGAAATATATCTATACGACTGAGCCGGAACTCTACCACCTGCAGGATGACCCGGCTGAAAAGAACAATCTGTTAAAGACGGAAAGTAAACGCGGCGGGTTATTGGAGAAACATGTTCAGCTCATACTGGATGATAATCTTCGCGATGACCGGCCGGACAGTCACATTGAACTGGACGAGAAAACGGTCAGTCAGTTGCATAGTCTGGGGTATGTCGGCAGTGGGGCAGAGGAGACATTTGAGTTGGACAAGACTAAAGCAGATCCAAAAGAATACATCAGTTTTCATGTGCGATGCAGTATGCTCGAGGGTATTCGAGCAGCGAAGGAGTATGAGAAGGGCTGGGAAGTATGTTCACAATTACTGCGTGAACGTCCGGACCTTGAGTCTCTCTATGTAATTATGGCGGCCGATCTCGCGGTTAAGACCGGTCGTACCGATAAAGCAATTGCCTATTACCAACACCATCTCCAGTCTCATCCGGAAGACTACAAAACACGCAACAATCTGGCGACTGTTTTGGGGCAAACAGATAAACTCCAGAAGGCCGTAGAGCAGTGGCAGCGGATTCTTCGCCATGAGCCTGAATATGTCAAAGCTCATATCAATTTGGCGGCGGCATTGAATCGATTGGGCCGGCTTGATGAATCGGTGACGCACTGGCAAAAGGCATTGGTTTTACAGCCGGAACATTTTGCGGCCCGTATCGGGCTGGCCGAAACCTATTACCGCAAAGGTGCAATCGCCCTCGCGGTAAAACATTGGGATAAAGCCCTGCAGCTTCATCCTGACCATGCAAAGACACAGAATGACCTTGGCTGGATTTTGGCCACCATTGACGACCCTCAATTGCGCAATCCGGAAAAAGCGCTTCACCTGGCACGGCAGGCCTGCGAGTTAACCGGCCATAAACAGCCCAGCTATCTGGATACGCTGTCTGCTGCGTATGCCGCGACCGGTCAGTTTAATAAAGCAATTCAAATAGCGCAAAAAGCCATCACGCTGACTTCCTCGTCCGGGCGGGACACCTCACTGGTGTCCGATATTCAAAGGCGTCTGACAATGTACAAAAACGGCCAGGCATACTTTGAGAAATTCCCATAACAACTGCAAAGAAATATTGTTTCCAAGTAAGTTCTACTAAGAGATTTTGACTACTGTAATATGGGAAAATCAACTTTTACTCCACTTACGCATTGTTCGATGAAGTACCTTATCGATTGCCTGTTGATTCCCTATAACCTGTTCCTTTTCCGGATCCCATCCGATGGGCTGTTTCAACCGAATGACGGCATCGCTTAGATGAGAAATAAGGTCTGATTGGACCGCTGCTTCGATGGTCGAAGTCGGTTTCTTTCGACTTTTGACACAATCAATGAAATTGCCCATATGGTTAGTACTTTTGTAAAGGTGAATTTCATTCTCTTTGAGTTTGACGCGTCGCAGTGATTCATTGCTGAAATCGATTGCCCCGCGTCGAACCGTGATCCAGCCTTCTGTTCCGTGGAAGGTTGTGCCGTGATCTCTCAGTTTCGGATAATACCGGCTGACAACCGGCACGGCGGTGGCATGGTCCATAAAGTGCATTGTCACGCCGTTAGCATAGGTGCAGTGTATATCCCAAGTCGAGACAGTATCAAACAGGCCGCCGGTCGGAAGAGTACCGGTGCCTTCATAATGAATTGGAGCAGTGTTTTCCGAGTTATTACCCCACTGAGCGATATCAAGTGGATGAGCGCCCCATCCGGCGATAAAGCCAAGGGCATAGTCGTAAATATGATAAGCGCCCATATTGCTGACACGGACATCCGAATACGGTTTTCTCGGTGCAGGCCCAAGCCAGCGATCATAATCGAGATCAGCCGGGACCGGTTGCGTTGTCGGAATGCTTTTTGTATATTTGTCTGCTCCAGCGTGACCACCGACACTCGAACACCAGACATCAATGCTTTTAAGTTCACCAATATAGCCGTTTTGAGTCAGTTCGCAGGCCATTCTGAAATTTCGGTCCGAACGTTGCTGGGTGCCGTACTGGAAAACCGCCTTTTTCTCCTGAATCAGTTTGCGGAGTTTGAAGCCGTCTTCCACAGAAACGCCCAGTGGCTTTTCAACATAGACATCTTTACCTGCCTGCACCGCATACATGGCCGCCGGCACATGCCAGTGGTCCGGTGTGGCAATAATTACGGCGTCAATATCTTCACGGGCAAGCAGTTCCCGGAAATCGGCGTGTCCTTTGGCACAAAACTCCTTTTCCCGCCCGGTTTTGGTATAAATATCTTTGATCGAGTTCAGTGCATTCTGACGTCTGGACGCAAAGCAGTCGCAGACTCCCATCATCACTGCTTTTTCATTATAAGAGGCATTTCGCATCAAGCCGCTGCCCTGGCCGCCGACACCAATAGACGCAAGGTGAACCTTATTGCTCGGAGCATTTTTCCCGAAAACCGAAGACGGCACAATGGTTGGAACTGCAAACGCCCCGGCGGTAACAACCGTGCTTTTCAGGAATGTTCTACGATTCATTTTCATTTGATACCTCGCTATTTCTTTTAGAAAAATGTGTGCATTGTTTGTTTAGTTGCCCGGCATCCCAACGGCCCGGATGGATGATGATTCGATACCTGAGCGTAAACGCCTGCCCGGCTGTGAGTGTATGTGGTTTATAGCAGATGACGGCAGGACTGAAATATTTCATTGGATTGCCGTTAATGGCATACCAGGGTGACGGCGCATTCAGGTTTTTCGGATGGTCGAGTATCGCAATTCCCGCCGCTTGTCCGTCAAACACACCCGAATAATCCATCGCCTTGGCTTTGCCCCGAAATGTGCCATTATTCCATTTAAACGGGCCTTTTTCCGTTTCGACGGACCACTTCTGGCCTTGATTGTTTAACCGAACGGAAAGTCCCGCATATCCTCCCCAGGACTTACCGCCGGGTTCACCGGCTAACGGGGTGCGATCAAACGTGACATCGGTATCCGAACAGGCCTCAAATTCTGACGTCCAGTCAATAACATAGCTGCCGTCCGTATTTGGAGACGATATTGCCATCGTTCGTTTTTCAATAAGAATTGGTTTCTGTCCTCGATGGTTATAGGTCAGATTCATTGTAATGGCCGCTGAATGGTCTTTGCCGGTGATGATATGAACATTGTCCCAAGTGGTTTGCCCGGCACTTTGTCCGGTTTTCGGGTCTTCTTCCCAGAAGTTGACGCCGTTAATATATTTCCACGAAAACCACAATGCGTGATGCCATTGGTGGTCGGCCGGCTGTGCCTCCGTCAGCACCGTGCCGTCACACAAAGCGACCGGATGGAAGTAGGGTTTGGCCTTTTCAGGACAATAATTAAACTGCCAGACGATCTTATGGTCCTTTGTCAGGGCGATCGAATTCTCAGTTTGTTTAAACGACATCGTTCCGGCGGCAAACACAGCCTGATGAAACAGCATCATCAACAAAAAAGTTCGCATTTGTCTGATCCTTACTCATTTTATGAATCACCGATAAGCCCCTTTAAATGGATATAGCTTTTTTCGGCCTGTTCGATTGTTCCGCATTCGACACTAAAAACGATATCTCTCGGAGCTTTCTTGCATATGTCAATTATTTTTTTCCAGTCGATTACCCCTTCACCGCAGGCGCACCCGACTGGCGTGCCGGTGACTTTGCCGCGTTCATCTTCGGACTGCTGAATCGAGATGTCTTTGGCGTGAAGATGAATCAGCCGGTTAAGAACGCTTTCGAGCCATTTATACGGATCTTCACCGGCCAGATAACTGTTGCCGGTATCAAAATTAATGCCGACAGCGGGCGAATCCACCAATTGGTAGATACGGTCAAGCCCGGCGGGGGTCTTGCTGTACTGCTGATGCGGTTCGATGCCGATACTGACGCCGCGCGTCTCGGCCAGGGCGGCCGCTTCGTGTAGAACGTATTTCATCAAAACATGATCTTCTTCGGACGTGGTCCAGTTTGGCTTCGGACCTTCATCGGAATTCACGACCGGAGCACCGCATTCCGCGGCAAAGCGAACCGCCTGCTTAAGGTATTCGCAGCTGACCTCGGGTTTACAAAGCGGACAGTGAGCACTCAGGCCCGAGAGCTTTACGCCGTATTTTTCACACGCCCGTCGAACGCGGTAAGGGTCATCCAGCATGGAAACACTATGGAAATATCCTGCCTCACTGAGCAGTTCGCGACCCCAGTGAACCATAGGCTCAACGTAGTCATAGCCGATTTGAGCCGCTTTTTCCACGCCCCATTCGAATGGTTTATCATCATGCCGCACGAATTCCAGATTGATACCGATATGAATCTGTCCCATGGCTGTCTCCCGTCTTATGATTTAATGAGTATCTTACGATTTTGCTTGTCATAACGAGCGATGGTTCCAGCCTGCCAACCCAGCATGGCCATCTGAAGAACCGTCTGTGTCCGGAAAGCTAAATCCATCGGGCTGTATGTTTTTTTGTTTCGTGATCGACAATCGGCCAGAAATTGCTGCCAGTACCGGGCCATGTCTTCAGGCTGTTCGATAGCAAATTTCTGAGGTGCTTTTGCCCCTTTGGTCCGAACTGGTGTAAAGAGGATTTCCTTGTTGTTTTTAGAAATTGTCAGCGAACCGTCCCAGCCGCGAATAACAGGGCTTCGCTGACCGGAGCCGCGGGCGACCGTAGTTTGAAAATCATTTCCCTGTGTTCCGGATAACGTGATCGTCACATTTTCCGGATACTGCGCAATCAGGTTAAACGTATCGGGCACTTCACGAAGCTCATAATCATAGCGATGAATCCCGCCCAGCCCGGCAACGCTGTCGGGCATATCGACGCCAAGAATATCAATCACCTGGCTCAGGCAGTGTGGGTATAAATCGGTGGCCGGACCGCCCGCGTAATCCATAAACAGCCTCCAGCGGAAGTAGCGGTCAACACTAAACTCACGCTTCGGTGCGTCTCCAAGAAAAGCCTCCCAGTCCAGGTCTTTGCCGGGCTTTGCGTTGGGGTTGTCAATGTGCATGCCGCGCTCGCCCCAGTCACCGGTCCGGAAAAAGCCGGTTTCGCCCGAAAGCGGCTGACCGATCAAGCCGTCCTGAACCAGTTTTTTCATCTGACTCCAAACCGAATCACTCATCGCCTGTGTCCCTAATTGAAAGACCTGGTCGCTTTGTTCGACAGCATCCAGAAGGTTTCGGGTCAGTTCAAACTGCCGCCAGTGCGTGACGGGCTTTTCACAGTAAACATCCTTGCCTGCTCGAATGGCGTCAATCGCATGGTAGCCATGCTGATGGTCACAGGTCGCTACGCATACAACATCCACATTCTTGTCCGCGAGCAGATCTTTGTAATTTGAGTAAGCTTTGGCGCCATAGGTTTTTGCGGCTCTTTCAAGACGTGGTCGATACGTATCGCAGACAGCGACAAGTTCGATATTTTCACCGGTATTTTCCTTGAGCCATTTCAAAACATGGAGGTGGTGACTGCCGCGTCCGCCGGTGCCAATGACTCCGATCCCGAGCTTTTCTTTTTTAGACGTCTGTTCCTCAGCGGCATAGAGCACTGATGACAGTGAGACAGCCGTCGCGGCCAGACCGGTTGTTTGAAGAAACTGCCGGCGGGAAAATTGTGAGTGACTGTTGAGTGCCATTCTTTTTCTCCTGAATAAGTGGTTTGCGTTTGCCATGCAGGACAGGCTGCCGGGCCGACGCGTTTTTCTTATGGATACCTATATTAAAGAAACTTCTGATAATAATGCTACATAAATAAGTTCCATGTTTGTATAATAACGGCAAATCCGGTCAAGAGCTTTCAATTTATGTGAGTGAAATATTTTGAACAAAATAAGTTATGAAACGACCTCCTGAATATCGTGTACAGCACACAACCTATGTGGCGGACCGCTGCAAACCGCTGACTCAGGCGGCTAAGCAGGGCAATATCGCCTTTCACGCCCTGGCTCGGCACGGCTATCCCGGCAGTCCACTCCACCCAAAAGAACTGGAAGGCATTATGTCCGTCGGTTTCTGGGACGCCTCAGCGAAGCAGGAATGGGGTCTTGAGACCCATTGTAATGAGGGAATCGAGCTGACCTTTATGGAGACCGGAAGGCTCAATTTTACCGTTGAGAAGAAATACACGCTGAAACCCGGCGATATGACCCTCACCCGACCCTGGCAGCCGCATTCGCTTGGAGACCCCTGTATTACCCCCGGCCGGCTTCACTGGGTTATTCTGGATGTCGGCGTCCGAAAACCTCACCAGAAATGGAGATGGCCCCAATGGTTCATCCTGGAACCGGAAGATATCAAACAATTGACGGTACTGATGCGTCAAAATGAAAACCCGGTTGGTTCCGCAGGCCCCGGCATCGCGGCCTGTTTTCAGAAAATCGCCAAGGTGCTTCAGGGTGCGGATAATTCCCTGAAAATCTCCCGGCTGACGATTTTGATTAATGAGCTGTTTTTATCACTCTATGAAACCCTGAAAAATCGGCGGATGAAACTGGAACCGGAATTGATTACCTCCAACCGGACGGTCGAGTTGTTTCTCGAAAGCCTGATCGGCAATCAGCAGTTGCTCGCCAGGCAGTGGTCGATTGATTCCATGGCAGACTTCTGCCATCTGGGAGTGACGCATTTTACCCGCTTGTGTAAAACGCTTTCAAACATGACGCCGATGCAGTACCTCAACACCCAGCGGATTGAGGCAGCCGCTATGATGATGCAGCAAAAGCCCGAGCGTTCAATCACCGAAATCGCTTTCCACTGCGGTTTTAATTCAAGCCAATACTTTGCAACCGTCTTTAAAAAAATCAAAGGGCAGTCCCCAAAACAATACCAGCAGAAAGCCTCAAACCGCCACCCTCAAAAAAAATAAACCGTAAAAAAAATGGAAAAGGGGGTTGAATCCCTTTTCCATTGTTGCTGACGATATACTGCACTGCAAAGTAAAATCCAGAGACTATGTTGTTGCTTTCACAACGGCTCTTTCCTTAGGTTTGATTTCCTTGATACCGATTCGTTGCTTACTGCTGCTGCATGTTTTCGGGCACTCGCCTGTCCAGCAGTAGGTACAGATTTTTTCCTTCGGCAGGCCGATGGCTTCGACCATATCATCAATCGTCTGATACCGCAGCGTGGTTACTTTGATATCATTTTTGATCCAGTCGATCATTTTTTTGTATTTATCCGTCGTGTGATCGAGGTATTCGGAAACATCCTTCAGGTCATGGCCTTCAATCGCACGGATTGCCTTTCGTGCCGCCAGTTCATGGATGGATCGCGTCGAAAGATTGAATTTGCACGGGAACATCAGCGGCGGACACGCCGGCCGCACATGCAGCTCTTTCGCGCCGCGGTCCCACAGCTTTTTGACTGTAAAGTTCTTGAGCTGTGTGCCACGGACAATCGAATCCTCGCAGATCACAATACTGTTGTTTTCAATCACCTCTTTAATGGCGATGAGCTTCATCTTGGCAACATGGTCACGGGTTTTCTGAGACGGTGGCGTATAGCTTCTGCCGTAACCCGGGGTATATTTCACCAGTGGCCGGCGAAACGGTTTTTGGGATTCCATTGCGTAACCCAAGCCATGTGCCATGCCGGAATCCGGAACGCCGGAGACTACATCAATGTTGATATCCGTATCGTGTTTCGCAAGAAAACGGCCGCATCGTTCACGCACGATTTCGGCGTTAATTCCTTCGTAGTTCGAAGCGGGAAAACCCGTATAGATCCAAAGAAATGTGCATACCTGGTTGATGCCGGAGTCGCCGGGCTTTCGCTGCACAACACCATCTTCGTTGATCAGGACGATTTCGCCGGGCTCCAGGTCTTTGACAATTTCATAATCGAGATTGTTAAACGCGGCGGTCTCACTGGTCACAGCCCAGGCATCTTCTTTTTTGCCGACGATCAGTGGATTATATCCATGTCGATCTCGTGCGGCATAGATACCCGTTCGATTCAGCAGCAGCAACGAGCAGGAGCCTTCGATCATGCCGAACATCTTGTCGATGCCGTCGATCAGGGTTTCTCCTTTGTTAATAAGTTTGGCGATCAATTCGGTGGTATTGACCTTCTTTTTGCTCACTTCGCTGAATGAAAAGCCTTCCTTGAGAAGCTCAGCAACGAGTTCTTCTTCATTTTCCACAATTCCGTTCGTCGCCAGGCAAAACGGGCCAAACTTGGAATTCAGAAAGATCGGCTGCTCATCGGAACCGCTGATAACGCCGATCCCTTTGTTACCTTTCATGTCTTTCAGGTCATCGCTGAATTTTGCTTTGAATTGGCTTTGGCTCAGGGCATGGATTTGACGCATAAAATCGGCCCCAAGAACGGCGACGCCGCCAAATTCCGTACCTAAATGGGAATGATAGTCTGTGCCGTAAAAGAGATCCTCCGCACATTCGCCTTTTGAAACCGTACCGAAAATACCACTCATAACCAACCTCCTGAATTAAGATGGTTTGCCGCAGATAGTTTGTTTTCAAACGCCTCACTTACACGAACTATATGTATCATATTTAAGGTTGAAATGCAAACAGCAATATACGATATACGATGAATCCACAGATCAAAACATTAGGTAAGTAATCCAACGATTTAAAACATTTAGTACTGGACAGATATACTTCTGTATCAAGGGGCGCTACGAACAAATCATTAATTAAGAGGGATTTTATTACCATGCTTTGGAGCTGGAAGGTAGGAAATATCTTGCTTGGCTGGGGGCAGAGGGGTAGAATCTGTATTTGATTCACAACGACTTATGGAACTTTGCAGGAAGGAAAATACTAATGCATCACATTTATCATTTCTTGTTAATCATTGATATCAGCGATGCGATACTGTTCCAGATATCACTCTTTTTGTTATTTGGATATATAATTGGACTTGTTATCCTTTATTCCAAAGACATAAGTGTTCATCGGCTCTGGCCCACACTGGCTCTAAGCGGCATCTACTTTGGCTTGGCAAAACTGCTCACACTCGCAAATTATTTAGGAGCCAGGAATAGTGATTTTCCATCAATACTTGATCTACTGATGGCACTTGTATGCTATTCGGTCGTAATTTGTATAGGTGTTCTATTCTCACTAGGTTTAATTGTATGGCAGATTATACTCCTTTGGCCCAGAAAAAAAGATTGATCCAGTTAATGGAAAAACGTTAGATAGAAGTCCAACTCAGCATCAGATTACACCACAAGAAAAATAACAAGAATCAAAAGTGGGGAGGATATTTCTAAAACTCCTATGTGAGTATAGGAAAATAGCCCAAAAATCTGCATTTTTGGGCTATTAAAAGGGTGGCTGGGTGGACGATTATCGAACTGCTTTGTCATTCCAAACCGTTGATCTGAACTTCTAAAATTAAAGGGGACCATGAATTTAATGGCTCCTTTAGCCACAAATTCAATGCAATAATAAGGAGAGTTTTCCCGGTCAATCTCAAAGTCCGAGCTGGTGTGTTCGCATCCTCCGCAGACGACCTTGAGTCGAGACTCTTTTGTTCGTGATTTTTCAAGATAAAACCGCTTGGCCTGGGCTACTTGTGTCGAGAAGAATTTCGGTTCTGTCTGTTTTCCCATACACTTCTCCTGAAAAAGTCAATATATGGCATATAATTGTCAATTATTTCCATTTTTAGCCCTCTTTGTCTTACTATAATCATTTTGTGGACTAAGAGAAAAATCAATATATGTCATATAAAAAGAGACGAACGTTTCAAACAAGAAAGGTGATAAAAATGGCAAACAAAAAAGCGATTGACTGTATCAAGAAGGATGACTTGATCGTGATTGGCGGTGCCGGTGGGTTTATTGCAGGCGCTCTGACCCGGTATTTCAAGGATCAGGGCTTTATCCGTATCCGTGCGATTGACAAGAAACCGCTGCCGGAATGGTATCAGGTGGTTGAAGGTGTTGAGAGCCTGTGCATGGACCTGAGCCATGAGGAAAACTGTATTGTTGCCTGTCGCGGAGCAAAAGAAGTATATAATCTGGCCGCAGACATGGGCGGCATGGGCTTTATCGAAAAGTTCCGGATTGAATGTCTGCGGAGCGTTTTGATCAACACTCACATGATTGAGGCGGCTAATCGGGCTGGTGCTGAGCGCTATTTCTTTTCCTCTTCGGCCTGTGCCTACAATGTTGAGCTTCAGAAAGACCCGAACGTGCGGGCTTTGAAGGAATCGGACGCTTATCCGGCTATGTCCGAACGCGGTTACGGCTGGGAAAAACTGATCTCGGAGATGTTCTGCGAGGAATACTGGGCAGAACGTGGCATGAAGACAGCTATTGCCCGTTTCCACAACGTTTATGGACCGTACGGCACTTGGGACGGCGGTCGTGAAAAGGCGCCGGCAGCCATCTGTCGTAAGGTGATCGAAGCCAAGGACAGCGATGATCTGAAGATCGATATATGGGGGACCGGTGAGCAGACCCGCAGCTTCATGTACATCGACGACTGTGTGCTCGGTATTGATATGATTATGCACTGTGATGATCTGATTGCCACGCCGATCAATCTGGGTTCCAGTGAATTGGTTGCTATCAACAAATTGGCTGACTATGCAGAAGAGATTGGCGGGGTCAAGCTGGAGCGTGAACACGATCTGAATGCTCCGCAGGGTGTGGCTGGCCGTAACAGCGACAATACCTTTATCAAAGAGGTCTTAGGCTGGGAGCCGGATTTGCCGTTCCGAGATGGTCTGGAAAGAACCTATAAGTGGATTGAACAGCAATATAACGACCGTAAAGCTGGAAAACGAACCGTTAGCTAATTTTAACCAGGAGGACTGCCGTGAGTGATACAGTTAAGGATATCACGGACATTCTCGGAAAAATTCAATATCGCGTAGCGCTGGCCGGTGGTTGGATTGATCAGCCTTTTATCTCGAAGCTCAATCCAACCCCGCCCGGTTCGATGGTGGTTGCTGCGGTTGAACCGCAGTTTCGCTGGATGGATCGTGCCGGTATCTGCGGCAGTACACGCTCGATTGCTCTGAAGCTGTGGGGCGGTGACCTGCCAAATGAAGACCCCGAGAAACTCGTTCGTATTTTATATGAAGAAGAAAACAAAGATAAAACCGATCCTTCCGGTTCACAGGATATGATTGGGATCGTCTATCCCGGCATCAGTCGCCTGGATTATGATTATGAATATGAAGGCGGATATTTTACGAAGCATGTCGAGTCATGCAATGATCCGGATGTTGCAGTGTGGCTGGGACAGCATCTGTATGTGCTGCCGGTTAATACGCGTCCGGATGGGTACCATCCGCTGGGGCGAAAGAACCTTGACCCTGAATGGGTGCGCCGTCTCGGGCAATCGGGTAAAGATTGTTATGACGGTATTGTCAGCAAGGATTTGGCGGTGTTTGGCGAATCTATGAACGAATGCATGCGATGCTGGGCGGCACTGCTGCCGGACGTGGTCGAGCACCCAACGGTAAATGTTGATCTTGTTGAATTGCTGAGTTTTTACCAGTCAAAATATGCCGGGGCAATGTATTCCGGTTGCGGCGGCGGGTATCTGTACGTGGCCTCTGATGAGCCCGTGCCCGGGGGATTTCAAGTTCAAATTAAGGTGAAACAACAATGAAGACAGTGATTACAGCCGCCGGTTTTAACGGATTCGATTCGAAGCGAATCCGTTTCATCCATGAAATATCAAAGGCTGGACAGATTGAGATAATACTATTCAGTGACGAACTGATTCATCGAATTACCGGCATCAATCCGAAGTATTCAGAGTCGGAGCGAAAATATTTTCTTGAATCAGTCC
>JANQGW010000093.1 GCA_028282905.1 Sedimentisphaerales bacterium | reverse complement strand
CGATTCTTAAAGAAGATTAAGCTGTTTTAGTGTTTCGATGTCCTTGTTAAGCGGACCTATCTGGAAATATCGAAAAATTGCCTCGATCAGCGGCTTTTTGTCACTTTGCCGCTGCCAAAGCGATTTAAAAAACGCTGTTTTAAAAGAATGCTCGGCAGCCGAACTGACTGCTTGCGCGGATGCGCGTGCCCTCGTGTTTTTCCAACTTGCTTCATCGTTGTAACCTCCGAAATTCAATAATGTTACGAAAAACCTTTCCCCGCCGGAAAACCCGGATATTGAGTCCTTCTGTTGATTGGATTCCTTCCGATTTCGTTAATATACCCATATCAAAACGCATACTGTTTCTACGCAAAGAAACACAAGGCGTTCATAATATAATTTTGCCAGGCAGGATTTCGCATCCGTGATAAAAAACTGTGCTTTTGAGTCGATTTTCATTATAATCATGGCCTCTTATAACAAATGCCGAATGATAGGAGTGTATGATACGGCGAATTTTATCATTTTCGCGAAAGCGGGGATCCAGATTTTTAAAACTGAAAATAGGACACTATTTACTGGGTATTAGGCTTTAAACAGCTCAAAACAGTGTTGTTGGGCTGGAATTGATATAAAAATGGATGATTGTCAGGAAAAATTAAGTCAGCGAAGGCGGCGGGAAGAGGATATTTACCGCATTTCCACGCTGGTGGCGGGTAACTTCAGGATTCTGGAAGTGCTCGACAAGCTTGCTGAGGCGGCGGTTAAGATTACTCATACCACCGCCTGTTCGATTCGACTGCTGGACCTTGAAGTCGGAAAGCTTGCTATGCGCAGTACTTACGGTCTCAGCGAGGCTTACCGAAACAAAGGCCCGGTGACCAAAAATGACCCGGTGATCAAACAGGCCTTTGAGGGCGACGCGGTGGTAATCGACGATATGCGGGTTGATGATCGGATTGTCTATCCGAAAGAAACTATGGCCGAAGGGCTAATTAGCCAGTTGACCGTCGCAATCAAGTTCAAGAATCGAAATATCGGCGTTTTACGACTCTACAGTCCGGAACCGGCCCGATTTGATGCGGATACCATCCGGATTGCCCGGCTGGTTGCCAGTCAGTGCGCAATTGCCATCACCAATGCCCGGCTGTATTCGCGGGCGATTGAGGGGGCCAAAATGGCCGAACAACTCCGGCTCGGTGCTGTGATCCAGCGGCGGATGATTCCGGAAAAAGCTCCCTGTATGTGCGGGCTGGATGTCGGGGCGATTTATCACCCGTGCTACCAGATTGGCGGGGACATGTATGATTTTCTGCAGATTGACGATCATACGCTGATTACCGGGATTTCCGATGTGATCGGCAAGGGCATTCCCGCGGCAATTATGATGAGCATGTTCCGCGGGACATTGCGGGCCTATGCCGACGGCGGCTATCACCGGCATACGATGGAAGAGATTATTCACAAACTCAACCGCGTGGCCTGCAATGAATGCCGCGACGGTGAGTTTATTACGTTCTTCATTGCTCAGATTGATACGGAGAAGAATCAATTGACGTATTGCAGTTGCGGTCATGAACCGGCACTGCTGCTGCGTGGCGATGAGATTATTGAACTGCAGGCCGGTGGGCTGGTGTTGGGAATTATGCCGGAGGCAGACTATCAGATTGAGACGGTCGAATTCAGACAGGGCGATACACTACTGATGTACACGGACGGCTTGATAGATGCGATGAATTTTGAGGGTCAGATTTGGGGCAAGGACCGGTTGTTTGAGGCGCTGCGAAAAATCCCGCGTGATTCGGCCCGCCAGATCATTCACAGTCTGCTGGGGTATCGCCGCCGCCATGCGGGGCTGGCCGAGCGGACCGATGACACCAGCATTGTGGTGATTCGCCGGGATGATAACGCCAATCTGCACGATCCGGATTGTGACTGTTCTCAGAGAACGTAAAACCCGCTTTGTCATTCTGAGCGAAGCATAGTCATACCGGGCTTGACCCGGTGTCCAGACGATGACGTACCGGCTTCCGGCTCGGAGGCTACCGATGACATAAAAAAGAGTGCTATGAGATGACACAGCTAAAAGTGAAAGATTAGAATTAATACGATGAACACAATGATTGTAACCATAGATGGACCAGCGGGCGTTGGCAAAAGCACGGTTGCCAAAATGCTTGCGGCTCGGCTTGACGCGGTGTTTCTCGATACCGGCGCGACATACCGTGCGGTAACGCTGGCGGCAATGAATGCCGGTGTTGACTTAACCGATATACAGGCGGTGCTGTCGCTGATGACTCGAACAAAATTCGAGTTTGTTCACGCCGACAATGCGTTGAAAGTGACCATTGACGGCGTCGATGCGACAGCGGATATTCGCCGGGTTGATGTGACGGAAAATGTCAAACATATTGCTTCGCAAGGTGCGCTTCGTGCCGAGCTGGTTAAGCTCCAGCAGGCCTTTGCGGAACAGTTTGAAAAAATCGTGACCGAAGGCCGCGATCAGGGAACGGTGGTTTTCCCCAATGCGAAGTTCAAATTCTTTTTGACTGCCGATGCTGAAGAACGTGCCCGTCGGCGTCATGAAGAACTGAAAGCCGGCGGCACGGAGATCGCGTTCGATGTGCTGGTCGAGCAGATTGTTCAGCGGGACGCATCCGATGAAAATCGCAAGGTGGGTCCGCTCAAACGGGCTGATGACGCCGTGGCGATTGACACGACGCATCTGGATGCTGAAGGAGTGGTTGAAGAAATGATCAAAGTGATTGAGGCGGCGCATGGCTGAAGTAAAGAATAAGGAAGGGTTGAAGTATCGAATCTGGCACAAGATCGGGCGGTTTATTTCGGTTGGTCTGGTGTGGCTGATGCACCGCGTCAAGGTTTATGGAAAAGAAAATATTCCGCAAAAGGGCGCAGCGCTGCTGTTGAGTAATCACCAAAGTTTTTATGATCCGATCCTTTGTCAGGGCTGGTTGAAACGGCTGTTGTATTTTGTTCCGCGCGAGACATTGTTTGTGGGCTTCTGGGGTTGGCTGATCGATCATTTTTATACGATTCCGATCAACCAGGAACAGGTTAGTCTTAAGTCGATGAAGGCGATTATCGATGTACTCAAACGCGGTCATATTGTGTGCCTGTACCCGGAGGGAGCACGAACATTTGACGGCAAAATCGATGAGATCAAGCCGGGCTTCAGCCTGCTGGTGCGCCGCAGCGGCGCACCGATTGTCCCGATGGTGATTGACGGGATTTTTGAACGATGGCCGCGCACGCAAAAGTATCCCAAACCCGGCGGCCGGGTTGGTATTCTCTACGGCAAACCGATTCCCGCTGAGCGAATTAAGGAATTGGGCGAAGAAGCCTTCATTAAAGAGTTCAACGAAACCATGCAGGCACTGCACAATGATCTCCGTGAAAAAATGGAAAAAAAACCCTTCGATTATACGTCTTGAAAAATGATCGAAGTTTGCGTAAGTTAGGGAACGGTTGAAATAATTTTAAATTGTTTTACAATATTATCCGCAACAGTGTATCGCTAACAGCGTCTATAGAAAATAAATCACAGAGATATTTTTATCGAAAGGAGCCGTGATGGGCTGGGGACGAACATTTATATTGGGTGACGTAGGCAATCGGCTGGATATTTCGGATTGCGAGGAGGATATTCGCATTCTGAAAGAGTCACTGATGGAAATGCACCAGGAAGGGCATGAAGTCGATTCGGAGCTTCGCGCGGTGCAGATGGAGAATAGTCAGCTTAAGCTGTATATCTCCGCGATGATTCGGCTGTTGATTGCCAAAAATGTGCTGACCAAAGAAGAAATTCAAAGCATGGTCGAAATCATTGACGGCGAAGATGGTGCCCGTGACGGCAAAGCCCGCGGCGATGTGATTTAACATCATCCTTTTAAAAGAATTAAAACGAAAAAGGCCCTTTTATCCATCAAAAGGGCCTTACCGTCCTCAGCATCCGTTTGAGCCAGGCGCACGTAATCTCTCTCATACCGATCCGCATAAATAAATACGCGTTTTTGTCATTCCCGTGAAGCTGGGAATCTATGGCCGAAAATACTGGATACCCGTCTGCGCGGGTATGACAGTTCTCAGTTAATCACGCAGTTATTAAAGCATGTGGTATCAGTATTTCTATGGATAAAGTCGTTTCAGGCAGCCCGCTCATTGATAATTTTTTTAAAAATTATCAACACTTGCCCCCTTATACCCATCTTTATTTATGTAGATTTTAGATGAGGTGCAACCTCTGCATGGATGGAGGGTTGCAGCAGTCATTCACGGATTGGCTTTTCACTTTTTTAGAGAGAGGGAATTATGAATCGGATTATTTGTATACTGATTGTGGCCATTGCCTGCAGTCAAGCTCCGGCGGGCATTCAACTGCGGGTCTGTGACCCGAATACGCTGGAGCCCATTGACCTGACGGAAGTCATGGTTGGAACGGATGTTTCTATTGTTATTCATTCCGACGCCAATGACCTTTGGGGCGGCGGTTTGTTTATTGAAGGTCAGGATCGTGCCTTGGGTCAACTGACAGCTCGTGCCGGCGATCCCAATTCGCCGCCTTTTTCGGGGAGCTGTCTGCCGGCGGCCGGACCGGATGCCTATATTTATGAATGGAAAGACTCGAATATCTGGGGCTTCGACTGCTATACGGATATTTTTGAGCGAACGCCGGGAAACTGGTTTGTATTGGATTATACCGCACTGGAGGTCGGGACATGTACGGTCGGGTTTTATGATCACGACAACTCCTGGACAGCAGCTGACCCGAATTTGTCGATTGATTTTCTCAATACACCTTCGCGTGATCTGAACAATGACGAAACCGTTAATTTTGCGGATTTTGCTTTGTTCGCGGCGGACTGGAACAAGCAGAGCGACCCGAACGATCCCAACCTGATGCGGGCCGCGGATTTTAGTAAAAATGGACATGTTGGTTTGGAAGATGTTGTCATGTTTGCCGATTTCTGGCTGTGGGGCGTACCCGGCTGGAAGCCGGCTGAAGAGGTTCAGCCGCCGGCGGAACCGGAGATTGTCTATGACGTGACATACAGTCTGGTTTGTGATCCTAACGCGTCGCCGTTTACGGATCCGAATACCCTCAGTGATGCGAATTCGCTTTCTGACATCACATTAGGCATCGGAGACAGTGTTGTTATTTATGTTGACAAGTCCAGTGTCAACAACGCAGCAGTTATGATCTTTAATATGGATGTAACAATTTCCGATCCGAACCTTGGTTCGATTGACAGTGATCCGAATGGTACTGCGGAAATCCTGGTATTGCCTCGGATGACAGCTTTTGATTCGATCGGACCGGGTGCCCAGCCGGAAGGCATCGCCTTCTTCGCGGCCAATTTGACGCCGATGCAGGATGGTGATATGGCCAGCTTTGTTTACACAGCATCGCAGGTTGGCGATGTCACGCTGGAATTGGTGAACTATTCGGAAGATCCTCCGGCAATTCTCCAGACGATGACCATTCGCCAGGTGCAGCCGGTCGTAGAGATGCTCCAGCAGGCTTATAACGAAAGCCCCGATCTTCAGCAGACGGTACCGCAGACCGAATGGAACGCCTTTATTGAAAGTGTTGAAGAAAGTACTCAGCAATAAATGAACAATGATGCAATTACAAATATTGGAGGTTTTATTATGAAACGTATATTAATGCTTGCCTGTCTTATATTATCGCTGGCTGCCGTTGCCCGGGCTGACCGGCTATTAGATGCCGAGGAAACAAAACTGCTGATTAAGCAGCTAACGGATACGCCCCGGCGGCAATGGCTTTCGTCAGGAACGCTCCGTGCACGACATTTGGAATATTATGCGTTTGAAAACAAAGTGCGCGAATCCACGGAGACCGCTTACAGTAACGGGACTTATGTACGATTGGATGTACAGTTGGATGAGGAGCAGTCCACTGAAGTGGAAGTGTCCGGCGATCTGGCTCGTCAGCTGAATCAGGATTTCCAACTGAATCGCAGCCGCACTTTTTTGTGGGACGGTCAAAAGCGGGTGCAGTATTATGAATCCGCCGACTATGCAGTGGTTTCTATGAATCAGGCAACTGCGCCCAAGCTGTGCGGCCCGCTAACGGCGGGCATCGTTCCATGGGGCCATGGTGATTTCACCTATCTGTTGCTGATGTCACAATCACCGAAGATCTATGAACGCACGAATGACGGGCAGTCACAATTTGTGCTGACCTATATCAATGAAACGACGACGCCGGACATTAACGTGACTTTTGTGCTGGACCCATCAAAAGCGAACGCGGTGTTGGATTATACGATTGAAAATGATTTGGCCCTGCTTCGCCAGAGTTATTCCGATTACCTGCAAGTGGGTGATCAGTGGGTTCCTTCAAAAGTTCTGGTTGAACGGTTTGATAAACGCAGCGGTGAGCCGAAGCTGCTTTCTTATGAAGACTGGCAATTTGAAGAGATTGACGGTACCGTGCCGGCCTCGGGAGTGTTTAGCCTACAATATAAAAACGGTACCACCGTCGAACTGCATCCCGGTCCGGGACTTAAGACATTTATGTATCAGGCATCGGATCGCGTTGACATTTCAAAAATGCTCGCAGATAAAATCGAATTACTCAAAGCCGAACGTGGTTCCGTTAACTGTGCCACCGCGGCCATGCAGCATATTGCTAACCAGTTTTCCAAAGAACTCCAGCCGGAGCAGTTAAGTGGACTTATTTCTGAGCAGACTCAGAAGACGACACTTTTCGGGATGAAGCAGACGCTTGAAAGTGCCGGCCTCAATTGCATGGCGGTGGAAACAGAGCTGGGCACTTTAAAAAGAATCGATGGCTGCGCGACAGTATTGCATCTGGCCGTGAGCAATCATTATGTACTGCTGGATCATGTGGAAACCGACAGCGTCTGGATTATTGATCTGACCAATCGGAGTTTCTATACCCGGCTCAAAATTGACGATTTGATGGCCGAATGGAATAGCGGCACGGCTTTGCTTGTTTCGGATGGACCGATTACGCCGCCTCTGGACGCAACGATCCGCTATCTGGAAACGGACGAGATGAACCGGATACAAGGCGGTGACTTTGGCACCTACTCCTGCACCGATCTGCTGCAGGAAGATGAGCAGGTTTTATGTGCACCGCCGCTGGCCGGATTTTTGTGCGGCGGAGCCTATTATGTCTTTTATGAGCGTTACGGTTGCAAGGAAGATGCTAATGGCGGCACCTGTGTCGGCAAAAAAATGATTGCCTATGATTATGCCCAGTGTATTAATGATCCGCAAGAGCAGGGCGTTTGCACCACGACCAATCAATGGATCAGCCGCTATCGCAGGGCTTGTAAGTAGAGAACTGGATAGAAAAAGACCTGTATAAAAGTAAACCCCTTGAGTTGCCTGTCCGGAATTGCTATAATGACGGTCTATGGGACGAAAGGGGTTTACATTAATTGAATTGCTGGTGGTCATTGCGATCATTGCTTTGCTGATTGGCATTGCGCTGCCGGCGCTGGTTAAAGCTAAAGACGGCGGCCGCAGCGTGGTCTGCAAGAATCATTTGCGCGAAATTCATCGTGCGGTAGCAATCTACGTCGAAACAAATCAATCGTATCCTTACGGCTTTTTAAGTGAACCGGGGTATTCCGGAACCATCGGTGACGCTTCTGCCGATTGGCAGGCGGGCTGGTGGTGGTTTCGATTTTTGGATGAGTTTCATGAGGATGACGAGAATCCTGTAAATATCGAATCGTTGTGGTGCCCATCGCGACGCATCAACGATTTTACCTTAAAAAATAATGTCTTATGCGGCAATTATGGCGTTAACTATGCGATCTTCAAAAAATCCAGCAAGTCAAAGCAGACGGAATTTGTAGGCAAGCCGCTACGTCCCCATGAGATTCGCTCCAACGGTTCAACATTACTGGCAGTTGATGCCGGATATACGCTGGCCGGTTGGAAGATGTATTCCAGGGACGTGGCACAGCATCCATTTGAATTTACACAGCGTCAAAGCTCATTTTTTGCGCCGGGACTGGCGAATAATAAGGATTTGACAATTCATGAAAGTCAGCGTGAAGATGCATCTAACGGTCGTCACGGAAACCGAAAGATCAATGCCGTCTTTGCGGATGGACATGTAGATTGCAAGCCGGCCTCTGCGTTTGAACCGACATTTGACAACCAGGGTGCTGTCATAAACCGGACATATTGGAAGCCGTAAGAGAGTCTTTAAAATCCGCTTTGGCGGAAGACCTGTTGACATTCCTCATCCGATGGGTAGCTGACCTTCATCACCCATTGCTGGCTGGGAAAATTATCACTGACAGTTTCTGTCCATTCAATCCGGTAGGGTAAGTGAGTGTGAATGTCCAGGTATCCTCTCCATGTTTTGCGGATACTTTTCTGCTGCCAGGTCATTTCATAGATTTGAACGGTTTTTCCGTCGATTTCGGTATCGGCAATATAGGCCCATTGCCGGTTGGCCGGTAGTTCGGAAATATGCTTGAACGGCAGCAATCCCCACGGTTTGACCAACTGCGGCACATCACCGTGAGAAACTAATTCAACGGTATCAGCCTGTTTGCAGAAGATATCCCCGGTCTGTTCGTTCCAGAAAACGGTCTGCTCCGGTTGCCGGAACAGCCGGGCCTTGAGGGATTCGGATATCCAGATGGTGTTAATTTCCTCACCGGACTCCGAAAAGACCTGAATATGCGCGTTTTTGACCTGTTCGAGACGCTGATAGACCTGTGTGATGTCCAGTGCCTCAACCGTGGCCGGCGGAATGGTTAGTATCACTGCCAGCAGAACTGCTGCGGCAATACCGGCGGCAGTAAACGCCTGAATCGCTTGCCTGCGTCCCATCGGCCGCGACGTAACCGATTGAGCTTGGTGCTTGACCTCAATGGTATAAGCGTCAGAGAGCCATTGCTCCTCAGCCACATTAGCAGAAGCGCTTTTCAAAGACATCCGGGTTTGCAGGTCAGCAGGATGTTGAAATTTGAGTGTTTTCAAGGTGTCTTGCGCAGAATGGTCGAAATCAGACAGGTCTTCTTCACTTGCCAAGTATCGCGAAGCCTTCATGAGCTGCGGAAATGTTAACTCCAGAGCGGCAAGCTCATCCAGATTTTTCTGACACTGATCGCATTTTTCAAGATGTGCCGTTACCGGTGTTGCATTGCGTCCGCTGAAATTGACTGCCAGCAACGACGGCAGTAACGGTTTGATTTTATCGCAGGAAACCCATTGATCCAGTAATTGGTAATGAAGCTTCAAAAATTCGGCCTCTGGGTTGTGATTTTGTGGCTTCTGATCCAGTGCGTTGCGTAGCCGGTCCATTTCCGCCTGGCATTGCGTACACTGTGACAGATGGGCTGTGACGTCATCCGGAACAGAAGACGCATCCGTCAGGTACTCAAAATAGTATGGCCTGAAATCTTCACAATTCATAATGTTCTCCCTCTTCATTCTGACTCCTGTTGACTTTTTATAATGTCACGAATTTTTTTGAGTCCCACCGATACATAGCGAATCAATGTTTTTTTCTGTATATTCATTTTTTCAGCGGCTTCGTCGTTATCTAAGTGATCTCGATATCGAAGCAAAACCGCCTGTGATTCTTTTTCAGATAAATATTCCTTAATGAATTTAACTGTTTTATCGACTTCTTCTGAGACCATCAAGTCTTCTTCACAAGAAGCCTCATTTTCCACGGAAGCTTTAATTTGTGCGTATTTTTGCAACCGCAGGTTCGCGGCGACTCTTTTGCGGCCCAATTCGTGGATTTTATTTGTTATGAGACGATATAAATAGCCTTTGATGTTCTCAATGCCGGAAAAATCTTCTTTTTGGGACAGCGTCACAAACACTTCCTGGTAAACATCTTCCCGGTCGGCGTGATGTTTGGCCGCGTAATTGATGACAGAACGAATAAAACCATCGTATTCGGCATAGATTATATCTATGCTCAAATCGCGCCGAGGATGATTATGTTCGCATTGATTCATTTATAAAAAGTCCCATAGCTGTCGGATAATTACGCCCGCCACCTGTGTTTTCTAACACAATGCAAACAATATATGTTTATTAACTTTTAAAAACAACCACCCATCCCCATTTTCTATAATAATGTTGTTTGTCGGGCGGTTGAAATTGATAATTTTTACGAATTTTTTAAAAAAATTCTCAAAATGGTACGGTTTTGGCAGTCTTATTCAAAACCGCCAAAACCGAATCGTTTCAGAAAGAGTAAAAAAAGATTAATCGTCGATAAAGCTGGTGAACTTTTTAT
>JANQGW010000075.1 GCA_028282905.1 Sedimentisphaerales bacterium | reverse complement strand
AAAATTATATCAGTTGAATTGTTGGGCCACAAGGGCGACATTGAATGGGAACATCATCCGGATGGACTGCGTGTTAATTTCCCAAAAGAAAAGCCCTGTAACTTTGCATATTGCCTGAAAATTCATTTACCTAAGAAGTAGCGATATCGTAAAGGAATAGGAACCGAATATCAGTGAACTATTGGTTTGAAGCAACTGCCGATTTGAATAGTTTATCTGATAATGTTTTAATTGTTACTGGCCCTAAACTGGAATCACACAACGGGACGCTAATTACATCAAGGGGTTCTTGGCTGGGGAAGCAATGTCGCTTGACAAATAGGATGACTTATGTAGTATACGAATGCTCCTTCTGCCGCCTGTGGTTGTGACCCGATGGGTTTTCCCGAAACCTTTTCCCTCTGCCACAGGCGGGTTTTAATCACCACTCCACTTCTTTTATTTACGGAGTACCGATGATGTCTAATAGCATACAAACAGGAAACCTCTCTTTATTCAATATTCAAATCTTGAGTTGCGGTTGTCTCTTTGAACTGAGTTTTAAAAAGCTTGAAGTTAGATGGATCTTGTGTAGATTCTGTAATGCTCTTGTGGTCAAATGTCCTCCCGTCGTTCCAGATAAAAATAAGGCTTTTCGGGTTTTGTGGATTCTCCTATAAACTTCTTCCATGTCAGATATCAAAGTGGTAGGAATCCATGCGTTTTTAGCTGGTCAAGGGCTTCCAAACTGTTCTGCTCATCAGGATTAGAGGCTCCCTATGTTTTTCAGTGTTTCATGCATCTGGCTCTATTCTGAATTCTAATCATTTTGTGGACGTATATTGGTTGTATTTTAACGCAAAATGGTTTGTGATTATTCAGGTGCTTAATGTATATACAATATCAGTCTGTTTTTGATTCTACACTGTTGTATTCTATTTTTTGTGCTTGTGTATACCGAATGAACCGATAAGAACAGAGAACAAGGAGAAAATAATAAAGATATACAGGAATCCTGACTGTTAATGGTGCGTATGTATTATCTGTTAGCATCTAAGTGTATTTACTTCTGATGTGAACAGTGTACAGCTAAGGATCCAAAAATGTTACAGATAAAATATTCACAGCCTTCCGTGATTCAGTTTTGATTAATAACTAATTGCTATCCCAAGGAGAGTAGAAATGAAATCTTACTTTTTAAGACAAACGTGTACCGGCATCTTAATACTCATGCTACTTTGCGGTATTGCATCTGCAAAGACATATAAGGTCGATTGGCAATCACTTGATACCCGGCCATGTCCGCAGTGGTTCGATGATGCCAAACTCGGAATATTCATCCATTGGGGCGTATACTCTGTTCCATCATGGGCACCAAAGGGCCAATATGCTGAATGGTATGGGCATCTTATGCATCAAAAAGATTCACTAACTTCCAAATTTCATGCCGATTTTTATGGAAATAATTTTAAGTACGAACAGTTCGCTGAAAACTTTGGCGCAAGGTTTTTCGACGCGACCGAATGGGCAAAACTCTTTAAGAAGTCGGGAGCAAAATATGTTGTCCTTACTTCAAAACATCACGATGGATTTTGTTTATGGCCAAGTGAGCAAAGCTCCGGATGGAACAGCGTTGATGCCGGTCCCAAAATTGACATCGCAAGAAAGCTTTCCGCTGCCGTAAGGGAACAAGGATTGAAAATGGGCTACTACTATTCACTGTATGAATGGCACAATCCCCTTTACAAGAAAAGCATCCAAGAATATGTTTCACAGCATATGTTTAAGCAGTTAACCGATCTTGTTACAAATTACAAGCCGGATTTGATTTTTGCTGATGGTGAATGGGATCACAATTCGGATGTTTGGAAAAGTGAAGAATTTCTGGCCTGGCTGTTTAATGAATCCCCCGTCAAAAATGATATCGTCGTTAATGACCGCTGGGGGAAAGATTGTCGGAGCAAGCATGGCAGCTACTATACCCGTGAATACGGAAAAGTAGATGGCGAAGGAACTTTACTTGGAGATAACAAAAAATGGGAGGAAAACCGAGGTATGGGGGCATCCTTTGGGTACAGCCGAAATGAAAACATTTTCGATTATAAGTCCTCAAAAGAATTAATCGAGATGTTCATCGAAATTGTGAGCAAAGGGGGCAATTTATGTCTTAATGTCGGTCCCAGAGCCGATGGAATCATACCAGTTATTATGCAACAACGATTGATTGATATCGGTCGCTGGCTGGAAATCAATGGCGAGGGCATATATGGCACAAAACCCCTTGAAAATGCAGGCCAACAGAAACATGTTTACTATACCCAAAAAGATGGGGCCATTTACGTTATCACTACTAAATGGCCGGATAATATTTTAACTCTGGATTCTTTAAAAATAAACCCCAAATCAACAATTTCACTCATCGGCACGAATATCAAACTCGAATGGAATTCCGTCAATAATAATATTCAGATCAACACATCAGATATCACACCGAATATGATTCCCTGTCGATATGCATATACATTTAAAATAAGCAAGGCGAAAAGATAGAGGAATAAAGGGACGAAGATGATCGCCACCAGAAAAATACCACTAAGGTGAGAGTATGATCGAAAAATTTATATATTAACCTTGAATTTAAGGGATCGTACTCACGAAGATGTGTTTTAGTGCCCAGGGAACATTTAGGGAATTTGAAAAAGCTGCAGACAATGACTGGCATCGATGCCCCGTCGAAAACTCTCAATGCGTATGTGACCGATAAGATCAGAATTCAGGAAATACGATGATCAAGCCCAAGGTAAAACAATTAAGATTTCTAACGATCTTCTGAAATCCAAAATGAAATAAAAGCAATTTTGAATCCTATTCCGGGGCGAGTTCTCTGGAGATATCTTCAATTGGAAATGGACTTAATATAATGAAAACAATGTTTCTTGTACTTTTATCTGTAACGGCCTGTGTTTTTGCACTTCCCTTGGAACTGGGCTCACCCTTTACAGAAAATATGGTTCTTCAGCGTGAGAGCACAATTCCTGTCTGGGGATGGGCAGCCCCTAACAGCAAAATTTGTGTAATAGCGGCTGGTAAAAAAGAGACTACAATGTCTTCCGGGGACGGATCTTGGAAACTCAAACTGGATGCCTTGCCCGTTGGCGGCCCGTATCGGTTCGAGGTGGTTGCCGGTGAAGAAAAGATTACTTATTCAAACGTGCTTGTCGGTGATGTCTGGATATGCTCCGGACAATCCAATATGCAGATGGGGTACGATCAGATGATCGGCAACAAGCAGATTTTGGCCGGTGCAAAGGGCCGGCCTATTCGGTGTATGAATGTAAAACGCGACGTTAGTTTTACTCCAAATCTGCGTTGCAAAGGCACATGGAGTACCGACCCGGTTTCAAGCGCCGTAGCTTTGACATTCTCTTATCACCTCCAGAAGAATCTGGATGTTCCGGTTGGAATCATATTGACATGCTGGGGCAGTTCGTCGATTGAAGGGTGGATGTCTAAAGACATGATTCGAGAGTTGCCGCATTTTGATCAAATAATGAAGGAATTTGAGCAAAATGACACTGAAAGAGTCCGGTCCCTGATCAAAACGAGAGATCAAGGGGAAACCTGGCCGTTAAAAGACAATATCTTTCTTCGCACTCGGCCCAATCTTCTCTATAACGCGATGATGCATCCATTGATCCCTTATGCTGTTCGCGGGATTGTGTGGTATCAGGGGGAGGCAAACGCAAATACGGTGGACGGCATGCTGCAGTATGGTCCGTCCTTGCAGGCGTGGTGTAAAAATTTGCGAAAGATATGGCAGCGTGACGATCTTCATCTTCTCGTAGTGATGCTTCCCGGGTTTGGGAAATGGCTTCCGGATAATCAAAGCGTCACGGACCCGACCACGCATAGCTGGGCCTGGATGCGTGAGTCACAATTGAAGATACTTAATCTGCCGCACACTGGTGTTGCTAATACGGTTGACTTGGGAGATGCCAATAACATCCATCCTCGTGATAAGGAGCCGATCGGCCGGCGGTTGGCATTGCTGGCAATACCTGAAGCGAATCGGACAGGGATGGTGCAGGGACCGACCATGAAATCTGTCACAATCAAGCCCGGCAAGGTTGTTATCGCCTTTGGTAACGCTGAGGGTCTGGCGACGACTGACAGCAAGCCGGTTCGAGGTTTCTGGGTTGCCGGCAAAGACAGGCAATGGAAAGCAGTCGAGGGACGAATCGATGGTAAAACGGTGATATTGGATTGCGGCAGCATTACGCCTGTGGTTATTCGCTATGCCTTCTGTGCCGTACCAGATGTCAACCTAGTCAACGCCGCGATGATTCCGGCGTTGCCGTTTCGAACCGATAAGGATATTCTGTAATTTACATGAAATATCGCTGCACACTCAGATTAATGAAGAAAGCATAGTGAAGGCGAAATTTTAAATAAGAACTATCGGTATGAAAGATTGATGAATGTAAGTTGCGATAAAACTGCCCCTAAGGAATTGGTAAATGGAATATGGCACGCTATTTATCATTGCGTTGACATTAAGCACAGCTGGTTATTCGCAAGAGAAGGAACGTACCTTGGAAGGATTACGGGAACATATGGATATGCGTTCCAAGTTGTCCAACATGACACTCGACAACTACAGTGATGTCTGATGATCTTGAAAATTGGGTAGATACACCTGATAAGATAAGTTTTCCAAAGGGTATTCGTCACAGCAAATCCCTTTGTGTTGCCAAAAGTTTGATTAATAATATGAAAAGGTGATAGCAGGTGACTTTATGAAAAAAGTTATTGTTTTGATCTTATTTGTAATGTTTGAAATTGTAATTTGTCATGCGAAAACGACTAATATATGCGATTATACCGATGCTTCGATTAGCGAAGTTGCCTCTGGGGTTTGGAAAATTAGTTTTGGCACCCCTGAAAAGTTCACGCCTGAAAAATTCCGTGACGAGCCGATACAGATTGAAGGTTTTAAGACTTTACCCAAAGCTGCCAAACTTCCATTTAAGCTTACCGAAATACGATGCCGGATAAAGAAGGGACGAACCATTGTTTATGTGCCATGTAATAATTCTGATGAGCAGATTTATGGATTCGGTCTTGACAGTGGGGCTTTTGAACAGAAAGGAATGCGTAAGTTCCTTAGTGTCAGCGATTCCAATTTTGGCAGATCAGGAATAAGTCATGGGCCTGTGCCATATTATGTAAGTACGAAAGGTTATGGCATTTATGTTGATACCGCCAGAATTCCTTTTGTGCATGTAGCCAATCTAATGCCGTCTGATGGTAATATTAGTGCGAAAAAACCAACTGGAACTGGTACACTGAAAACATCAGTTGAACAGCTTTATGAGGGACAAAAGGTAGTTGGCCGAACAGAAGTAGTTTTTGATATTCCTGGAGCCAAAGGGATTGATGTTTATGTCTTTGCAGGGCCTAGTCTAAAAACTGCTGTACAGCGTTATAATCTTTTTTCAGGTGGTGGCTCTTTGCCTCCAATGTGGGGATTGGGACTCAAATATCGCACATATACATCAGGCGATAGTAATTCCGTAATGAATGTTGCCAAATCAATACGTCAGTTGAATATCCCGTGTGATATGTTGGGGCTTGAGCCTGGATGGCAGAGTCATGCTTATTCGTGTTCGTTTCTATGGTCAAATGAGCGTTTTAATAAACCTCAGGTATTAATCGATAATCTGAATGATATGGGTTTTCGTGTCAATCTTTGGGAACATGCTTATATTCACCCGACATCTCCGATGTTTGCTTCACTAAAGGACAAAAGTGGTGATTACCTTGTTTGGGGGGGCTTGGTAGTTGATTTTGCTGATTCGCGTGCATCAAAAATTTTTGCCGATTATCACGAAGATATGTTTGTCAGCAAGGGAATCAGTGGTTTTAAAGCCGATGAGTGTGACCGACAGTTTATTGGTGAAGTCATGCCGTTTAATTATCCATATTGTTCGACTTTTCCGTCTGGGATAGAGGGTGACCAGATGACACAGCTATACGGTTATCTTTACCAGCATAGTATCAATTCGGTATTTAAGAAACGGAATTTACGAACTTGGGGAGATGTGCGTGCAACGACAGCGATTGCTTCGCCTCTTCCTTTTAATCTTTACAGTGACACATATGGCTTTGATGAATATTTACGCCAACTTGTTAATTCATCATTTGCAGGGCTGTTGTGGTCACCAGAGGTGCGTCAAGCTGACTCGCTCAACGAATTACTTAACCGAATTGCTTTATCGTCTTTTGGGCACCAAATGTGTTTAAATCCATGGTGGATCCCTAATCCTATTTGGTCTCAGTATAACAAGAGTAAAAATGAACGCGGAGAGTTGCTGCCAGTCGATGAACAAACACAAAACGCCGAAAAAATTGCTGCCATAGTCAATCAGCGTATGAGTCTGATTCCTTATTTCTATTCTGCATTTTATCGTTACTACCTTGAAGGTGTGCCTCCGATTAGGGCGATTGTGATGGATTTTGTAAAGGATAAAAGAACCTGGACAATTGACGATGCGTTTATGTTTGGTGATTCGATGCTGGTTGCTCCGCTGCACAACACAGACTTGTCTCGCAAGGTATATTTGCCTAAAGGAGCTGATTGGATAGACATGCATACTGGTGATAAGTACCACGGCGGGACAGTTGTAACGAAAGATCTTGTTGCGGGTCAGACGCCAATTTTTATTAAAAATAATTCGATTATCCCATTGGCTCAGCCTGTGCAGTATGTTGCTGATGATACAGTTTTTAAGATTACTGCAAAGATATATGGAGACCAGCCCCGATCTTGTATATTGTATGAGGATGATGGAATAAGTTATAATTTCAAAAATGGTAAATTCAATAAATTACAGCTTAAATGGAGTTCTGCGGGGGGTAACGTTATTAAATCCGGAAATTTTGATAGACAGCGTTATCAAATAATAAGTTGGCAGAAAGTTAAAAGTTTTCGAACCGAAGGGTCCTGAACCACTATTGTTTGAAACGAAATCAGATTTATAATATTTTGTGAAACTGCCAGACTTCCCGTGGTTGGGTGCTCTGATCGTTTCACTGGTGATCAATGTGATTGTGGTCGTTGGTGTGTTATCGATGACCGAACCGCCGCTGTCTTCGCAGATTGAAAACCTGACCTATTCAACGACTACTGATACCCAGCGAAAAGAAAATCGAGGCAGTTGGAACAAGTGGGACGTCATCGCCACTGCCAGTGTATTTGGACTGGCTCTTGCGATGTATTTATATTTCAGTTTCTGATTGAAATAGTTGTTATGTGCTTGAGAGGTCGCAAAAACAGACAGTATATGCCATTATTCAGAAGGGCCAATGTTTTATTGCTTTTATAGGTTCAGGTGAGTGGTGCAAGAAATGGTTTACAACAGTTTTGGTTTCTCAGTGTTACGTCTTTTTCAATAAATTTCTTTAAAAAATGTTTTTTTAGTAAAAATCTTTTACGATGATGTCCTTGCTTTATGGTGTGGTTGATGTATGGCTTTAGTTATTAAATCTCTGGAATGGCTTTGTGTCAAATGAAGTTGAATGTGCCAAATAATGATAACGATCCAGATAGAGATAGGAGAGTTATAGAGTTTATGAATTTGCTGGTTCCTAATCAGCGCAAAATATTTGCGTTCATATTAGGGATGGTTCCAAATAAAGCGGACGCAGAGGACATTCAACAAGAAACTTTAGTGAAGATGTGGAGTAATTTTGATCGGTTTGAAATTGGAACGGATTTTGTCGCATGGGGCGTGACCATTGCGAAATACAGAATTTTTGAATTTCGAAGAAAAAGGAAAGGATCAAAACTCCAGTTCAGTGAGGAATTGCTCCAAACCTTTGTGGCAGAATCCGAACAGAGAATGCCTTTTCATCTTGATATGTTGCGGAAATGCATGCAAAAATTGACGCAGAAAGAAGTGGACTTTCTAAAGCTGCGATATGGGTGTGATTTAACCTTAAAGAGGATTGCTGAGCGAACTGGTATTACAATTCCAGCCGTTCACAAAGCAATCTCTCTGATTCACAACAGGTTGGCTCGGTGTGTTAGGCTCAGTTTATATCAGGATGAATAAATATGATGGACGACAAGGATAAAATCTCGCTTGAAGTTGCTGAATTGTTTTTTCTCTCCTTTGATGGTGGAATCGGTGAGGAGCAGTTTGCCAGATTAGAAGCTTTGTTGTTAAATAATCCGTTTGCCCGGGAACATTATTATTACCTGTTGCAGACAGTTGTAGAATTAGAAGAGACGGAAGAAATTCTTCACGTGGAAAGAAGTGATTCTCTGGTAGGGAATTTTGATACGTTTTTATGGAAAGCATTGGCAGAAGATGAAAAAACTGCCCCTGCAATTGCGATTGTAAAGCCAACACCGCAGAGGGAGCCTGTTAAAATGTTAAAGGTGGAAAAGTCACCCCGAGTTATTAACAAGTCATCTCTATGTACCGTGATTGTTTCCATTGCAGCACTGGTTTTTGTATTAATTTATGTTAGCTTAGCTCCGACACCGGCCTCATCAGTGGCGATGATTACAGACAGTCTCAATGCCCAGTGGGTACAGAGTGATCATCAGACAGATATTGGCGGGCGATTGTGGGATAACGAGGGGGCACGATGGTTGCTCAAAGGAACGGTCAAAATTGAGTTTGATTACGGCGCTGAAGTGATTATTGAGGGACCGTCGGAATTTGAGTTGGAAAGTGCCGATGAAATGATACTGCATTCCGGACGGCTTTATGTGACGATTCCAAAGAGGGCGACGGGATTCATTGTTCAGACCCCCTCTTCGACGGTGATTGACTTGGGGACGGAATTCGGCCTGGAGATCAATAATATCGGCAGCACAAATGTCTATATGTTCAAGGGAAAAGCATCGCTGATCCCAGGACAGAATGGTGATAAAGGAGAGAGCCATATCTTGGTAGCCGGTCAGGCGAAAGCAGTTACATTGTCGGGCCAGGTGCGAGAAATCGAGCTTAAGAAACAAGCGTTTGTTCGTAAGTTCGATTCTAAAACGGGATTTCTTTGGCGAGGCGAAGATGAGATCAGTCTTGCGGATGTTGTCGGTGGTGGCAATGGCTTTGGAACCGGCAGGCCTCAGCGTGGCGTTGATCCTGGAGCAGGAGAAACTAGGACGTATGGCCGCCATCGTGAAAGAGTTTACCTGACTGCTGCGAATACGTATTTGCCGTATGAGCCTCATTCCTTTATTGACGGCGTTTTTGTGCCAAGTTCATCTCCGAACCCGCAAGTTGTCTCAAGCATGGGGCATACGTTCAGCGATTGTCCGAAAACAAACGGTGAATACTTTGAGGGGATAATCAACGGTGGGGGACTGAAAGGGATTGGAGAAAAAAGAGCTCTTCTTCTCAATGGAGTTGACTACGGTACCAGGGAAAATCCCGGAATATTCATGCATGCTAACCAAGGGATT
>JANQGW010000126.1 GCA_028282905.1 Sedimentisphaerales bacterium | reverse complement strand
GCCGTTAGCCGCCGACGGGGCGGGCCACTCCTTAGTTCCGATTTATGCGGCGATTGAATCACAGGCCGACGGTTCAGCCGACTTTGGCCCCAACTGGCGAGCCAGCACCTATCTCGGCGGCAGCCCCGGCACAGCCGATCCGCAGTCACCTGATTCCGTGGTCATCAACGAAGTCTGCGCCCATACGGACTTTTCCAGTCCGTCTTATCCCGACCATGACTCCAATGACTGGATCGAACTGTATAACCCTTCCGGTGCAACCGTTACTTTCAACAGCGACTGGTATCTGTCGGATGACAAAAATGATCTGAAGAAGTGGTCGATTGGTTCAAACTCTATTGCCGTGGGCCAATGGCTCAGCTTTGATGAAATTTCAGATTTTCACAATCCAATCACTGCTGGATTTGGACTGGACAAAGCCGGTGAGCAGGTCTATTTATCGTATCTGCCGGGAAGTGAAAATGATCGCGTCGTTGATTGCCTCAAGTTCAAGGGCCAGCCCAACGGTTCGTCCCTGAGCCGTGTTCCCGACGGCGGCGAGTTCTGGTGCGAAACCGCACTGACACGAGACACTACAAATGCCGGGGCAAATTCGGTCTGCGTCATCAGCGAATTCATGTACCACCCGGCCGCCGGCGGCAAGGAATATATCGAACTGAAGAATCTAACTGCGTCATCACTGACACTGTGGGATAACGCCCCGGATGTCAACCGAGGCTGGCGATTAGATGGCGGTGTGTCGTTTGACTTTACTGAATCAACAACCATCCCGGCTGATGGTTTCTTGCTGCTGGTCGGATTTGACCCGAATGAAATGAATCTGGCAGCTTTTAACAGCTTCTATGGCACCACTCTGACTGCCGATCAGGTGGTCGGTCCGTATTCCGGTGATTTGTCCAACAATACTGAGCGAATCGCTCTCGAACGGCCGCAGGCCTCAGATGATCCGCTCAATCCCAACGACCTGTCATGGATTATCGTTGATGAGGCAATCTATTTCGACCAGGTCCCGTGGCCGTACAATACCGACGGCACCGGCCAGTCAGTTCAGCGGAAAGAACTGGAAAACGCCGGCAACAACCCGCAAAACTGGCAGGGGCAAATGCCGAACCCTACATGGTGGGTAAGTCAAGGCGACTTCAGCGGCGACGGCACGATAGGACTTGAAGACATCGAAATCTTTGCCCAGGCCTGGCTAAGCGAAACCAGCGATACCAACTGGAACGCCGATTGCGACATCGCAACACCCGCCGACGGCACCATCGATCTGCAAGACTATGTAGAGTTTGCGGAATTCTGGCAATAACTGATATTCTAAAGGAATGGCATTGACAAAGAAAGGAATGCGATGAAATATATCAAGGTGATCACGATCTTGCTTGTGTTGGGATTGACCATGCCCTTGAAGGCGGCGGTTTGGCACACGGCTGAATTCCAGGTGACGGTTGATAAATCCGGGCAGGTGACTGAGCTTTCAGATACTAATAACCAGATTAATTATGCTGCCGCAGATCAGAACTCATCGTTATTGCAAGCCAGGATTGAAGGAAAGTTTTGTTCGCCCGATGCGATGGAATGGAATGCGACAGCAAAACAAATGACGCTGCAATATGGCCCGGCCAAAATCGTTCTATCCGTGGAGTCTAAGGAGACGCACATTGTTTTTGAATTGCAGGAAGCCTCTCCTGCAGGTGTGATTGACCGTATTCAATGGGGACCGATATCCACACGCATCAACAAAACAGTCGGGGAAGTCATTGGCGTGGTAAGAAACGATGCCTATGCGATCGGCTTACAAGTCTTAAATGTCAAAACACTGGGTGGATTTTCACTGAACGAGGAAGGACGGGATACCTCGCGAAGCCAGACGGCAAAGCGAATGCCTTGGGGCAGTACACTGCAGGCTTATACCATTGACCGGTCAAGACCTCGGGATATTTCTGTTTGGGGAGATTTGTACCCGAATATGCCGGTTCCGCCAATTGCAGGTGAAACACTCGTTGGTTCTAAAATCACATTGTTTGGGTGTCCGGCGGCGAATGCACTGGATCGTATCGAGCAGATTGAACTGGCCGAAGGGCTTCCGCACCCGGAGTTTGATGGTGTGTGGTCACGAAAAAAAAACGATTTGGGGCGTTCCTATTTAATCGCTGATTTTTCTGAAAAGACGATTGATGAACTGCTTGAATATGCCAAGCGGGGAAATTTTCTGTCGTTATATCACGGTTCTCCCTTTAAAAGCTGGGGCCATTATTCGCTCAATCCACGGTTTTTCCCCAATGGCCAAGCGGGAATGAAGGAGTGTGTTCGCAAGGCGAAGAAAGAGGGGATTTTAATTGGTGTTCATACGCTGTCGAATTTTATTAATACGAATGACCCGTATATTACTCCGGTGCCGGATTCTCGCCTGGCGAAAACAGGCAGCAGTGTATTGACATCCGAGATTAATGCCGATCAAACGGAAATTGCAGTTGGATCGCCGGAATATTTCAAAAACAATAAAAACTGGCTGAGAACCACGATCGTTGGTACAGAACTGATCCGCTACGGCAATGTGAGCGAGAAAGCACCGTGGAAACTAATGAACTGTCAACGCGGTGCATTTGGGACAAAGGCATCGGCTCATGCCAAAGGCCAGGCTATTGCTAAGTTGATGGATCATCCTTACAAGGTATTTTTCCCCAACTATGAAATGCAGCATGAGATTGCTGTTCGACTTGCGGAACTGTTCAATCGGACTGGGATTGGCCATTTTGCTTTTGATGGCCACGAAGGCGCCTGGGCAAGCGGCCAGGGCGATTTTGCACTTGAAGTGTTCGCAAAAACGCTCTATGATCACCTGGATCATCCGGTGCATAACGGAACCAGTAATTCCCAGCCCTTTTACTGGCACATCAATACGCTTTGCAACTGGGGTGAGCCGTGGTATGGCGGTTTTCGAAGCAGTATGGCCGAATACCGCATAAATAATCAGGCGATGCTGGAACGCAATTTTATGCCCAAGATGCTTGGCTGGTTTTTGATGACGCCAACAACGACGCTGGCGGATATCGAATGGTTGATGGCCCGGTCAGCGGGATATAATTCCGGTTTTGCTTTGTCAACAAGTTTGAAGTCACTGCGTGCAAATCCGGGTACCGGCGAATACCTCGACACAATTCGCCAGTGGGAGATATTGCGTATGGCCGACGCTTTCAGTGATTCGCAGCGACAACGCATGCGAAATACAGAGAACGAGTTTCATCTCCACAAGGTATCAGATCAGGAATTCATGCTGCATCAATATGTTGTGTCAGATATGTATGAATATGAGTACTACGAACGCCAGCCGGGTGAACCGACGGGTAAGACATGGAACTATAAAAGTGTCGGCAAAAAACAACCCTTACAATTTGTTATGAAATTGGACGGTGATGGGGTAGTTGAGAATCTCAAACTGGAATTTGATAATTATATTCTATTTGAGGTTCCAGGCCAGGTGAAAAGCGGGCAAACCTTGCTATGTGACGGAACAAAGCAATTGCGTGTTTACGATCAAAAAGGACGCCAGAAAAAATTGATTGAATTGAGTGCTGCACCGCCGATGATTCCGGCCGGTGAACATGAAGTACACGTCGAATGTGAATTTAAGGGTGATCCGGCTCCGGTTGTAAAGATTCAGTTTAAGTATTTAGGTGAGGGGGAAACGGTTAGTTTTGACGGATAATGGGTTGCTTGCAATAAATGAGTTGGTCTCAGTGTTGTTTTGTTTAGAGAGTTGAAATGGGGAATTGACTGTGGTAGAATTATAATTATGAAAGGATTTGCAGTGGAAAAGAAAAACGATTTAAAGTCATTATTGATTATCTTACTGGCGTCTTCTTGCATTGCCTCAGCAGCAAGTGAGGTTAGTCTCAACTCGCTCTTAATAGAAATGGTTGATCGCTCGGAACTGACGCGGCAGTGCAGCCCTCAGTATGTTGCGAAGGCCGCGACGAGCTATGACCGTGCCTCAAAGGTTAATAACCCTGCGGACGGTCTGTATATTGAAAAGAAAGGGCGTGACTGGGGCAAGGGCTGGTTTGCTAATCGCGATTTCAAGCAGTTTGTTCGTGTTGAAGAAAATAACGGCCGCACTGAAAACGTCCTTATGGATGATCAGGGGCCCGGCGCGATTGTCCGCTGGTGGGCGACAGCCAATAATGACGGAATCATTCGCATTTATCTGGACGGTGCGGAGACGCCGGTCATCGAAATGAAGCCTGCCGAACTGGTGGGCGGCGACAAGCTGACTTTTTATCCCTTTTCCTTTAAGGCTTCCGATGACAAGACTAATCCGGACTGGCGGGGACACGATCTCTACCTGCCCATCCCGTATCAGAAAAGCTGTAAGGTGACCTGGGAAGGCGGCGGCTCCTATTACCAGATTGGTTATCGCAAATATGCCGCCGGCACGAAAGTCAGGACCTTTACGATGGCCCAACTCAAAGATGCTGAAGGTTTGATGAAGCAGGTGGCCGCAACGCTGACTGAGAAGAACCCGAAAGTTTCCGGCGAAGTGGTTTCTAGGTCGGATATTACGCTTGCACCGGAACAGTCAACGACTTTGACACTGGAAGGCGAAAAAGCTATTACGAGATTTCTGCTCCAGCTTAAGGCCGACGATTACAAACAGGCTCTGCGTTCCACCGTCGTCTCCATGAACTTTGACGGCAAGCAAACCGCCTGGATTCCTGTCGGTTCCCTGGTTGGCGTTGGCTACAGCGACGAAATGAACGACACTTTTTATGTGAAAGCAGATAATAAGACTGGTACACTGGCTTCATATTACATGATGCCGTTTCAAAAGCTCGCCGAACTGACAATCACCAACTACGGCAGCCAGCCGGTGACGCTTAAACGCCTCGAAGCCACGGTGGACAGTTATAAATGGGACGACCGCAGCCTCTATTTTAATGCGACCTGGTTTGAACTGCGCAACATCAGCACCGTCAACAGAAGCGACCTTAATTACGTGACCGTGCTCGGTGCTGGACGTTACGTAGGAACCGCGATTACCATCTTCAACACCTGCACGCTGCCGAATAACCAGACCTGGTGGGGCGAAGGAGACGACAAAGTCTATGTGGACGGCGAAGTGTTCCCCTCCATCTTTGGGACCGGTACCGAAGACTACTTTGGCTACGCCTATTGCCGCCCGCAGCGTTACTGCACGCCCTTTATTTCACAGCCCCGCGGCGAAGGTAATAAAAAATGGGGTTATACAAACAACAACCGTTATCACCTGCTGGATGACATTCCGTTTACGGAATCGATCAAATTTGATATGGAAATCTGGCATCCGTTCCGTAAAAATATGAATTATGCTGCGGCAACCTTCTTTTATGCTGATGCAGACGCAAAACAAAACATCGTTCCGGATGTTGCCTCGGTCCGGCACAAAGTTGCGCTGCATCGTGACGACGTATTTAAGTAAGAATCTGAATTTATGAATAGAAATTTTCTGGCAATTGTATTTGCTCTTGGAATTACCTGTTTGAGTGTAGCCGAAAACGGCATTTTATCTTCGCAGGTTGGTTATGATACGAATTCCACTAAACGGTTTATCATTCGCAGTGACCGACCGGATTATTTGTCAGACAATGAGGTCTTTTCATTGTCTGACTCGGGCAAGCGTATCGTATTCCGCGGCAATGTCAGGAAATGGGGTAAAAAGTGGGGCACCTGGTGGTGGATAGCGGATTTTACCGATTTTCAGAAACCGGGCAGCTATACGCTCAATATTAAGAATGGTCAACTGAAGATTTCCAGTGAGACTATTCAAATAGGTAACAGGCGGCTCTGGTCAAGCTGTTATAAGGTAATTGCGTTTGACCAGCTTAAAACCCGCGCCGAACAGGCTTATACCGGCAAGGGATGGCGTGATTGCGGCAGTGACCTGCAGGAATTCAGCAGTCATGTTGTTGCTGTCGATTCGCTCTGTGATATGATTGAACATGGCGGTAAATTGCTGAGCGATGATGAAGTAACTGCCCTGAAACAGCAGATTCTCAGAGGAACCGACTATCTGGCCAGCCTTCAGGATAAGGCACAGACATCCGGATTCGGTGATGGGGCCGTCGTCCACGAGGCCAGGCAAAAAGATGTGGTGACCGGAAATGTCGCCAAAGCCGCGATGATTTTTGCAAAAGCGGCAAGGTTTGTCAGGCCGCTGGACACAGAAAAAAGTGCCGAATACCTCCAGCGGGCAAAACGCTCTTTCGATTGGATTGAAAAAAACGGCCCTGTTCTCAATCCAGAAAAACAGGTTTTTTTCTCATCTGTTCACGGTGCTCCTGCCGGAGCAGAGCCTCCCAAAGACCAATGGATGACACGTGACTTGGTGATGATGGCAAGTGCTTGTGTGCAGCTATGCAAGGCGGGGCAGTCACAGTATCAGGTAAAAGCCGTCAAATACGCCCAAGACGTAATGCGTCGCCAAGTACCGAAGTCGCAGGTGGAAGGCGGTCTCTATGGACATTTCTATACTTTTGGCGACTACACGCAATGGGGCGGTGTGAAATTTACCGAAAAAGCTAATGTCCATTGCGGCGCATGGAGTAAAGAAGGGCGGATTTACAACAAGGGCGGCCATTACCCGCACTATATTTTGCCGCTCATTGAGATGTGCCGCTTGTGGCCAAACCATCCG
>JANQGW010000008.1 GCA_028282905.1 Sedimentisphaerales bacterium | reverse complement strand
AGCCGGTTTAACGAAACTTCTGCGTAAAACAGCTCCCCGTTCAATTTACAGTGAACCCAGGGGAATCGCTGCGGCTTGCCGCCCGCGACCAGGTCAATCACTTCTTTGGCTTTTTCAGCACTGAGCCGTCCGTCTTCCTGGTATTCCGGCGAAAAATCCACCGGCGATTTCTGAAGCAGCTCGTCGATGGTATTGCAGCCGTACAGCGACGCCGCCTGCGGATTGCAGTCCAGAAAACATAATTCGTCCATGATGAAAATCGCATCATTGGCCGCTGTAAACAGCAGCCGGTGCTTGGCTTCACTTTCACGCAGGGCCTCGATGGCATGAATGCGTTCCGTTTCATCCGCGATAAAACCTTCCAAAAAGCGGATGTTACCCTTATCATCAAAAACACCGCACCCGCGTTCCCACAGCCATTTCTCAGAACCGTCACGGCAATGAATCCGGTATTGAAGCTGGTAGCTCTCCCGATTTGCTACTGCCTGTTGAATCTTCTCCCAGACTATTGATTGGTCTTCCGGAACGATCAGATCATTCCATTCGACTCTATGATTGATAAAATCCTCACTGGAGTAACCGGTCATAGGCAAACAGCCCTCGCTGATAAAATCCATCGGCCAGTCCGGCTCATTCGGACAGCGATACGCAGTCCCCGGAAGATTCCCTAACAGAATGGAAGTGGACCGCTGGCTTTCCAGCAGGGCACTCTCGGCTTGTTTCTGTTCCGTCATATCGCGGGCAAAAGCGCAGATATACTCCGTGTCGTCATAGGTGATAAAATTCGCGGTGATTTCAACCGGAAAAACCCGACCCTGTCGGGTTCGATGGTGCGACTCAAAGCGAGCCGTCTTTTCGAGACGCATTTGTTTCCAGTGCTCCGGCCACACAGACGCGGGAAAATCCGGATCAATATCAGGTACCGACATGGTCAGCAGTTCTTCTTTGCTGTAATTCAGGGCCGCACAGGCTGCCTTGTTGACATAGAAAAAATTGGCTTCCGAATCCATCCAGAACGCCGCCTCACTGAGGTGGTCCATCGCGAACTGGGTTAGCTCAAGGGAACGCTGCGTTTCCATACGTTCGGCGACGTCCGAAAAGAGAACGGCCATTTTTCCGGGCGAAGTCTGAAATGCGTCAAACTCATAAAACCCGTCGATATGTGCATCCTGATATTCATAATTGTTTCCATGAAAATTGCCGCCTTCTTGACAAATACTGCGGTACCGCTGCGGTAATTCGGACTCCGCCAGCCCCGGAAACGCTTCTTCAATAGTCAGCCCCGTCAACGGCAATACATCGATCCCTAAAATCTCTTCGGCGGCTTGATTGGTCCCGGTCAAAACCAGTCGCCCATCGGGCATCAATTCATACGTCAGAATCCCCATGGGCGACGATTGGATAATACTCGATAGCTTGGCCTGACTTTCCTTGAGTTGCCGTTCTATCCTGTGACGCACTTCAATATTGCGGTCGATGCCCCGATAGCCCGAAAGGTTTCCTTTTTTATCTAAAATCGGGATACCATTGGTTTCAAGAAGGATCTCATGCCCGTCAATGTGATAAGCAATGTTCTTGAGATGCTGAAAGGATTCCTTTTGTTCGACATACTTTTCAAACTGACAGCGAACACGTTCAGCTTCTTCCGGAGGCATGATATCAAAGGGGGTTTTCCCAATCAGATCATCCGGCTCATACCCCAGAATGGCTTTGACTTGTGGGCTGACATAAGTATAGACACCGCGGTGGTCCGTCTCCCATATCCAGTCACTGTTGGCCTCAACCAGATTGCGGTACCGCTGTTCACTGATGCGCAGAGCCGCATGGGATTTCCGCCGGTAATAGACCGTAAGAACAAAAAGAATAATGGCAATCAGTAAACAGACAATTCCAACCAGACCCAGCAACTCTGGCCCAATAGCGGCAGGGGGCGTGAAATGATTCCGGTTTCCGGCCATGGCAGTGGAATTGATACCGGTCAACAAACCAAACCCTCCTGCGACCAACAGACCGGTTGGCTGTTGGTCCTTTTTTTTGCGTTGCCGGTTTGTTCTGAACCTCTCTGTCATCGCGTCAATGCCGTCCTTACAAAACTTTCCCACACATAAGCACATGTCATTATAACACTTCAAGCGAATATTGGATAAATAAAATCGTCCAATATAGAGCCAAAAATATGACCGCATTCAACATCAGTTATTCCCCGGAATTTCTTTCAGGCAAGTGGCTGGCAGGAACTCTTCCTCACAGACCGCGGCGTTCGAGATTGCCAATGGGTGACAGCAGCGATAGGGCATCATGAGATAGAGGCGATAAATACAAATAATAAAAGCCAGATTCTTAAAGTGGAATCTGGCTTCGGAGGAGGGTGATGAAAAGATTGTTTGAGTTCAGTTTTATTTTATATCCCAGCCTCTCTATATATTATGACGAACCAAAAGGCCCCGAGGTTTCAAATTTTTTAGATTTTTTCTTAAAAAATTACATTTTTGACCCGGTCGGATTGTTTTGAATAAGTGAAATATCTGTAAGTCATTTATCAGTAATATGTTAGGTGGGCAGGTTGAAAATGCCCCCATTCTCTGAGTTAAAAAAAGAAAGTTGAAAAGTGGATTGAATAATAGATTTTGGAGAGTTGATTGCCAATAAAATCTCACAATCTAACATTTTTTGGATTTTTCCACGCGGTATGCTGGCTGCAGCACTGCTTTAGGCTTGAAAATACGTGGAAACTACGGAGAAAAGTGCTCAAGTACCCATAACAAATCTCCGATATGTTTCTAAATAACGGTTTTCGAGGAAATTGATACAGATTTAGTGATCGGGCAAGAATAACCATGAAAATCATGATTGTCGAAGATGATGTACCCTCAAGAGACTTGCTGCAGTTATTTTTGGCGGATTTCGGACAATGCGATCTCGCATCCAACGGGCGGCAGGCTCTGGACGCTGTCGAGAAGGCGATGGACGCTGGCAACCCGTACGATCTGATTTGCATGGACATCATGATGCCCGAAATGGACGGCATGGAAGCATTGCGTGCCATCCGACGCCTCGAAATCAAGCATTTCATTAAGGAATCCGACAGCGTCAAGATTATCATGGTCACCGCCAAAGGTCAAGCCGGCGATGTTATGGACGCCTTCGATTCCGGCTGTGAAGCCTATATCATCAAACCCGTCAGCAAAGAAAAGCTCTACGCTCAGCTCGAAGAATTGGGCCTGATCGCCCAGCCGGACAGCATATAACGATTGCTGAAGAAAAATAGGGCCGGCAAAAAAAATCCGGATTCCGCAAAAATATTTTCGGCATAAGAACCGCTGGGCCGATAAAATACACCGCACGTAAACTGCTACCGCCGCTTATATTAGGACGTTCCTCAAAAGGCCCAATCGTTTCAAAAAAAAGCCTCACAGTCCCCCATTTTGCAATATTACATCAAAGAAAAACGTCTTTCTTGACGAAAACTTTACCTGAGAGCGACACCCCTGGGTTATTTTTCTTTGAAAAATAGTGGACATATTTTTCCACCTAACCAGTTGTATTGTATATTTTACCGGGTTCGCTCTGCGTTGCAGGCCCTCAGAAGCCGGTCACGCCACGAACCACAGATCCGGGAGAAAAAGCCATGAGATTTAATAATATGAGAAAAGTCGTTGTAGTATTGGTAGCAGTAATGGGAATCGTCCTGTCGGGTTGTTCGATGGAAGCTCGTCGATCAGATGCCTCGCAGCGCCGTTGGCAGCGGACCATGGACCAGGCACGTCTGGAAGCCGCCCGAACCAGCATTGACCAGGGCAATCTGGCCTATGCCGAGCGGGTTCTGCGCACCTGTGCCCGGGATGCCGCCGCGGACACCCTGTACATCGACAGGGCCAATAGAATGCTGGCCGAGGTCCAGACCGCCCATCGCCAGTTTGCCAAGGCGCGTCAGGAAAACCAGGATCCCCAGGATCAGGTTTACTAAGCCGTAATCTAACTGTTTTCCACAAAAACAGTTAAGGCAGTCAAAAGGGGAAATCCCTGATTCCCTGCCAACATAGCTGAAGCGCCCCGCTTCAGTCATAAGAATTAGCCATTCCAGACAGATTCTCTACTTAGTCTACATCTCCCTCAAAGTATTCATTATCCATGCGTCAATATTCACTCGTGATCCGTGTAAAAGCGACACCCGGTGATATCAATGGATAATAGACAAACAGAAGCCGGAAGCGCTAGCGCCCGGATGGGATACCATAGGATTATCAACATCATATCATTACTGTCATCCCGAGCGCAGCCGAGGATTCTTTTTAAACAGCCATTCCGACGAAGTCGGAATTCCAAATCCATTGATAACTACCTGAAATAAAGATACTTAAAAGTTTGCTATTCTATTGCTCTGCCGACGCTCTCTGTAAAAATTCCGAATAAAACTTGACTGGCGGGCCTCGTTCCCCGTATGATTATCCAAATAAGAACAAGGATATTCATATATGAACAAGTATGCGATTCCCAATTTAGTCAAGGCCTGCGAAATCCTGCACCTTTTGTCCGAACAGTCTGATGGACTTTCGGCCGCGGAGATTGAAACCCGTGCCCAGGTGCCCCGAACCACAGCCTTTCGTATTTTAAAAACCCTCTGCTCCGAAGGGATGGCCGAAAAACGGGATGGCCTGTTTTTTGCCGGCCCCGGCTTAGTCCAACTCGGCCTCAATTCGCTCCGCTCGCAGGAAATCCGCACGCTGGCGATCCCCTTTCTCAGCGAACTGGCCAACACGACCGATTTCACCGCTCACCTGGCAGTCCCCACGGGGCGCCGGTCACTGATTCTCGAAGTCCACGACAGCCCCCACCCCGTGCGGGTCGCCTCACGTTCCGGCACAACCGTTCCCCTGTATTGCTCCTCAACAGGCAAGGTCTTTTTGGCATTTCGGTATGCCGATGAACTGGAAGATTATTTTGCACAGACAACCATGGAAAAGTACACCGACCAGACCATCACCACGTTGCAGCAGATGCATCAGGAAGTCGAAACGATTCGGCAGAACGGTTATGCCGTGGACAACCACGAGTTTCACGCGGATGTCTGGTGCCTGGCCGCCCCCGTCCGTGACAGCCACGGAACCGTCACAGCCGCCATCGGCGTGACTGGACCGGCTGCCCAATCCAATGAACAAAAGAAAACCGAGATTTGCCAATCCGTCAAAAAAGCCGCCGCCGGTCTCTCGGCGGTCTTGGGATATCACGCGTAAAATACATGAAAGGACGCAAAATGAAAACCGGATCATTAATGCTGTTAACGTTCTGTGCTGCCATCCTCTGCGGTTGTTCGACATTTCAGGTATCTGAACCTTTGCCGCAGCAAATGCAGCCGCAGGCAATCAAAGCCGTTATGGCAAAAGTCGCTGACTGGCAGTTGGCCAACCCCAGCCGTCATCACACCACCGACTGGACACACGGCGCGCTGTTTGCCGGCCTGACCGCATGGGCTCAAATGGCCGACACCGATGCCTATTACAAAGCCGCGATTGGTTTCGGCGAAAAGAACAAATGGCAGCCCGGCAGTCGTCACATCCCATATCATGCCGATGACCACGCCGTCGGCCAAATGTATCTCGACCTGTACAAAATCTACAAAGACCCCGCAATGATGGCCGGCGTGCAAGAACGCTTTGACTGGATTCTCGCCAATCAGCCTGACACACCTCTGACCCATGACAAGCGCGAACACAAAAAACGCTACAACTGGTGCGATGCACTCTTCATGGCCCCGCCGGTCTGGACCAAACTGGCCCGCATCACCGACGATGACAAATACCTCGACTATATGAACAAGGAATGGTGGGCCACGACCGATTATCTCTATGACCCCGTCGAACACCTCTATTTCCGTGACAGCAATTATTTCAACAAACGCGAAGCCAACGGTCAAAAGGTCTTCTGGTCCCGCGGTAACGGCTGGGTCTTCGGCGGCTTGGTCCGCGTGCTCGAAGAACTGCCCGATGATTACCCCGACCGCGCCCGCTACGAAACACTCTACAAAGAAATGGCCGCCAAACTGCTCGCCATCCAGCCCGCCGAAGGTCTCTGGCACTCCAGCCTGCTCGACCCGGTCAACTTCCCCTCCATCGAAGCCAGCGGCAGCGGTTTCTACTGCTACGGTTTGGCCTGGGGTATCAACCACGGCCTGCTCGACGAAGAAACCTATCTGCCCGCGGTCATGAAGGCATGGACTGGCTTGGTCGGTTGTGTTCACCCCGACGGCAAACTCGGTTACGTCCAGCCCATCGGCGCCGACCCCCGCCGTGTCAAAGCGGACCAGACAGAGATCTACGGCGTTGGTTCCTTCCTGCTGGCCGGCAGCGAAGTCTATAAAATCGCCGTCCGAAACGGCTCCAATGTCAAAAAGATTACCGTTACCAATCCCGTGCAAATCTTCCGCGACAGCGAAACAGTCAGCCTGAACTGGAACCACCTCAAACAGACCGTACCCGGCCTGACCAAGGATAATGTCGCCATCTTCGATTTCAAAACCAACCGCCTGCAGGTCACACAGATCGTCGAAGATAAAGAACTCCTGTTCCAGACAAACTTTGCCCCCGGCGAAAAGAAATACTTCTGGGTCATGAAACAGCCGGAGGCACTTGACGTGCCAAAGTCAAAATTAACTACGCACTGCCGTTTCGTCCCCGAACGCAAAGACGACTTCGCCTGGGAAAACGACCGCATAGCCTTCCGCATGTACGGCCCGACCCTCTGGACCGATGCCGTCAATTCCGGTGTGGACTGCTGGCTCAAGCGAGTTGATTACCCCGTCATCGACAAGTGGTACGCTGACATGAATCAGAAAACTTACCACAAAGATTGGGGCGAAGGCTACGATCCGTATCATGTCGGCGCCAGCCCCGGTTGCGGCGGCCTTCTGGTTGGCGGCGGCGGAAAATACACATCCTCCAATGTCTTTGACGCTTGGAAAGTCATCGCCAACGGCCCCATCCGAAGCGTCTTTGAATTGACCTATGACAAGTCCTGGAAAGCCTCCGGCAAAGACATGACTGAAACCAAACGCGTCTCCATCGATCTCGGTGCCCAGCTTTGCCGTTTCGACAGCACCTTCACCGGTCCGGACGCCGCGTCCATCTGGAAATTCGCCGTCGGGCTGACCACCCATGACCAAAAGGCCAAACACACGGTGGACAATTACAATGGCATCGTTTCCTGTTGGGAAACGATTGATGATGCAGCTTTGGGAACCGCTGCGATTGCCCTGACCCCGCCGGCCGACCCGGCATTCATCGCAAAAAGCGATAAAAAGGATGGCAGCTACGCGGCAGTAATCGTCAACAGCCGCGGACTTGACGCTATTACCTATTACGCCGGTTTTGCCTGGACCAAGGCCGGCAAGATTACGACCGAAGAAGATTGGAAGGCCTATCTCAACGATTTCAAAACCCGGATCGTCCATCCAGTGCGCGTTCAATACGCACAATAGATATGGAAAGGATAGTGAAAATGCAAGTACGATACAGCCCCGACCCGGTCCGCTTTTGTCGGATGACCACGCAGGAAACACGCGACAGTTTCCTGATTGAGTCGCTCTTTGCGCCGGAGTCGATTGAAATGGTTTATGTCGATGTCGATCGCGCCATCGTCGGTTCGGCGGTTCCGGTTAACCAGCCGCTGTCACTGACCAGCGCCGACGAACTGCGGGCCGATTACTTCTGTCAGCGACGCGAACTCGGCGTCCTCAACATCGGCGGCGCCGGCAAGGTGACCGTGGACGGCCAGCTCTATACGATGGCCAATCAGGACTGCCTCTACATCGGACGCGGCTCAAAAGAGATTACCTTCGACAGCAATGACCCCGCCTATCCGGCAATGTATTACCTCTTAAGCTATCCCGCCCATGCCGAATATCCGACCGCCCACGTGAAACAGTCCGAATCGACACCCGTCCAGTTGGGTTCTATCGAAGCGGCCAACAAACGCACGATATATAAATTTATCCATCCCGACGGCGTTAAAAGCTGTCAGCTTGTTATGGGCTTTACCGTGCTGGAGTCGGGCTGCGTTTGGAACACCATGCCGCCGCACACGCATGAACGCCGAATGGAAGTCTATATGTATTTCAACGTCCCCGACGACGCCCGCGTATTCCATTACATGGGTAAGCCCGATGAAACCCGCCACATCGCCGTCGCCGATGGCCAGGCAGTGATTTCACCAAGCTGGTCCATCCACGCCGGTTGCGGCACCGCGGCTTATACCTTCTGCTGGGGAATGGGCGGCGAAAACCAGGCCTTCGACGACATGGACCACCTGACAATAAACGACATCAAGTAAACAGGACAGTGAGTCGTTGTCATTCCCGCGAAGGCGGGAATCCAGACATTGCAAACAAAAAAGAACCACGAATAGACACAAATGAACACAAATATAAAAACATTATTAGAGTCATTCCGAGCGAAGCCGAGGAATCTATTTAAACAGCCATCCCGGCGCAGCCGGGATTCCATAATATAATTCGTGTGTATTAGTGTCCATCCGTGGTTCTTAATAACACAGGAGTAAAAAATGATTTTAGAACAATTCAAATTAGACGGCAAAACCGCCATCGTCACCGGTGCCGCCCGCGGCCTCGGCCAGGGCATGGCTCTCGGACTGGCCGAAGCGGGCGCCGATATCGCCCTGGTTGATATTCTCGACATGACCGAAAGCAAAGAAAAAATCGAAGCCCTGGGCAGAAAGTGTATCGCCATCACCGCCGATCTCAGCAAGAAGGAATCTGTCGAAACGATTGTCAATACGACTGTTGAACAGATGGGCGGCATTGACATCCTCTTCAACAACGCCGGCATCATCCGCCGCGCACCCATTACCGAGTTTACCGAAAAAGACTGGGACGATGTGATGAACATTAACATCCGCACGCTCTTTTTCCTCAGCCAGGCCGTCGGCAAGCGGATGATCCAACAGGGCCGTGGTGGCAAAATCGTCAACACCGCCTCCATGCTCAGCTTCCAGGGTGGCATCCTCGTCCCGTCCTACACCGCTTCCAAAAGTGCCGTCATGGGCCTGACACGCCTGCTGGCCAACGAACTGGGCGAGCACAACATCAACGTCAACGCCATCGCCCCCGGCTACATGGCCACCGATAATACCAAAGCCCTCCGCGAAGACCCGGCCCGCAACAAAGCCATCCTTGACCGAATCCCCGCTGGTCGCTGGGGTACCCCCGAAGACTTGCAGGGTGCAGCCGTTTTTCTCGCCTCGCCCGCGTCCGATTACATGCAGGGCTACACCATCGCCATCGACGGCGGTTGGCTGGCCCGTTAAAATAGTAAAAGTTCACGCTTTAGCGTGTGAAAATAATGGAATAGCCTGTCGCAAAGTAAAAATTGATTGACAGGAAAAAGCGAGAAAGGCCATGAGCGTATTAAACTTAAAACCCGAATCAGAATGCAAATACGACATCCTCTCACTGGGCGAGATCATGCTGCGCCTTGACCCCGGCGAAGGACGTATCCACACGACGCGACAGTTCAAAGTCATCGAAGGCGGCGGCGAGTACAATGTCGCCCGTGGTCTCAAACGCTGCTTCGGCAAACGCGCGGCCGTGGTGACCGCCATCGTCGATAATCCGGTAGGGCGTCTGCTGGAAGATTTGCTCTTTCAGGGCGGCGTCAGCCTCGACTATGTCCGCTGGGTACCGTTCGATGGCATCGGCCGCACCAGCCGCCTCGGCCTCAACTTCACCGAACGTGGCTTCGGTGTTCGCGCAGCCGTCGGCTGTTCGGATCGCGCCAACAGCGCCGCCTCACAGCTCAAGCCCGGCGACATCGACTGGAAAACCATCTTCGGCACCGACGGCGTCCGCTGGTTCCACGCCGGTGGCATCTTCGCCGGGCTGTCCGAAACAACGCCCGAAGCGGTGATCGAAGCCATGACTGCCGCCAAAAAGCACGGTACCATAATCTCTTATGACTTGAACTATCGCCCCTCACTCTGGAGCGATATCGGCGGCAAGGAAAAAGCAATGCAGATCAATCGACAAATCGCGCCGCTGGTTGATGTTATGATTGGCAACGAAGAGGACTTCTCTGCCGCCCTCGGCTTTCAAGTCGAAGGCCTCGACGAAGGCTGCTCCAAACTCGATCCGACAAACTTCAAGAAAATGATTGCCGAAGCTGTGAAAGAATTTCCAAACTTCAAAGCCGTTGCGACAACCCTGAGAAATGCCAAAACCGCCACCAAAAATGACTGGGGAGCAATCCTCTACGCCGACGGCCAGTTTTACGATGCGACACTGAGAGAAGATCTGGAAATCCTCGACCGCGTCGGCGGCGGCGACAGCTTCGCTTCCGGCCTGATCTACGCACTCTTGGAAGGCAAGCCGCCCGCTGAGGCCGTCAACTACGGCGCTGCCCACGGCGCACTGGCAATGACCACTCCCGGCGACACCACCACGGCAAGTCTGAAAGAAGTACAGCGCCTCGTCGCCGGCGCCAGCGCAAGAATCGCCCGTTAATATGATTACATCGTATATTTTGTCATTCCCGCGAAGGCGGGAATCTAGATGTTGAGAGCAATATAGTGGAAACGATTTTGATAAACAAAGCATGTCATTCCGAGCGAAGCCGAGGAATCTATTTAAACAGCCATCCCGGCGCAGCCGGGATTCCATAATTTTGCATTTTGCACTTTGATTTTTGATATGAAACCGAGCCGCAGATTGGTTTGAATAAGAAAGGACATAAAAATGGCCCAACACACAAGACTTGAAACATTGTCAGCGATGAAAACCATCGGCCTCATTCCGGTTTTTTACCACCCGGACATTGACGTGGTCAAGAACATCGTCGCCGCCTGCGCTGACGGCGGTGCTTGCGCCATTGAATTTACCAACCGTGGTGACCGGGCCGTCGATGTCTTTAAACAACTCGCCGCCTGGCGGGATGAAGTGCGTTCCGATCTTATTCTGGGTGTCGGTTCCATCTGCGATGCACCGACCGCGGCATTGTATATCAACGCCGGAGCCGATTTTGTCGTCGGTCCCGTATTGGATGAGGAAACAGCGGTTGTCTGTAACGCCCGAAAGATTCCCTATTGCCCCGGCTGTGGTACAGCCACCGAAATCCAGCAGGCCCATCGTCTCGGTGTCGAGATCTGCAAGATCTTCCCCGGTGCCCAGGTCGGCGGCCCCGCTTTCGTCAAAGCCGTCAAAGGCCCAATGCCCTGGACCGAACTGATGCCCACCGGCGGCGTCGCGCCGACTACCGAAAGCCTCACCGAATGGTTCTCCGCCGGCATCGTCTGCGCCGGTATCGGCTCCAAACTCATCACCAAAGAAATCCTCACCGCCAAAGACTACGCAACCCTAACCCAAACCATAAAAACCACCATCCAAACCATCGCCCAAATCCGCAAAAATAATCAATAATCAATTATTCACCTGTCCGAATTTCAAAGCCGTAGTCATTGCCTGCCGACAGTGAGATATTGCTGAAAATAATCGTTTCTTCTTTGCCGCCGTTTATGCTGATCAGTTGTTTCATCGCAACATGCGTTTGCGGCTTATGAGGAGAATATTGTATACTTAAAATCTCATATTCACCATGCCGTCCGCCTCTGGATTGTGTTGCTGCTGATCTGTCGTCAAAATAGGACTTCAGTTTGCTGCTTATTGTTCCGTCGGCCCATTTGATTCCGAGGAGTATGTGGCAGCCGTTGTTTTGTCCGGGAAATTTGTTATAGAAAATAGGATGAGTCTCCAGCGTGCTGCCGTCCGGCCCCCACCATTGTCCGCCTGCCAAAGAGCCGGTGTGAACCCCAAGAAAATGAACAATGCTGCCGTCCGAAAGGGTTGCTTTCCATGGCGACCCGGGCTGCATTTGAATGGATTGCTTGCGTCGGCCTTGCTGAATCCATTGCTGCTGTTCCGCTGTATTCAATGCCTTAAAATCATGAACAAGAAATTCAATATCAGGAAAATTACCCCCCAGTCTTGTCCAGTCATGGAATGGATAGCTCTTGGTGTACCAGACGCCTTCACCAAGGTGGTCAGCTTTGAACAAAAACTCCGCATCTGATCTGTTGCTTTTAGCCCATCGAAAAGGCAGGAAGTCGAGGCGGCTTTCCTGTCCTTCGCAGTCGGCCTTAATCAGGACTGCTGTTAAGTCATCGGCCCATTGGCATTCAATTTTGCGCAGATCATATTCATGGCTGTCAGCGTGTATCTCAATTTGCTGGTAGAGTTTTTTGAATGCCGACCGCCAATTCACTGATTTTTCGTCGAAGGTCGGCAGCGGGGCGGAGTCTCTTTTTTTAAGAGAGTTTTTGATTTCCTCGTCGCTCATAAGAATGGAACCGTATAATTCCTTCCCTTGCTCGGTGCGTCTTTCCCCCAGGGGTTTAATTGTCGGTCCGGGGCCTGAGCCGTAACCTCTATTACCGTTTGCCGATTCAATTGAAAAACTGCAATGGTCATTCCCTCTTCCATTGCCGATCAGGTAAAACAATTCCGGGGTCAACCGGTCGGTATACTCGCCCCGGCATTTTAAGTACACTTTATTGGGCAATTTTGTTACGGCGTTTTCAGTAAGATGATGAAAATGCCATGTCATATTGCCCGGCAGTTCCATGTAGTCTGCCGGCCGAACCTGCCCGTTTTCTTCCAGCCAGAGTGCTTCTTTGTCGAGGTCAATATGAAGATAGACCTGGTAATCCGCCCCCAGCCGTCCTTCTCCGTCACTTTTGTGGTTCCATGTCAGATCACGCCAGCGATCCATGATCTCTCTGTATCGGTACTGATAATAGTATCGTTCAGAAGCTTTTAATTTACCCTGCCCCCAACCGGCATCATTATATAAAGAAACCTCCTTATTTCTAAATCTGAATGAAAAGAAACCCGCACAAAGACATCCGCCCAGGCAAATCAGTACTATCCACACACTTTTTTTCATAGCTGCTGCCTCCTGTTTTTTTACGCACTCAAAAAATCCTGTTAATCCTGTCTGGAAATGTCATCTCGCTTTGTTTGCTGAATCCCACAGAATAATCAATAATCATTCATCAATCATCAATTTTCCTCCGTCGCCATCATCGTCGTTCGGCTCAGCTTCACCCCGCGCAGCGCCGCCATCCGGTCGCCCAATTCCTGGATTTCCTGCACCGTTCCCTTCAGAAAAATCACCTCCAGGCAATTATGGTGATCCAGGTGGATATGCGTCGAGGCGATCACATGCAATAAATGATGATGCTGAAGCTCCGTCAGTTTATTGGTCAGCTCGCTGCTGTGATGGTCATACACCAGAAAAATCCCCGCCACCGCCTGCGTCTTTGGCTTTGCCAACTGCTCCTGCGAAAGCTGCTCACGAATCAAATCCCGGATCGCCTCCGAGCGATTCGAATACCCCTGCGAAGCGATTAACGCATCAAATTGCGACAATAAATCCTTATCCAGCGAAACCCCGACACGCTCAAGTTGGCTCATTTTCTATCCTCGTCAAGTCTTGAATGACTATTCTTTTTGGTTTCATTGTGCTTATTGTGAATTATCTTGGATGGAATGTAAAGTCTTTTTTTAGAGAAGGTTATTGGTTTTGAAGCAGATCTTCAGAAAGGGCTTTTGCGAAAAAAATCACAAAAAATACAATCGGGTCTTGACAAAAGTTAGGCAAGGCTTATATTTTACATCCCTGCTAATAATAAAAGTGTTGACGTTGTGAGGTCACAATGGGTCAGACAGAAAAATTAAGCGCCAGTCTGGAAGATTATCTGGAAGCGATTTTTGAAATCGTCTCCGAAAAAGGCGGTGTCCGCGCAAAGGACATCGCGGCAAAATTGTCCGTAAAAGCCGGTTCTGTCACCGGTGCCCTGCAGGCACTGGCCGAGAGAAACTACATCAACTACGCTCCCTACGAAGTGATTACCCTGACCGATCAGGGAACGGCCGCCGCCCGACAGATCATCCGCAAGCACGAGGTACTTAAAGACTTTTTCGTCGACATTCTCGGCGCCTCACCGGACATCGCCGAAGACGGCGCCTGCAAGGCCGAACACGTCATTCCGGACGAACTGATCGACCGACTGGTCACCTTTGCCGAATTCGTCCAGGCCTGCCCACGCTGCGGCGACGACTGGCTGCAGCATTATCGTCAACATTGCTATCAGGATACCGCCAAGGCCTTCAACGACTGCCAGGCCTGTATCGACAACAAATCAAGCAGTTTAAAGGGAAATCAGGAAATGATTCAGCAAGCTGAAATGTGCCTGGCCGATGTCCCCGTCGGCGAAAAATGCGTCGTCAAAAAGATCAATCGCAAAGCCTCCGCCACCAAACGACTCGTCGAAATGGGCGTCAGCCGCGGCTCGATTATCGAAGTCGAACGTGTTGCTCCGCTGGGCGATCCGATTGAAGTCAAAGTTAAAGGTTACCACCTGTCGATCCGAAAAGACGAAGCCGCCTGCATTGAAGTGCAGCCGTCATAATTTTTTAAAATGAAAGTTAGCTGCAATTAACTTTTTCTCTGGAGACATCAATGTCGCGTAAAACCTTGACCGTCGCATTAGCCGGCAACCCCAACAGCGGAAAGACGACCATCTTTAACGCCCTGACCGGCGCCCGACAGCACGTGGGCAATTATCCCGGCGTTACCGTCGAACGCAAAGAGGGCACCCGCACCTATAAAGGCTATGACATCCGGTTTGTGGATTTGCCGGGCACCTACAGCTTAACCGCCCACTCCATCGAAGAAGTCGTCGCACGCGATTTTATCATCGACGAACATCCCGATGTCGTTGTCGATATTGTCGATGCGAGCAATTTCGAGCGTAATCTCTATCTGGCCACCCAATTGGTCGAATTGAAAGTGCCGCTCATTCTGGCACTGAACATGGTGGACCTGGCCGAAAAGCAGGGCTTCAAATTCGATCAGGAAAAAATCGGGCGTTTCTTTAATGCCCGCGTTATCAGCACTGTCGGCTCCAAAGGTGTCGGCATCAACAATCTGCTCGATACGATTATCGAACAGGTTGAAAAGGGCGATGCTGCACCGAAAGATGCCGCGATTCACTACGGCGACGACATTGAAAAAGAACTGGAAAAAGTCATGCCGCTGGTCTGCCAGGAACACACCCTCGCCAAAAAATACGGTGCCCGCTGGCTCAGCCTCAAACTCCTCGAACAGGACAAAGAAATTCTCGACAAGGGCCACAGCCCCGAAGTCCTCGAAGCCGCTGTCGCCTCCATCGAGCACCTGGAAAAACTCTACGGCGACACCCCCGAAATCCTCGTCGCCGAAAAACGCTACGGTTACATCTCCGGTGTCTATGAACAGGCCGTCATCCGAACTGTCGAAACCCGCCACAATATGAGCGACTGGGTCGATAAACTGCTGCTCAACCGCGTCCTTGGCCTGCCGATTTTCTTTGGTCTGATGTACCTGGTCTTCAAGCTGACATTCTGGGCAGGCGACCCGTTCATGGGCTATATCGAGGCCGGTTTTGAGTGGCTGGGCGGTTTCATTTCTGGTTTCTGGCCGGAAGGCACCGACAGCGCCCTGCATTCGCTGCTGGTGGACGGCATCATTGGCGGTGTTGGCGGTGTCGTAGTTTTTTTGCCCAATATTATCCTGCTGTTTCTGGCGATTGCAATCCTCGAAGATTCCGGCTACATGGCCCGTGCGGCATTCCTCATGGACCGCGTTATGAAAAAAATCGGCCTCGACGGCCGCAGCTTCATCCCGATGGTGATCGGCTTCGGCTGTTCCATTCCGGCGATCATGGGCACGAGGATTCTGGAAGACCGAAAAAGCCGGTTCGCGACGATTATGGTGTTGCCGCTGATGAGTTGTGGTGCACGGCTGCCGATCTACGCCTTGATTATTCCCGCGTTCTTTGCATCCCATTTGCACGGCCTGATGATGTGGCTGATTTATGTTATCGGGATTCTGCTGGCGATTATTCTGGCCTTTATCCTGCGCAAAACACTGCTCAAGGGCGACACCGGTCTGTTTCTGATGGAACTGCCGCCATACCGGATGCCCACACTACGCGGCCTGATGATTCACATGTGGGAGCGAAGTTGGCTCTACTTGAAAAAAGCCGGAACGGTCATTCTTTTCATTTCCATTGTCCTGTGGGCCTTGACCAGCTACCCCAAAGTCTCGGAGACGGAATTAGTCGGACTTTCAGAGTACGAGGCGCAGCAGACAGAATTGCGGCATTCCGTGGCCGGACGCATTGGTGCCGGAATGGAACCGGCCATCAAGCTGATGGGCTTTGATTATCGAATCGGGACTGCGCTGGTAGGCGCCTTGGCTGCCAAAGAGGTCTTTGTTTCACAGCTGGGAATTGTTTATTCTATGGGCGAAACCGATGAAGAATCAACAACTCTGCGTCAAAAGCTGGCCGAAAACTACACACCTCTTCAGGGCTTCTGCATCATGCTGTTCTGCCTCATCAGCGCTCCGTGTGTCGCCACACTGGCGGTTTGCAGGCGTGAGACGAATTCCTGGAAATGGGCTTTGTTCCAGTTTGGCGGCCTGACAATGGTTGCCTATATCATTACAGTGGTTGTTTACCAAATTGGCCGCCTGTTTATCACATAGGAGAATCCACGATGGAAATTGTCATTGTTATTATCATAGTAGCCCTCGCGGTAGCCGGCCTCGTTCGTATGTTCACCAAACAGGCCGATGGAAAATCCGGCTGCGCCTGTGACCAAAAATGCAGCGAATGCCCAATGGAAATGAATTTTGATAACAGCGACTCTCCCAAAGACTCGGCACATGTCATTCCGAGCGAAGTAATGTCACCCCGGACTTGATCCGGGGCGGGATTCAATATTTTTCTGAAACACCATAGCGAATAATCAAAATAAAATCTCAATAAGATTAAATTTGACGGAAGACGTCAAAAAGTCTATAGTAGCACGAAAATTAAAATATTATGCGCAAGAAGAGAGGCAATGATGCGTAATTTAGGCTGGAAAAACGGTTTTTTGACAATTATTTTGGTACTAACGTCAATCAATGTCCAAGCCGAACAGGGCACATGGCGAGACGAACTGAGCGACAGCGGCATTGAGATGGGCTTTGGTGTCACTAATATTTACCAGCGCAACGTCAAAGGCGGTCTGAGCACCAACGACCGCAAGGGTGAATTCGCCGGCAGCTACGACCTTGAACTCACCGCCGACCTCCATCGCCTGCTGGGCATCGAGGGTACGCTCTACATCCACGGCGAAGGCGGCTGGACAGATTCCGAAGGCATCGACGGTATCGGTGTCGGCAGCACCTTCGGCGTCAACGCCGACGCTATCGGCAACCGTTCGCTGGACATCGTCGAGTTGTTCTACGAATTACCCCTGTCCGACACGCTGACCCTGACCGCCGGTAAGATTGACTTCTCCGGCTTCTTCGACGCGAGTGCCTACGCCAACGACGAAGCAACCCAGTTCCTCAACGGCGCACTGGTCAACAACGCCGCCGTTCCCTTCCCCGATTACAGTCTGGGCCTGATTCTGACTTACAACCTCTCCGACAACTGGTACCTTATGGGCGGCATCGCCGATGCACAGGCTGACGGCCGCGAAACCGGCTTCCGCACCACCTTCCACGACGAAGATTACTTCTTCTACATCGTCGAAACCGGCGTCACCACCGCGATTGAATCCCCCAACGGCGACCTGCTCGGAACTTACAGAGCCGGCCTCTGGAACGACCCGCAGCCCAAGGCAAATTCCGATGCGTCCAGATCATACCGCGATGACACCGGCTTTTACATCAGTGCCGACCAGATGCTCACCAAAGAAAATAACGACCCCGAAGACACTCAGGGCCTCGGCGTGTTTGTCCGCTACGGCTACGCCGAAGACAAACGCAACGACCTGGAGCATTTTTACAGTGTCGGCGCCCAGTACCAGGGCCTCATCGACGGCCGCGACAATGATGTCCTTGGCCTCGGCTACGCCAACGCCCACTTCAGTGACGGCGCCTCAACCACCTACACACAGGACCACGAAGGCGTCATCGAAGCCTACTACAGCATCGAAGTCTCGGACACGATCCACCTGACCCCGGACATCCAGTACCTAATCAATCCCGGCGGAACCACCACCTCCGACGCCATCACAGCCGGCCTCCGCCTCCAGATAGACTTCTAAGCTAAAAGGATAGCTCTAATAATTGCTTTTGAGCGGTAAGGTGAAAATTTTCGACTTCCGGCAAGAAAGGAAAATCGGGACTCCGCAGAAATCGCTTCGGCGCAGCCGAACTGATCGCAATCGCCCGGTAGCACAGAAACAAAGTTTCGAGCAAACCGGGCGGTGGAGATCAGCCCCGCGGGCAAAAGCCCGCGCCGATTTCCCTCCCAGTGCTCCAATCTGAGCTAATCAGTGTTAATCCGTGTCCATCCGTGGTTCTAAAAAAAACTTCGTGTCCTCGTCGCACTGTTAGTTCAGTAATCATTAATTACTCTTGACAAGCACACAAGCAGGGGGTATTATAATCACAGTAGCACGTTTTGGTAAATATTATGCGCAATAGTGGTAGCTGATAACTTCGAACTGAAAAAGGCCTGACAATGGACTCAAACATTCTGGTACTCTGCGGCACCGCCGCCTCAATTGGACTGATTCACACCGCACTCGGCCCGGATCACTACCTGCCGTTTATCATGATGGGCCGCGCCCGCAAGTGGTCACTGACCCGAACCGCCCAGATCACCTTCCTCTGCGGCCTTGGTCACGTCCTCAGCTCAGTCATTCTCGGCCTGATAGGCTATTTCGTCGGCATCCAGGTCATGAAACTGAATGCCTTTGAGGCCTTCCGCGGCTCGATTGCCGCCTGGCTGCTGATCGGCTTCGGATTTGCCTATTTTCTCTGGGGTATCCACCGTGCGATCCGCAACAAACCCCACACCCATATCCATTCACACGGCGGCAAAGGAGCCCATGAACACGAACATACCCACACACACGACCACGCACATGTCCACGATGAAAAAAGTCCCAATATCACCCCGTGGATTCTGTTTACCATCTTTGTTTTCGGCCCTTGCGAGCCGTTGATTCCGATTCTGATGTACCCGGCCGCCGAATCCAGCTTCTTCGGAATGGCCCTGGTCGCCGCCGTATTCTCTCTCGTAACCATCGCAACCATGATGGCCATTGTCATGATGACCGCCTGGGGCGTCTCCTTTGCCAAACTTGGCCGCCTCGAGCGCTACACCCACGCCACCGCCGGCGCCGTCATCTGCCTCTCCGGCCTCGCCATCCAACTGCTCGGCCTGTAGCCGTCATCTTTTGATGGATTCACAATTAAGGCATAGTGTATTTTGATTTATCAGCGCTTCGAACTCGATTTTTATGAAGGTTTTTCCTAAAATAGATGCTTACGAGTTAGGAGTTGAGTCATGCTGTATGAAGTAATAAATGCTGAGGATAAAAAGAAGCTATCATCATTGATCGATGAAGATTATCTGAGTATGGAGATCAATGCTTTGTTGGTAGGGCATCATCCATGCAGAATTTTTGTTGACGATATTCACAATATACAGACTGCCCTTATTTATTCCAGTAGCATGGAAGGTTTTTATCTTGTTGGCAACGAGAAAAGCTCTCGTTTTCAAGATTTGTTTAGACCTGCTTTGGATAAAACAATCATTCCCGAATTGAAGGAAAAAGGATATCACGCATTTGAATTCAGTTGCTCACATGAAGCGTGGACCAGTGTATTCCCAGTCCTTTTCGGCAATAGAGAATTAGACTTTGGTATGCAGAATATTTATTCTTTTAAGCCATCTAAAAGAGGCCATGTCAGCAATGTCGTTCCAGAGACAGTCAGCATTTGTGAGATTGACAAAGACTTGCTTTCAAGCGGGATGGGCAATATTGATTACTTGAGTTCTAAGATTGAATTATTCTGGAATTCTGTTGAACTATTTTTAGACAGGGGAGTAGGCTTTTGTTTAGTTGACTCAAACGAAATCGCCGGCATTTGTATTTCCGGCTTTGTTTATAAGGACAGGCATAGTCCGGATATTGAAACGCTGCCGCATCACCAAAGGAAAGGGTATGCCAACGCACTCGTGAATCAGTATCTGAATACACTAAGTGAAAATAATCAGGTTGTGTCCTGGGAATGTATGGATACGAACATAGCTTCAAAGTGCCTGGCGGAAAAATGCGGTTTTCGTTTAAAAGAGCAATACAAATTATATTTCTTTGATATTTAGCTATGTGCGTAAAGAGTTGTTGGCTTCATTCTTCTATCTAATAAGAGTTTCAGAGTCTACATTTCTGTAATCTTTGGGCATTTTATAGGTTCAGCATTGAGAAATCCGCCCCAATCCACTATAATCCCCACATATTTGTCATGCCGGGCTTGACCCGGCATCCAGACATTTATAAGTGAGGTCCCGGCTCGGAGGTCGGGATGACAATATCGACATTAATCATTATTCATTGAGAAAAAATGCTCGTTATCATTGATTATGGTGTTGGAAACGTGCGAAGCGTCACGAACGCCTTTCGCTATATCGGCTCGGATATTACCGTCAGCTGCGACCCGGAAATCATCCAAAAGGCCCACGGCCTGATTCTTCCCGGCGTCGGTGCCAGCGGCTATGCCATGGAAAAAGTCGCCCCGATTGCTGAGGTTATAAAGCAGGAAACCCTCTCCGGCAAACCTCTGCTTGGCATCTGCGTCGGTTATCAACTGCTCTTTGACGAAAGCCATGAGATGGGCACCCACCAGTGCCTCGGCCTCATCGGCGGCAAAGTCGTCCCCATCCCGACGGATATGGACTTGACCATCCCGCACATGGGCTGGAACTATGTCAAATTCGCCGACAGCATGAGCCTGTTCGACACCCTCGGTGACGGCAAACACTTCGCCTTCGCCAACTCCTACTACGCACAGGTCAACGATCCCGACGCCAAAGTCGCCACCACTGAGTACGGCATCACACTCACCGGCGCTGTCGAAAAGGGCAATATCTACGGCACGCAGTTCCATCCGGAGAAAAGCTCCAACGACGGCCTGCAAGTCCTCAAAAACTTTGTCTCCATCTGCCGGGAGGAATTGACATGCTGACCAAACGAATCATTCCCTGCCTGGACGTCAAAGACAATCGCGTCGTTAAGGGTGTCAACTTCCTGAACCTCCGCGACGCTGGCGATCCGGTCGAACTGGGCAAAAAATACAGCGACGAAGGCGCCGACGAACTGGTCTTCCTCGATATCACCGCGACCCTGCGTTCCAATAAAACGATTGTCGATCTGGTGGAAAAAGTTGCCGCCAATGTCTTTATCCCCTTCACTGTCGGCGGCGGCATCACCAAAGCCGACGAAATCGGCATCCTCTTGCGCAGTGGGGCGGACAAATGCTCGATCAACACCGCCGCGGTTAAAAATCCCGATATCCTGCGTGAATCCGCCGAGCGGTTCGGCTCCCAGTGCGTCGTGCTGGCCATCGATGCCCGCCGCACACCCAATACTACCGGCAAATGGCACGTCACCGTCAAGGCCGGCTCAGAACCGACCGACATCGACGCGATCGAATGGGCACAGCAGGCCGAGCAGCTCGGCGCTGGCGAAATTCTCCTGACCAGCATGGACGCCGACGGCACCCAGGCCGGCTATGATATCGAGCTGACCCGCGCGGTCGCCGAAGCGGTCAATATTCCCGTCATCGCCTCCGGCGGGGCCGGTACCCTTGAATCGCTCACAGAAGTCCTCGACGCCGGCAAGGCCGACGCTGTCCTGGCCGCCTCGATCTTCCACTACGGAACCTATACGATCAGGGAAACCAAAGAATTTCTGCAACAGCACAACGTCCCCGTGCGTCCGGTATAACATGGGACCGCGGGCGTCTCGCCCGCAAGTAATTGAAACAGAAGCGTGGAGCGATAGCGACACGATGCGTCGGCCCTGTGATCAGTCTTAGCAGAACGGTTGTATTGCTCGTCGCATCAATAATGGCGTGTGTCTGTCATGCCGGATTTAATCCGGCATCCAGTGCGATATAGAATGGATTGGCGTTTAGCTTGGCAGTTTGACATCTCTCAGGAATGTTGTCAAATTGCTATAAGTACTCGAAAGAGCGGATAATCAGGGAGAATTTAAAAACAGGAGCCGTTACATGGAAACCCAGCCCAGAAAGATCAGTATCATCGAACCGGTCGCCGCGGCCATCGAAGAAACCCAGAAAATTCTCTTTCGTCCATTCGATCTCAGCAAATGGTTCGCCATCGGCTTCGGTGCCTGGCTGGCTACATTGGGTGAAGGTGGAGGTGGCAATTTCAATTATAGCGGCGGTGGTGGCGGAGGTGGCGGAGGAGGTACCGGCACTGGCGACTTCCAGCAGGAATTCCACTCTTTCAAAGAAGAAATGCTCGCCAACCTCCCCCTCATTCTCAGCATCGTGATCGGTGTGGCATTGGTCGTCATCGTGCTGGTAGTCGTGTTCACCTGGCTCAGAAGCCGCGGACAGTTCATGTTCCTGCACTGCGTCGCCCACAACAAAGGCGAAGTGGTTTATCCATGGAAACGCTACGCCCGACAGGCCAACAGCCTGTTTCGATTTCGACTGCTATTGGGATCCAGCTTTGCGATCATAGCCCTGGCACTGGCGACACCGCTTTTTTTTATAATGAAACCATTGATACAATCAGAATTCAAAACAATTACCCCCACACCGATCATCACAGCGGTTTTGATCGGGTTGGTATTTGCCGTGGTAGCCTTGGTTTTCGGTGTCATCAAAACATTGACGATTGATTTCGTCGTTCCCGTCATGTTTGTTAATGGAGATACGGTGACCGAAGGCTGGCGTCGGTTCTGGAAACTCGCCAAAGCCAATCTGAGCGAATTTATCCTGTATTTACTGTTTATCATTGTCGTCGGGCTTGCCTTGGGAGCCATGACAATGATGATTATCATGGGCTCCTGTTGCATGTGCGGCATCGGCATTATCTTCATGATTCCCTATATCGGCACTGTAGCGCTGCTGCCGCTGCTGGTCTGGCGTCGAGCCTATTCAGCCATTTTCTTTGCCCAGTTCGGCCCGCGGTTCAACGTCTTTCCGCCGCCCGAGAACGAAATTGCTCCCAGCATGATGAATCCGCCGACAGCCCCAACCGACCCGCCCGCACCGATAAACCCGTATCCCAATACGCCGACAACCCCGCCGGAGCAGAATTTTTAGGTGTAGGGTGGTGCTTCGTCCACCGAGAAAGGGATGAATTTTCTCAGTTTTCCAGTCTTGCCGGCAGTGTTTTTTGCCGATAAAAAATGGGAACGCGGGCGTCTCGCCCGCAAGTAACTTAAACAGCTATCCCGGCGCAGTATTGTCACCCCGGACACCGATCCGGGGCGGGATTCCTTAATTATTTGATGTTTACATTTTAATATTTCAAGCCGATCACGGGTCGGTTTGATCAAAATATGAAACTATTACGACGCCACAAATCAGTCCTCATCGCCCTCGGCATCTACTGGCCGGTCATTTTTTATTTGACCCATACCCCCGTGCGGACGATTGCCAAACAAAGCGGCATGAGCGACAAAACCATGCACGTCATGGCCTACTTTGCCTTGGCTTTCCTCATCTGGTTTGCCATCAGCCCTTATCAAAAAGTCAATTGGAAACGTAAAAAAATCTGGATTTTACTCGCGGTCGTGACGGCTTATGGAGCCGCCGATGAATTTTTGCAGGGCTTTGTCGGACGCAACCCGGAAGTCCTCGATTTCATCGCCAATTTATTCGGTATCGCCCTTGCTCTCGGCATCCTGTCATTTTTTGGCTTCTGGTCATCCCTGCTGACCGCTTCGGCAGTCTTTGTCTTCGTCGTTTCCAACCTGTCCAGCCTGTTGACGCTGTACCCGGAGTACTATTTTAACACCGCCTTCCACCTGACCGCCTACACCGCCTTCGCCCTCATCTGGATTCAGCACGCCGAACGCTATACCCCCGTCAAAATCGGCACCTCCCGCTGGCTCGCCTACGCCGCCGCGGTCCCATTACTCCTGCTGGCTCTCATCAAAGGCACCAGTCCCATCTTCGGCCGCACCGTCTGGTGGCCCGACGTCGCCACAGCCCTCTTCGGCATCGCCTCAGCAATAGGAATCTCCTGGGCCGTATTCAAATTCTCCCGAAAACCCAAAGCAAGCTGAAAAGCAATTCACATTATACATTCCAACAAAATCACTTCGGCGCAGCCGAACTGATTTCCCCCCCCCTGTGCCCTAAATCCGTGTTAATCCCGTTAATCCTGTCAAAAATCGGTGTCATCAGTGTCCTCGGCGGTTAAATCATTATCTTTCCGTGCCATTCCATGTCTTCCGTGGTTATCTTTGACATCTCCACCCATCGACGGTAAAATACAGGCCGTTTTTAAAATGCAAACAACAATACAAGACAACAGGAGTTGAAAATGAAACGAATCGCTTTATTAGCCGTACTGTGCGTATTTTCAGTCATGAGCTTCGTCCAGGCCGCCGAAACCGCCAAAAATCCGGTCGTCAAGATTGCCACCAGCAAAGGTGACATCTGGGTCGAACTGAACGCCGAAAAGGCCCCGGTCACCGTCAAAAATTTCCTGTCCTATACCAAGGATGGCTTCTACAGCGACACCATCTTCCACCGTGTCATCAAGGGCTTCATGATCCAGGGCGGCGGCATGACCGCGAACATGCAGAAAAAGCCCACCAAGGCCCCGATCAAAAATGAAGCCTCCAACGGCCTCAAAAACAAACGCGGCACCATCGCTATGGCCCGCACCGGTAACCCGCACAGCGCCACCAGCCAGTTCTTTATCAATCATGTGGATAATACATTTCTCGATTTCCGTGATCCTTCCCCTCGCGGTATCGGCTATGCCGTCTTCGGCAAGGTCGTCAAAGGCATGGATGTGGTTGATGCCATCGCCGCCGGCGCCACTCGCAAGCCCGGCGATGTACCTGTGAAAACAGTTACCATCAAATCCGTCACCGTCGCCAACAAAAAAGCCGGCGCCTGCTGCGGCACCGACGGCAAGTGTTGCAAGTCAGCCGACGCCGCCAAGAAGGGCTGCGGCTGTGCTAAAGCCTGTGACAAGCAGGCTGAATGCAAAAAAGACTGCGACAAGTGCCCCGACAAAGCAACTTGCACCAAGAACTGTCCGAAGAAAGCCTCTTGCTGCAAAGACGGCAAATGCACCAAGGAAGACTGCACCTGCTGCAAAGACGGCAAGTGCTGCGGCGAAGATTGTAAATGCTGCAAAGTTGCCAAAAAGGGCTGCGGCTGTGCTAAAACCTGCGACAAGCAGGCCGAGTGCAAAAAAGACTGTGATAAGTGTCCGAGCAAAGAAACCTGCACCAAGAAATGTCCGAAACAAGGTTGCGGTTGCAGCAAAAAATCCGACAAGCCCGCGGCCGATGCTCCCAAGACTGGCTGCGGCTGCGGCAGCAAGAAAGCCGCCAAACCCGTAAAGCCCGCTGCCGAAGCTCCCAAGACTGGCTGCGGTTGCAGCGGTCGCTAATATGTGACAACACTACACTGCTGCCCCTTCATTAGCGTTAATTTGCGTGCATTAGCGGTTTTTATAAATTAGTAATCTGTGTTAATCCGCGTAATCCGCGGTTTCGAATCAGGAGACAAACATGGCCAATACCAAAGTAGAAATGAAAACAACCCTCGGCGACCTGCTCATCGAACTCGATGACGAAGCGGCCCCGATCTCAGTCAAAAATTTCGTCGAATACGTCAACGACGGCTTCTACGCCGGCACCGTCTTTCACCGCGTCATCAGCGGCTTCATGATCCAGGGCGGCGGCATGGACAAAGACCTCAACTCCAAGCCGAATAACGACCCCATCGTCAACGAAGCGGCCAACGGCCTCAAGAACGAACGCGGCACACTCGCCATGGCCCGCACCGCCGACCCGGACAGTGCCACCAGCCAGTTCTTCATCAACCACGCCGACAACGACTTCCTCGATTTCCGTGATCCATCACCCCGCGGCATCGGCTACGCCGTCTTCGGCAAGGTCATCGATGGGCTCGATGTGGTGGACGCGATCGCCGCCGTCAAAACAACCAGCCAGGGCCACTACGACGACGTCCCCGCAGAACCGGTAGAGATCCTCTCCGCCAAAGTCGTCCAGTAGTCATAAAACTCTCCCCCTGAAAAGGGGGAGTACCCCGAAGGGGGGAGGGGGTGAGGCTCAACCACCCCGGACTGCGGCCACCCCTCATTCAAAAGGAGAAAAGGCAAATAGATGCCTAAAATCAAAAAAATCATGTAACAGAATCCAAAATCCCGCGTCTGTAAGAGCAGACACGGGATTTTTTATGCCATAAGGAGGTTCATAGATGGATTCAAAGCCGGATATACCGATTTCATTGAAAATTGTTGCATGGTTGTTTATCATCAGCGGAGTATTTTCCGTCATAGAGGTAGCCGTCTCGCTGATGAATGGCCGGATCAATTTAAACTTAGGCGTGTTGGGACTGTTCATTGGCCCGGGCTTGCTAAACCTGCGTCCCGGATGGCGAACCTGTGCCCTTGTTTTTATCTGGATCGCCCTGATTCTGGTGCCGGTTGTGGTGATAATACTCATGGGCGTATCAGGTCCTCTCGACGTGACAGTTTTTGGCCAAAAAGTCGGCCACACCGGAAAGGAAATCGGCCTGGCGGTGGGAGTGCTTGTGTTTGCCTTGACATTCTGGCAGTACCGAGTCCTGACCCGCCCCGATGTCCGCCAACTGTTTGGAATCGCTTAAAGAAAATGAAATATCGCTAAACGAAAAAGGAGGTATCACAATGCGAATGAATCTGTTTGACAAAATCTGTGCGGTCATGGCGATTGTTCTGGGAGGAATATTCCTGCTGCTCGGCATACCGGGTATCTTTTTGGGCTGTAAGGCCAATTTCACACTGCCGCCGATCCTCGGCGTCCTTCCCGCACTAATCGGCTGGGGAATCATCAAATCCATTATCGTCGCATGGAAAAACTCATCCACAAATCAGACGGTCACTCAATTTCAGCCGCCCAACCCGCCTGAAACCGAATACCCCACAAATACCACATTCGAATAAGATTTCAAAAAGGAGAACCCATGAAAAACGGCATCGCAATTACCATCCTCCTGATAACACTCGCAGGCTGTCAGCAGATACCGGACTACAAGTTGAGTGGAGCTCGAGGCCCGGTTATTTATTGTATTGACTGTGGTATCGTGGCGGGTCGAGCATCAAAATGCCCTGTGGAAGGTGATCACCACTTCAAAAAAAGTAGTGGCACTTCAATTATAGTGTGTGCTGATTGTGGTGCGATGCCTTCCAAAAAAGGAACAAAATGTCCTGTCGAAGGCGACCATCATTTTCGTGAATTTGAATAAGTTAATATGACACAAAACAGGAGGCCCTAATGTTATTCAAAAAAAGTATCGTTATCGTGTTAGTCTGTGCAGTCTGTGTATCAAGCGGTTTCAGTGCGGAAGCTGTAAAAGTCCGCAAGGCCGCCAAACCCGCCGACCCGTTCACCAATACCTCGGTGCTGGTCGAGGCGTTTGTCGTCCGGGTTTCCACCAAAGCACTGGCAGAAGTGGGCGTTAAGCCCATCGGTGGTTCCTCCGACGGCATATCCCCCTTAAAAATCGCCGCCTGCCTGACCGACCCGAAAAAAGCCGGAATTCTCGCCGGTGCCAAAGTGACCACAACGCACAATCACCGTTCGCTCGTTCAAAATCGAAATACGATTTTCATCAAAACCGAAACTGATAATTCCGTCAGCTACGATGGTTTCGAAAATGGAACTACATTCAGCGCAATAGCTTTGATGAGTCATATGGGGCTTAGGCTGGAATACGAATTTTCCGCTTCATTCGCAGAAGAAGCCGATTACGGCCCGCCCAGAACCTATTCCTTTGACTGGGAAGGAGTGGTAAACCTCCGCTCCGGCAAACCCGTCATCGCCGGCGCCGTCCAGGATGATGAATCCGTCACCTTCCTGATTCTCACCGCGACTATTCAATAGGCTTCAACATAACCAAAAAGTTTAGCCCCGGCAACCCGCTTGCCGGGGTTTGTTCTCAATGTAAAGATTACTGCTGCTATCGAAATAATGAAACACAAAAACGCAAAAAAGGGATCGCCATGAAAAAAACACTGCTCATACTCATCACGTCAACATTCCTGCTCACCGGTTGCGCAACCATCAGCTCAAACTCCGCCTTCGACAAAAATGGCCTCCCCAAACACCAATACTATATCGGCCATGGATTGGAATTCGAATTTCAGCCGTTTGAAAACGGGCACCTTTATATTGTCGAAAAAAACTCGAATTTGATTTTCTTAGCAGAGTCGCTGGACGAGGATGATGATTATGACTTTGAAGCCATGGATTTTATCGAGTGTGGCGATGATGACAAAGCCATGTTGGAAAGCTACGGAATTAATCCTCACAAGATGAAGCTTTGGTTATATTTCCTCCCTGTACCCAAAAATTCTGTATATCCCGCCTGTCTCGCCGTAGCTCCTAAAGCGAAGGCGGATAATCCCGTCTAAAGAATTCGTGTGTATTAGTGTTTATTCGTGGTTCTAAAAAACTTCATGCCCTTCATGTTCTTCATGGTAAAACCGCCATTACGTCGGCGACACCGTCAGCAGCTTCACCGCCGCGATAATACAAACCACAATAAACACCGCCCGCACCAGCGTCTTCGGCAGGGCGTGCATGAGGTGCCCGCCAATCCGCCCACCGACAATTGCCCCCGGAATCACACAAATCGCGATTTTCAGCGACTCAACATAATCAATCCCATGTTCGCCTAACGTGGCATTTTTATAAATCGCTCCCAGCCACGACACGCACACGATCAGCACCGCCGAATTACTCATCGCCCGCTTCAGCGGCGACTTCAAAAATAACTGCTGCAAAGGCGTTGCCACCGTCCCGGCCCCCATCCCCAAAAGCCCGGATGCCACACCTGTAAAAGCCCCCAGCAGACACGTCAAAACCGTATTCGGCGTTTGCATCTCAGACGGTAGCGGCTCATCGCCCGGCAAGTCCACATCCTTACCCGCCCGATACATCCGTATCCCGTTATAGATCGCCACATACACCAAAAATCCCCCGAACAGCCGCGACAGCAGATAATCCCGATTACCCGCAAACAAAGGACTGTTGCTCAGTGCTACCCCCGCGACAATCCCCACGATCGCCCCCGGAATCATCCGCACCAGCACCGGCCGCGAGATCGCCTTGGCCTTCTTATGCGCGAGCATCGCCGCCCCTGACACAAAAAAGATACAGATCATCGCCGCCGCCTGGTACAGGTGCTGGTCTTCGCCGAGATAAAACGTCAGCGTCGGAATCAAAACCACCGCGCCGCCGATCCCCAGCAGACCGCCCAGCAGCCCCATCCCAAGCCCAAACAAAACCAAAATCAAAATATTAGCGATGTCCATAATAACGTGTGATTCTCAAGTAAATGTCAACGTCATCCCAAACTGCAACCCGTCATTCCGGAGTTGCGACCTGTCATTCCGAGCGAAGCCGAGGAATCTATTTAAACAGCTATCGCCGTCAGGCGATTCCTAATTATGATAATCCGTGTCTATTAGTGTACATCCGTGGTTCTATAATGTATCTGTGTAATCTGCGAAATCTGCGGTTCCTGTTTAATGCGTTAAGCCAAACAGCTCGCCGAACTTATCCTCGATCCGCTCACTCTCACACAACGTCTGGCCGATCAAAACCCCGCCAACACCGACGCGGATCAGTTTCTCCACATCGGCCCGCGTCTTGATCCCGCTTTCAGCGATCAACTCATTTTTCTGATCCACCAGTTCCGCCAGCCGCCCGGTATTATTGATATCCACCTGCATCGTCGTCAGGTCACGGTTATTCACGCCCAGCACACTGTAATGCTTCTGCGGAAATCCAACAAGACTCCGCACCGCCAACAGTGAATCGGCGTCATGCACCTCGATCAATACCGTCAGCGTCAGCTCATTGGCCAGAATCAACAGGTCCATCAAATCCGCCGGCGCCAGTGCCTCGGCGATCAGCAAAATTGCGTCTGCACCCGCCGCCCGCGCTTCATACACTTGGTACGCGTCAACAATAAAATCCTTCCGCAGCACCGGAATCCCCACGGCTTCTTTCACTGCCGTTAAATATTCCAGCTTCCCCTGGAAATATTTCTCATCGGTCAACACACTGATCGCATCCGCCCCGCACTGCTCATACGTCTGAGCGATCTGGACCGCGTCAAAGTCCGCCCGGATCAATCCCGCCGACGGCGACGCCTTCTTCACCTCGGCGATCACATTCAGCCCGCGCGGATGCTTCTTCGTCACGGCCGAATAAAAGTTCCGGCACTTAGCCATCCCTGCCGCATCTGCTTTGACCAGTTCCAGCGGCCGTCGCTCTTTCTGAGCCGCCACCTCAACGCGTTTGTCAGCGATGATTTTATCAAGGATATTGCCCACGGCCTATTCCTGTTCCGGCTTGGCCTGCGTCAACTGAACAAACAGCATCCGCAGCTGCGCCAGCGTATCCGTCAGCATCTTCTGCTCATCATCGGTCAGGTTGCCTTTGCACTTTTCGCCCAGCATCCCCAGCGTATCGATGTTGTACTTGGCGATGACAAAGTTCGGCTCGACCGGTGCATCTTCCGCACCTTCCGGCCGAATCAGCCCGAGTGCATAAAACGCCTGCGTTGCCAGCATACTCACCAGCCCCGCAAAATCCGCTTCCGGCATCGGCATCCCTTCATCGCCGCCCGCCTCAGCCTTTTGCTGTTCGGCCTCTTTCAGTTCTTCCTTTTCCTTTTGAGCTTGCGTCTTCCAGTCTTCGTCAATAATAATTTTCTTTTCTTCGTCTGCCATTTTGTTCTCCACTGTTAAACGATGGATTAATGTGGATAATTTACCATGAAGAGCATGAAGAATAAAATTATAAGAAACTTCATGGTCTTCATGAGCTTCATGGTTTAAATCCCATACCCATGCAAGAAACGATTTCAATTAATAATACAATATTCCAACCACCCAACCCGTCATTCCGAGCGCAGCCGAGGAATCTATTCAAACAGCTATCGCCGAAGGCGATTCCTTATTTAATAATTCAACATTCAAAATTCATAATTATCTATATTTCATCTCCCGCCGAACATCTTTCTTCTGCTGCTGTTCGACCAGTTTTTTTCGCTTATCATACTGCTTCTTACCCGTCGCCAGCGCCAGTTCCACCTTCGCCAGCCCGCGATCATTAAAATAGATCTTCGTCGGCACCAGCGTAAACCCGCGCTGTTCGAGCTTTGTTTTGATCTTTTTGATTTGCGACTTATGCAGCAGCAGCTTGCGTTTTCGCAGCGGGTCATGATTCGTATAGCCGCCGCGGTCATACGGCGCGATCTTGCAGCCGATCAGCCACACCTCGTTGCCGACCACCCGTGCATAGCAGGCGTCCAGGTCGCAGTTCTTCTCGCGCAGACTCTTCACCTCGGTCCCCAGCAGCGAAATCCCCGCCTCGACCTTCTCGACCAGCTCAAAATTATGATACGCCTTTTTATTCTTGATACTGGGATTTTTATCCGGTTTTACAGCTTTCCCTTTTGCCATGCCCCGCATAATAGCAAAATCCCCCCATTTTGCAAGACATTCCCCCCGTTTAGCCCCGGAGGCCCTTTGCCGGGGTTTGCACACAAAACGCACCCGAAACATTCCGCTTTGGTCACAGGCGGTTCCGCACAAAAGCGTGGAGCGATAGCGACACGACGCGTTTCCCTGTGATATATTGCCGCAAGGCAGCTATTCAGCGCCGCCAGTGCCCCCAGCGAGATAAACGCAAAGCATAAAAACGCCTCGCAGAAATCACCCGGCGCAGCCGAACTGGTCGGAATCGGACGGTAGCACAGAAACAAAGTTTCGAGCACACTGGCCGATGGAGAGCAATCCAGCGGGCAAAGCCCGCCGTGATTTCCATCCCTATGCCCCAAATCTGTGAGAATCCGTGAAATCTGTGGACTTTTATAATCCACCCATTGCCCTATAATTCGTGTGTATTAGTGTTCATTAGTGGTTCTAAAAATCGGTGTCCTCAGCGTCCTCGGTGGTTCAACCTTAACCTCAGTCCCCTCTGCCCGGACCAAAGCTCAAAGGGCGAAGGCCGATGGCAAAAAAATACCCCCGCACAGAAACCAGTTCCATGCAGGGGGATATCTTGTATGAATCAATTGATTATTCAACCGGCATATTAGGATTTGGCGCGACAGGATTCACCGTTGGGGTTGGCGCAGCCGCTGTTTGCGGCGTTTGCAGTTGGAGATTCGCAAGGCCGTTAATCGCATTGCAAGCCGCATTCATGACCATAATATACATCACTAACACGGCAATCTGGGCAAAGTATCCCACCACAGGTAGCATTCCCATAAGCGGTACAATGCAAGTCCACAAAAACAGGTTTTCAGATAAAAGTGGAACCGGCAGGCGGTGCCGCTGCAAAAATGCGTTGTAATCTTTTGAAAATCCCCATAAAACCTGGAAAACCCAGTAGAGATTGAAAAGCGGGATAAACAAAAATCCAACGGCTTTACCCGGTGTCGTGCGGGCATGTCCATCCTGAATGGCACTCCACATCTTGTAAAACAGCATCATAAGAAAAACTGTGCTGGTCAGCGTCATAGCGCTGGCTAACAGCAGTACAAGACCGCCGACGGCTGCAATAGCGGCGCCGGTATCTGAAGGAATGCTTCCGTCTTCGGCTCCCGCGGCCGCGACGGCCATGGCCACAATAGCAGCGACCATGAGGATGCCTCCCAAGACAGCGCCGCCGATATAGACGCCGATGTATAAGCCTTTTGAAACAGGTCGAACGTTATTCAACTGCATATTCATAGCTTCCTCCAACAAAGAGAAAAAGTAATCTCTGCAAGTATGGTGGGTCTGCAGAGATTGTAGCTCAAGTCAAAGACTACTTCACCAGCCGCAGACAGCAGGGATAGCGGTAAGCTTCCCCGTTATTGGCCTTGAGTGCCGCTATAATAATAAAGACAATGTTGGCAATACTTAAGGCCAGTGCCAATATAATCATAAGCGGCGGAAAACAGAAAGTTGGCAAAAGGGCCAGCCCGTAAATTGTAAGAGAAATCTGAAAGTTTAATGCTTCCTTGCCCTGGTCATCAATGAAAGGCATTTCATCCTTTTTGATCAGCCACAGAATCAGCGGTCCGAGAATATTCCCGAAAGGAACACCAACAAATCCTGCCAAAGCTGCCAGATGACAGAACATCCCCCACATTTTCTCGTCCTTGCTCAGCTCACCCATAACCGGTGGCGGCGGAGTTTGCCCCTGCGGCTCACTCTGCGGTGGAATCGGCGGAGCCGAAGCATCAAACTCCGGCGGCGGGGCGGTTTCCTGCACCGGTTCAGCAGCCGGGGTCGGTTCCAATGGCGGTGTCACCGGTTCCTGGGGAATCGGCGGCGGTGTCGGCGTTGGCTCCTGCGCATCCGATGGATTCGTCAGCGGAGTCGGTCCCTGAGGCGGTGTCGGCTGTGGAATATCCTCCGATTCGGGTTTGTCAGTAAACTCATTCATAATGAACCTCCCTGAAATAAGGTAAAAAACACTCTCTCAACTCCAATATTTCCCTCACTTGTACCCCTAAAACTCCCATTTGTCAAGCAAAAGAATACCCTCTGTTTAGCTCCGACAACTCGTTTGCCGGGGTTGACCTGATAATTTTTCACAGACACCCAATTCAAGCCCATCCGCTCTGAGCAGGGCCCCAAATCCGTGTCAGACCGTGCGCGTCCGTGAATGTCCGTGTTAATTTTCAATTCAAAAGCTAAAAACTCGCCAAACTTCACCTGAAATTATCATTGACTTCTGCCCACACTCTGTTATCTTGATATTAGCGATAATTAGAAGCAAGGAGTGGTTATGTATTGTACACAATGCGGCACACAAAACGCCGACCAGGCACAGGTTTGCATCCGGTGCAAAACCGCCATGGCCGCCCCGGCCGTCACTTCCACCTATTCCATTGAAGATGACGTCGGAATGCGCATCCTTCTGCCCGTCGGACGTTCCGGCTGGGCCATCGCCGCCGGCTATGCGGGCCTGTTTGCATTGCTCTTTTTCCCCGCACCCGTGGCACTGATCCTCGGAATCGTCGGCATTCTTGACATTAAAAAAAATCCCGAAAAACACGGAATGGGCCGATGTATCTTTGCGGTCATCATGGGAGTCCTTTTCTCGCTTCCGTTTTTATTGCTCCTTATCGGTGCGTTAGCAGGATAAGAATACACAAACCAACCCCGGAGGGGTTGAATAGAAAGTGTTAACAAAAAAGAAAGGATTTAGTATGTATTGTCCATCTTGCGGCAAAAGGAATGAAGACAATGCGGCTCAATGCGTAGGTTGCGGACAGAATCTGTTCAATACACCCGCCCAGACAGCCCAGCCTGTTCAGCCGGGTTCTCGGCCGAATATCCCAAATTATCTGGTGCAGTCGATTCTGGTAACAATTTTATGTTGTTTGCCTTTCGGTATTGCGGCCATCGTCTTTGCCGCTCAGGTGAATGGCAAGATTGCTTCCGGCGATATTGCTGGCGCAATGGACAGCTCTAGAAAGGCTAAAATGTTCTGCTGGATTGCTTTTGGACTGGGCTTGGCAGTAATTCTTGTTCAGGTAATATTCGGTGTTATTGGTGCCGGGGCGTCAGCAATGCAGTATGAGTCAATGTAGTAAGGAGAAAGGGGAGTTGATGTATTGCCCGTTTTGTGGACAACAGAATACAGCAGCGACTGGCCGGTGCGCTCACTGCGGCCAGTCGCTTCAGCCTTACGCCGGCGCGCAATCCCCGACGTATCAAAGACGGCCTGATATTCCGACCTATTTGGTGCAGGCGATTTTAGTAACGATGTTCTGTTGTCAGCCGTTCGGTATCGTTGCGATTGTCTATGCGGCATTGACCACATCTAAAATATCTTCTGGCGACTATGCCGCGGCAATGGAATGTTCACGTAACGCCGAAAAATGGTGTTGGCTGGCATTTTGGCTCGGATTGATTCCGATGTTGCTTTACGCGATTTTTATCGGTGTCGGAATCGCATCTGGATCAATGCATTAAACCATTGAATGGCCATACTATGCGGCAAGGAAAAAGGCTCCTCCAATTCATCGCGTTGGCGATTACCGCCGTCATCGTGGTGATTCTGCTGTTTACTTATAATCCCGCCTCAAGCGGCGTCTTCCCCCCATGCCCGTTCCACAAACTGACCGGTCTGTACTGCCCCGGCTGCGGCTCGCTGCGGGCACTGCACCAGATCTTCCACGGGCAAATCGCCGCTGCCTTCGGCCTAAATTGCCTGATGGTCCTCTCACTACCGTTCATTGCCTACGGCTTGCTCGCCCAATCCCTGAGATACTTCTTCAACATAAAAATCCCCACCGTCTTCATCCCTGCCCGATGGATATGGGCACTGTTTATTTTAATCATCGCCTACACCATCGCCCGAAACATCCCCCTAAGCCCCTTCACCTGGCTCGCCCCATAAAAAAACAGCCCAAACATCCGCACCGAACAACAGAGACACGACTCCCTGTGCTGCATTCCCAATCAGTGATCCAGCAAATACCATAACGCCTCAAAAAATCGCCCGGCGCAGCCGGCAGGGCAGATACATTCGACTTGCGTACGAACGCAGGCCGGAGCATGACCGGCTGGAACTGCCCTGAAAGGAGTGTAAAACACTCCGGCGATTTATCCCCAGTGGAGCCAATTCGTGTTCATCCGTGGCAGAATAAATTCACCTAAATAATCTTCGTGCTCTTCGCGTCCTTCGTGGTGAAGTCTCCCTGTCATTCCGAGCGCAGCCGAGAAATCTATTTAAACAGCATCGCCGAAGGCGATTCCTCAATTCATAATTAAAAATTCAACATTCAAAATTGAATTAACTCGGTTTCTTGCAGGATTGACAGAACTTACCCATCAGGTCCATCGCAACCGTCAACTTATCCATATCCCCATCCAGATTCGCATACGCGTCAATCAGCTCCAGCAGCGACGGGTCCACCGGCTTTTCACCATACCGATGCGCCACATTCACGATCCCCGCGTCCAGACCGTATTCCATCGCCTTGGCCACATACGCCCGGCAAATCCCGATCCGTCGACCCGGCAGATCCCGACAGCTATTGCTCACGCCCAGCGAGAAATGACAGCCCTTCATCTTCGGATCGGTCTTGATCCGCCGAATCGTCTCAAACGCCCGGTACGTATACCCCGGCACCCCCGGCTCCATCGGCATATCAATCGCGATCGGGAACACCGTCGAGTCAAAGAAGATTTCCTCCGGCTTAAACCCATACTGTGTCGCCTTCTCAAACAGCTCGGTAGCATAACCGAACAATTCATCGACCGAATGTGACCCGCCCGGACCGGTCGGTTTGTCTTCACTCACCAGCAGCCCGATAAACGAAAAATCATACTCTTTCCGCAGCGGCATCATCGCGTCAGCCGTATAGATCTTGATCGAATTCACCAGCGGCGGCTTAACCGCTTCATCCGTGTTATACCACTCTTTCAGGCCCGCCTTCAGCACATCATCGTTGCTGCTGTCCAGGCAAATCGGCACGCCCTTGCCCCATTTCCGCACCATCTTGGTGTATTCGATCATCATCCCGACTGCCTCCTGCGGGTCCGTCTCACAGAATTCATCCAGATTTACTGCGATATACGCCGCGTCGTCATCCGCCTGGCTCTCGATCAGTGCACGGATATAATCCAGCGGCCCGCTCGGCGTCGTATAAGCATCCGCGCCCAGCGCGTGCAGTTCGGTCATCACTTTCCCGGTTTTCGGAATCGAGGCATGAATCGACTCGCCAATCCCAATCAGCGGAGTTTTCATCGTATGGTCCTTTGCAAATAAATAGTTAACGATTGAGCTGGAATGCTGCAAACCTGCCTTCCGCGGCCGGTTCAGCGTATGCCGCAGTTTCTCACGTCCGCCGGCCTTCGCCGCCGCCGCATAATAGATCTGCTCACCCACACACTTCTGCTCCGGGTTATTGCCGCACCGGCCGTCCACCGTCGCGTCACCGCACGGGGCATTATCCAGTCCCTTTTCACAGCCGCCTATCGTACAATATCCAAAGTTCTCCGGCAAGTAGCAATCCCCGCATTCCGCGCAGTCGAACGCACAATACTTAAAACTCTTCTCAACTGCGTTAAACGCCTTATTCGAAAAACTCCCTTCCCGGTTGGCCCCGACCAGCTTCAAGGCCCCTTTAAAGCAGTGAAATCCCGCATGCTCCTCGTCCAAAATCGCCCGGTGCATAAAGTCAAAAAACTTCTCGTTAAATTTCCGCTTATGCGCAGGCATCTCGACCCGCTTGCCGGCCTCATCATACAGATAAAACGCCTTCTCCGCCGGCCAGCAGAGATTTTCTTTATATTCTTCCCAGCCGTCACCAATTTCCGCCGCCCGGTTCAGAATTGTCAAAAACACATCATAATCATGCACACCGCCGACATCCACCCCCGCATACCCCATGGATTTATACATCGCCACCTGCTGAGCCGTCCGCTCGATATGCTCGTCAACCGTCTCACTCTGCAGCTTCGCCAGCAGGGCGTCACTCACAAAACAGCCCGGAAGTTTAATATCGTGCATCAGCCGCGGCGCCGGCGTCAGCGTCGTCAGCCAGTAACAGTTCCCGATCATTGGAACCGTAATCCCGTTATCCTTGCAGTAATGCATCAATTCAGCCGACTTTTTCCAGTCCCAGCCGACCTGCGTCACAAAATAGTCCGCCCCAGCGGCAATCTTCTTCTCCATCTTGAAATACTGCTGCATCAGCGACGCTTCGGTATATTTAAACGGCGACACCGCCGCCCCCGCATAAAATTGCTTCACCTGATTCCACTGACCCGGCTTAGCCTTCAAGATCGCCTGGTTATTCATCGACCGCATCATCGCCAGCAGACCCACGCTCTCAACCTCAAACACCCCCTGGGCCGTCACCGGCTTATCGCCTGTCAATACCAGTATGCTTTCAGTCCCGCGCTGCCGATACCCGACCAGGCTGCTGATCAAACTATCCGTATTATTGTCCTTACAGCTCAAATGCGGGATAAAATCCAATCCTTCCAGCAGGCCCTTGGCTTCCAGCACCGCCAGCACATCCGTCGGGTCCACATTGGCCACGCCGCCGGGATTCTGAGGCACCATGATCCCCGTAAAGTGAAAACCATCGGGAATCTGTTCTCTTTTGGCCTTGTGTGCAGTGAGAAACTTCTCGAACGGGGCAAAATTATAGCCCGGGCCGCCCGTCAACTCAGTTGTGACAGCAAATTTTTCGCTTCTCAGGGTCTCTTTCAATCGTTTGCCGCTCATGTGAAAATCCTCTTCAATAATCCGGTTTGCGATTCAATTGCGGCCCATTATACGCAAACCTACCCCGCACAAATATAGAAAACTACGTCTTTTTTGGCAATATAATGCTATTCTTGACACAATAACCGTCTGCTAATGTGATAAATGGACAGATTGTGGATAACCTGTGAAAAACTTTTCAAAAAAATACTTATCAGTCATTTAAAAGAAGATAAGAATTTCAAACAATCGATTTCAGGACAGTCCGTATAAAGGATGAAATTGGAAGGGAGCCGTAATAATACTGATAACAGGCTTTTAAAGCCGATTTTTATGCTTAAAATACAAGTTTATATATAAATATACCAACTGGTCGGTATATACACAGCGAAAATTTAAACAAGCCTTTTTGAATCGATAAAGGCTCACAACCTGTTTATGACTTGGTGAAAACTTTGTCGAAAAGTCTGTTTTCAGCGTTCCTGAAGGAGTTTTTTCAGCCTTTCACAGCGTTTTTCAGGGTTTTCTTCATCACAAACCGCCGAACTGACCGCAATCGTCCGAATTCCGATACCCAGTAAGGCATCGAGATTGTCAGCGGTAATCCCCCCAATGGCTACATGCGGTATGCCCGACTCTTCCAACTGAGCCGCCGCGGGTTTCAAAAAATCGATTCCCGCCACCGGCACATCTGGCTTCGTCGGACTCGCAAACGCCGGCCCGATCGCGATATAGTCATATCCCATCTCAAGTGCCGCTTCTAACTCCGCTTGCGAGTGGGTACTGGCCCCGATGATCAGCGGTGTGCGAGCCAATCGCCGCCCCTGCGACGGGCTGATCTCATCCTGTCCTAAGTGAACCCCATCCGCACCACTGAGCACTGCAATATCCACCCGGTCATTAATAATACTGACTGCACCGCCGTCTTTGCATATCGTCACAAACCGTTCAGCCAGCGACAGCAAAGCCTTATCGGTCAGTCCCTTCGCCCGCAACTGCAAGCAGTCCGCACCGCCTGCGATACACTCACCCGCCAACGCCAGCACCTCACACTCCTGCGTCTCCGGCCCTGCGTTAATCAGCACATACAATTGAACCGGGGAAAATTTCGCGAAAGCCGATGCCGCTAAAACAACATCCTTCTCAAGCTTATAGCTTTCAAACCGCAGCCTCTCCGCCGTCGCCGCGACTTCCGCGTCAACCGCCTGGCTCGCCTCGGCAATCGCCCGCAAGGCCTCTCCGGCCCGTTTTGCCGCCGCCGTAAAGCAGTCCTCAAGCGATTGACGCTTGAGTTGACCCGCAACCGCGGTCGTTTTACCCACGTCCCCATCCGTATCCCGGCAGCTCAGCAGTTTGCCCGCATCCAGCCTGCTGATCGCCCCGCAAAGTGCATGGCGCAGCGCTTTAACCCGTCCGCTCAAGGATTGGTTATTCAGTCCAAACCGGCAATACTCCTCCATCACCCGAAACGCCTCCCGGCACCGGTTAAAATTCGCGTCAATAATTCGATATAAAACATCATTCATACCGCACATTATACGCCAAACAAAAAAAATCACCACCCCGCAAACAAAAAATAAACCCCCATTAACCTCCTCAACTCAGTTGAGGAGGTTGGAATACGCCACCCAAAACACCAAACACATTAAATCAGCGTCCTCGGCGTCTTCGGTGGTTTATTCTCAATCGCCAGTGTCTGAGTCATGCCGCCGGCGTAGCCAGAGCATTCCTCTTTGGGCCGGTTGACAGTCAATTACCGCTCGAGTTTAGTCCCGGCAACTTGTTTGCCGGTCTTTAACAGACAATTTCACACAGACAGCCAATTTAGGTAACCGTTCCACAGAAATCGCTTCGGCGCAGCCGAACGGATCGGAATCGGCTGGTAGCACAGAAACGGAGTTTCGAGCACACCAGTCGATGGAGAGCAGTCAAGCGGGCAAACGCCCGCGGCGATTTCCCACCCAGTGCCCAAAAAATCCGTGCAAATCCCGTTAATCCTGTCAGAAAATAATTAGTGTTAATTTGTGTGCATTCGTGGTTCGAAAAAACTTCGTGCCGCTTCGTGGTGGTCTGACTCCCTCAGCGCAAAAAAATAGGGCTGGCTTCTCCGGTCCAGCCCTCTACATCACCCTCTTCCGCTCTAATGCAGAATTTGTATAGCAGATATAGATAGGTACCTCTACTATTGCAAACGTCCTAATAGAGCAATGCCTGTGCCATTGGTAGGGTATTTTTTTGGGGCTTAAAGGAGGGCACGTAAGTGATTTAAAAACAAGCAATTACAGATGTCTTTATGAGTATTGCCAACCAAACGCTTAAGTTTGAAAAAAGGCCGTGTTTATTTTTGTAAACATACGCCTCGCCCCTATATGGATAAACCCATTTTTATGGGGCCAAACACTGTAAAAATGTCAACTTAGGGCAGATGTTGAAAAAAATAAACACAGAAAGCACGATGCAAAACTACAACACCGACCCAAAACAGTGATCCGGTATAAAATATCCACTCCACCTTTAACCCCGTCAGCTCATTTGTCCGGGTTATACTTCAAAAAGTCGCACAAATCCTCATTCCTGCATACTTACATACCTATATTCCTATATTCCTACATTCCTGTATTCCCGAGTCCTTGTATTCTTGCATTCTTCTCGAATCACTAATCATTTCCTTCCCCCTCCGGCTCCCGAGGTTTCAACTGGCTCCAGGAATGCAGCCGAACCGTCAAGTCAATCTGCTGATCTTCGCCGCCAACGATAGCCCGGCCTTTATGCCCCGGCTTAACAATCTCGGCCCCGCCCATATAAAGACGATACCGATCATCATTCAGCGTCGTGAATATAAACTTGCCGTCTTTATCCGTCTGCCCGTCACAGGTGCGGTGCCGGTTCAGTTGGTCCTTATTGTCTAAAGCCTCCGCATACACCCACGCATCCGGAATCGGCCAGCCCGTTTCCTGATCGATCACAGTGCCCGTCAGCGTAAAACCCTTTTCCAGCCGATAGGTCTTTTCACTGCCCGGCTTGACATGAATATTCATCGGCTGATAGCCGGGACCGGGCTTGATTCGCAGAGTGTATTCAAGCGGTTTTTGAGGATTGATCTTCTCAAACAGGAATGTCCCTGTGTTATCAGTCGTAATTGCACTCCCGCTGCGGCTGTGCGCGTCTTCTTTACTGTACCGTGCCGAAACACCCAGAACCACTTCGACATCTTTGGCCGGACTTTTATCCGGCAGCAAAATACGACCGCCGATTTGTTTTGTATCCTTAAGGCAAAGGGTTATTTCCTGTATAGGATTTTCCTCTGTTAATTCAATCGGTTCACTAACCAGCCAGGTATTCTTATTGAAGGCGACAATTGCATAACTGCCGCCCAAGGGCAGGATGTGAGTATGAAACTTTCCGGTCTCTGAGGTATTTTGATGTACACCAAAATCAGTTATTTTATTTTTAATAAAGTGGAATTGATTATTGTCACTGTCTTTATACTTTACCGGCCGCTCCACCAACACCAGTTTGGTTTCGGCGTATTTTATCAGCTGCCCCTGTTCGTCCACTATCTGCCCATAAATACTGCCGCCCGGTTCCGTGACAACAGTCTGTTCATATGGTGTCGCTCCGGCAGTCACAAAGTTTTCCTTTTCCGTCCGCCATGGTTTCGGCTCAATCCAGAAACCCTTTAAGCCCTTGGTCTCAGCCAGTCGAAGATACGAATTTACTGGAAAGTCAACCTTCCCGATACCGTTCGTGACAACCATATCCAAGCCGGACCACTGCCGCCGATCGGATTGCTCAACTTCCTGCGTCATATACCAAACCTTGACTGTCCCTTCGACCGGTGGGTAACCTTCCGGCGATTGAAACGTGAATACAACCGGACGTGTGGCCCTGTCGTGAAAATTTTTCGTTGCATCCAAGTCGATCACCAAATCATCAACAGATTGATCAGTGATCTTGACAGTCATTTTTTCCTCACCGGCCACGGATAATGTGACCTTGTCACCTAAAATGTTCTTGAGCTCAAATGTACCCACGCTGTCCTTAATTTCTACCGGTACGTTGCCGTTCTTATAAAGGCCGTCATAGCCTTCCCCATGGAAATCCATATAGTAATGCAGTGCCGGAACCATTTTCTTCAATGAAGAACAATAACTTTCACTTAATTTGGACAGATCGCCGATGACTTTTCCTTTTATCGAAAGCTCCCCCAGCATCTCAACGCGAAGTCCTTTATCACCCGGACGAACTTTCGTCAGAACCGCTCGGTTATATCCATTGGCTTCAATCACATAGTTATACTTGAAGTTCTCGGCCAATGTATCCAGCACAAACTGTCCGGCGGCATCCGATATTGCTTCATAGTCGCTTCCGTGAATCCCGTAGTGCCAGCTATGTCCGGGCCATTCCTTATGGGCCAGGATGAATTTCGCATTGGCAATCGGCTTACCGGTTTCTTTGGCAGCCACAAGCCCCGAGGCCACCAATCCTTTTGTTAATGTAACAGAGATCGTCTTGTCAGGTCGCAACGTACATTCTTTGTCTTCAATTTTTTGGTAGCCGGCGACTGCGACATCCATTTTAACCGGCGTTTCGTGACAGTGTTCAAAAATCGCAATCCCGTTTTCGTCCGAAGTCACTTTTGGGCAATGCCCGTAACCGCTCGATCCGTCACGATACTGAACAAAGTAATGCTTGTTCAGTACCGCATTGGCGATCGGCAGGCCTTGTTCGTTGATGACTTGAACTTTTCCATCAAACCCGTCCGTCAGCACGATCTCAATATTGTCTATGATCTCATTCGGTTCCGGGTGATAGATTGGTGAAACTCCCATCGCATATCCGTCCACTTCGACCCCTACAAACACATTTTCACGACACCGAACAGAATGTTTGAAGCTGCCGTCCTTTTGAATGTTAAAATGGACAGTATTTGAACCACGATCAAAGGCTTTGATGAAAATTCCGGCATCTCGCGGCAAAGACTTGCCGTCATGCGTCGTCACCGTTCCCGAAAGAGTAACCCGGTCGGTATCTTTATAATCCTTGTATTCGCTGCTGTGTGTTTCTGCGATTTCGGCAATCTTCTCGATCCGTTCGGCGGGGGTTAGGATTTTGGCTGTCACCGCCACCGTTGCACTGGTCGCCTTCCAAAGCACAGCTAAGACGGCCGCCGCGATCAATAGCCACAAGATCAGCTTGACCGCTCCGATCTTCATGCGCGGCGACTTTTGCGGATGGATGATCCGAGATACACGCTCGGTCGAGGCGTTTTCATCCCCATCGCTGAATCCGGCGACTGCCATATTCGCCGGCGCGGCCGTACCCCGGCGAATCTGCTCAAACAATATCTGGGCATACTTGACAGGCCGTCCCGCTGCTTTTACACCCGCCGCGTCACAGCATGCCTCCCGCTCGATCCGAATCCGCCGACTGATCCACCACACGCCCGGATTGAAAAACAGCACCGCCTCAATAAGCATCTGGCAAAAGTTCACTAAAAAATCATACCGCCGAATATGTGCCAGCTCATGCGCCAAGATCGCCCGCAGATCCTCCACCGAGATCTCACTCAAGATCGACACCGGCACCAGCAGCACCGGCCGAAAAACCCCGATCACCCCCGGCTGCGTCAGCAAATTTGTTGCCGCAAATCGTACCACCCTCTTAATTCCCATCTCATCGCACAACTGCTCAAACAGCTCTACCCATCGCGGCTCGTCAATATCAATTGCGGAAGCCCGCAACTTCGCCGTCCCGCAAAGCAAAACAAACATCCGCCCCAGCATCACCGCAACCCCAACAATCCAAGCCGCAGCCACCCAGCCCAACACACCCGCATGGCTTGCTGCGGCAGGGGAGTCTGGCTGTTCAACCGATACCGCCGGAAGTTCACCAGCTGGTACTGTTGGTGTGTTTTGGGTTGCAGTAACCGCCAAATCGTTCCTTGCTGCTTTCGTTGCCGGTACATTTGCAGTCACTTGACGTTCCGGTCTTGTGGTTGGCTGTTCTGCGGGTGCCGAAATCGTCACCGGCTCATGAATGGGTTCAATCGCCGCGGCTTGATCTTGTGATGTTGGTGACTCATACTGCAAAATCGAAAACGTCCCAACCCAGCAAACCACCACCGTTAGCAATGCCAACACACTCAGTCGATACCGCAGCGCACTGCGAGCGGCAGGCAGACACTTCAAAACCACCATCAACCCAATCGCCAAAACCAACCCCTGCCAAAGCGTATGCAAAAGCGCACACGCCATATCCACCGCTGTTTGTAATCCCATCCATTCATACATCATCGCAATGCTCCCTTTCTGTCATAATCGCTCTCAATAGTTGTAAACACAGTCGTCAGTTTTTAGTTGGCTTATCCGACTTGGGTAAGCCATAAATCCCAGGTTTAACGCGAAGTTCGACTTTTTCTGTTTGACCTCCGACAATTTCGATAGGCCCGGAAGGAATTGTGATCTGCTGTTCTATTCCGGAAAGCTTGTATCGTTTCTTGTCGAGTGTGGTAAAAATAAAGTTGCCGTTTTGGTCAGTCTTCTGATCACTGCCGTGAGCAAATGGCATGAACGGAAGTTCATCCTGTGCAGGACTGACGAATAAAAAGATATCCGGGATAGGTAAACCGGTCCCCACATGAACAACTTTTCCACGAACCGAATACCCTTTTTTGAGCCTGTAGGTTTTTGACTGATCCGGGGAAATCTTAACAGTCAGAGGTTGTAATCCGGAATCGGGTTGAATCCGAACATAATAGACCATCGGTTTCTCAGGATTGATATTATTAAAACTAAATGTTCCGTCAGATAAGGTTTTTATGGAATCCGTGAAAAATGCCGTCGGATAATCCGAAGGCTTATCTTTGTATTCGGCTGTGACATAAAGAAGTACGGGAAAACCAGAGGCCGGCGATTTATCCGGGAGCAGAACGCGCCCTTTGATCTGACTGTTCGCCCCAAAATTTAATGTAATTTCCTGAATAGGATTAGCCTCTGTAAGTTTAACAGGCTCAACGGGAGCCGCCCATGCATTGCCATCTCGCGCAAAGATAACATATCTGCCGTCCAGCGGCAGCGATGGTAAACAGAAGCTGCCTGTTTTTGTGCGGATACGACCAAACGACTGTTGGAGATTTACCTTAAAATCCTCAAGACGTTTTTTATCGTTTGTGTATGGCTCGGGAACTCCGGCGACTTCAATAGCCAAAGTGATTTCTTTGTCAACAGGCTTTTGCAAGCCCGAAATTTTACCGAAGATCGTTCCGCCCGGCTTGGCTTCAACATGAATCTCGAAGGGGACGCTTCCCGCCTCCACATTGAACTCCTTCTCTTGGTCCAGGTCAAACCAAAAGCCCTTAACCTCACCGATGTGATAAAGTGTTAAGCGATTAGGAGCGTGGACTTCAAAACGGGCAACATTGTCATATATGTCGATTGTCGAAGTGGAATGATTATTACCGTTTTTTGTGTTGAACCAGAGATATTGCAGTTTCATTTTGCCGTTGATTTTCGGATATCCGGCTGGTGTGTTGAACTTAATGCGAACTTCTCTCATTGTAGTATTATCTTCCGGGTGGTCCAGATCAATGACAAGATCGTCAATAGAGTTATCCGTTAAATAAACCGTTTTAAGGGTAATGTGGTCTTTGTCCTGAATGACAATTTTATTGCCTAAAATATTTCGGAGTTTAAAATACCCCACACCATTCCGAATCGTAACCGGGAAATGATCGTATTCATTTCCGACACGGTAATTCTTATCCGTAAACTCACTCCGATATTGAAGGGCATGCGGCGTTGCGTTTTTTCTTGTATAGTAGTTTCTTTCAAGCTTGTAAAGATCTCCAATGATTTTGCCTGCAAGATACCGTTCCGGGGGCATTGGCACTTTCAAATCAGTTTGGCCGACTCGCACATTCGGTAGGATAGTTCGGTTATAGCCCTTGGCTTCCACAACAAAAGAGTATCGAGAGTTTGGATTGAGCCAATCAATGGTAAAATATCCATTTGAGTCTGTTCTTGCCGCCTCAGGGGACCAATGCTGATTGTATCCCTGGCCTCCTGATAGCCTGTCAATAGGCTGTTCGTTCAGGATTTTCACAACAGCATTAGAAACGGGGCGGCCTGTTTTTTGGGCTGTAACCCGGCCTTGAGTTATAAGACTGCGTTCCATAGTAATCGTTGTCGTTTCATACGGCCGAAACCGGCACTTTTTTTCTGTGACTTCAACAAATCCTTTGGCCTGAATTGTGACTTCCGAAGGCATCCCAACACAATTATTCAAGACAGCAATTCCCTGTTGATTGGAAATGATTTCAGTGGTCGATTGCATGCGGCAAGGAATACTTTCATTGGGAGCAACCATTGTTGTCTTAATAATCTTTGCATTACTAATAGGACGCTCGTTTTCGTCAACAATTTTGATTCTTGTTGGAAATCCTTTTTTGAGTGTCAGGCGAATGTCATCGATAACATCATTGGGGTCCGGCTGATAAACAGTGGTACAGACCGGCGCATAGCCCGGTGCGTGAGCGGCGACAAAAATATCCCGGTTGCATTGAATATATCCCTGAAAAGTTCCGTTTTCCGGATAACCGCAATTATTGCTGGATGTGAATGCACCATGGCACAGTATCATCACATAAGTGCCTTCGGGGATGGGTTTTCCGTCGAAAGTAACAATCGTGCCCGAAAGATTTGCGTGTCCCTGAGGTGCAATATATTCATTACTGTGACTTTTGGCGATTTCTGTAACCTTTTCAATCCGTTCAGCCGGAGTGAGGATTTTGGCTGTTACCGCCACCGCCGTATTGGTCGCTTTCCACAGGCCGGCCAGCACTGCGACTGCGATCAGCAGCCACAGCGTCAGCTTCACCGCCCCGATCTTCATTCGCGGCGACTTTTGCGGATGGATGATCCGCGACACCCGCTCGGTTGAAGCGTTTTCATCATTGTCACTGAATCCTGCGACTGCCATATTCGCTGGCGCAGCCGCACCCCGGCGAATCTGCTCAAACAAAATCTGCGCGTACTTCACCGGTCGTCCCGCTGCTTTTACACCCGCCGCGTCACAGCATGCCTCCCGTTCGATCCGAATCCGCCGGCTGATCCACCACACGCCCGGATTGAAAAACAGTAGCGCCTCAATAAGCATCTGGCAAAAGTTCACTAAAAAATCATACCGCCGAATATGTGCCAGCTCATGCGCCAAAATCGCCCTTAAATCCTCCACTGAGATCTCACTTAAAATCGACACCGGCACCAGCAACACTGGCTTAAAAAAACCGATCACTCCCGGCTGTGTCAGCAAATTCGTCGCCGCAAACCGCACCGCCCGTGTAATCCCCATCTCACTGCACAACTGCTCAAACAGCTCCACCCACTGCGGTTCGTCAATATCCACCGCACTGCGCTTAAGCTTCGCCGTCCCGCAAAGCAAAACAAACATCCGTCCCAGCATCACCACAACCCCAACGATCCAGACCACCGCCACCCAGCCCAGCACACCCGCATGACTTGCCGCGGCAGGGGAGTCAGGCTGCTCAACCGATACCGCCGGAAGTTCACCAACTGGTACTGTTGGTGTGTTTTGGGTTGCAGTAACCGCCAAATCGTTCCTTGCTGCTTTTGTTGCCGGTACATTTGCAGTCGCATGACGTTCCGGACTTGCGGTTGGCTGTTTTCTGTCTACCTTGGGCATCGCCTCACGGCTTGGCGTAGTTGCAACCGTCGATTCCTGCTTCGCGGGCGCCTCATACTGCAAAATCGAAAACGTCCCAACCCAGCACACCACCACCGCCAGCAAAGCTACCACACTCAGCCGATACCGAAGCGCACTGCGCACTGCCGGCAGACACTTCAAAACAACCATCAACCCAACCGCAACCACCAACCCCTGCCAAAGTGTATGCAATAGCGCACACGCCATATCTGCCGCTGCTTGCGATGTCAGCAACTCAGCAATCATGCTCCTGCTCCTTATCTGCCGCGAGTGCCTTCTCTATAATTTTTTGAATCTGCGTCAGTTCCTCTGCCGACACATCACTTTCAGCCAAATGCTGAATAAGGCTCGCTGGCGAGCCTTCAAAAATCCGGTCCACGAATTTCTTCGCCAGATTCCCCAGCACCGTCGCCTTCTGCTCAGTCGGCCAGTAACAGAAGACGCCGTCGGTTTTTTCCCGCCGGAGAAATCCCTTCTTGTGCAGCCGCTGCATCACCGTCAAGATTGTCGTCCGGGCATATCCTTTTTCCTTGGCCAGCACCTCCGCCGCCTGCGGCACCGTGCATCCCTGCCGCTCCCAAATCAGACGCAAAACCTCCAGTTCCAACTGTCCTAACGATTGCTCTTTCTTTGTCATGTGTGACTCCTTTACAATAAAACTACTGTTGTAGTCAGAATATACTACGTATGTAGTCAGGCGTCAAGCGGGAATCTCAGAAAAAATGTCATTTCTCTCGTAACTTCTTTTGAAATAAGCAAATAAAAAAGGCCCGCCGATCTGGCGAGCCTTGGATTGAGTTCGTATTTTGAGGCGTTTTGAAGCGATTTTACTTCTTTTCATGGCCTTTCGGCTCAGGCGTATTAGCCGGTTCGAAGCAGTCGAAATAATAGTCGCCCAGCACATCGTGCCGCTTCAGCAGGGCGGGCAGTCGCTTTTTAAAATTGCCTAAATCCTTGTTTTTGTCCTGTGTCCAGCATGCCTCGGCCAGTGCCGCTAATCGCGGATACACCATAAAGTCAAGCCGCACCGTGTTTTGTATTCGTTCCGACCAGACACACGTCTGAATCCCCAAAATCTGCTGATGCTGTTTTGCTGTGTATTCGGCTGGGAAAACCGGGAACTGATAGACCGATTCGACGGTGCAAAATTTACCGCCCCAGCGCCGACCATATTTGTGCGAATCGTGCTGGACAAAATCAAAATAACACGGTATCCGCGGGCACATCACCGCTCTGTAACCTCTTTCTATTGCTTTGTTTAGCTGCTGCGGCTTATCGTGTCGCCACCACATGATGACCGCATGCTCGGCCGGTACCCCCGCGTCGATAATCTCATCCCAGCCCATCGTCGTTTTGCCGAGTTTTTCGATCACGCCGGCCATGCGCTGGTTGAAGTAGTGTTCCATTTCGCGGATGTCCTTAAGTCCTTGTTTTTTCATCATTTGCTGGACGTCCGGGTTGGTCTTCCACTGCTGGTTGCCGAAGTGGACTTCGTCGCCGCCGTAGTGCAGCCACGGTCCCGGGAACAGCTCGGTGACTTCTTTCAGAATGTTTGTGAGATATTCATAGGTTGCTTCGCTTCCGGGATTAAATGTAAAGTCCGGGTGTCTTTTTGAGCCGCCGCCGGAAAATTCCGGGTAGGCGCGGTTGGCTGCGGTGGCGTGGCCGGGCATGTCGATTTCCGGGATGACAATGATCTGCCGTTCGGTAGCGTAAGTGACGATTTCTTTGATGTCTTCCTGGGTGTAGAACTGCGCTTCCGCCTTGGGATTGCTTTCGCAGCCGATGCCGCCGATGGTTGTCAGCTTCGGGTACTGCTTGATCTCGATGCGCCAGCCGGGTGAATCGGTCAGGTGCCAGTGAAAGCGATTGAGTTTGTAGAGGACCATTCGGTCGAGCAGTTTTTTGACGGCGGCTTTGCCGAAGAAGTGCCGCGATTCGTCCAGCATCAGTCCGCGCCAGGAATACCGCGGCGTGTCTTTGATCTCTACGCAGGGCACTGTCCATTCGACGCCGTGCATCGGTACGTCGTATTCGATGGCGTTTGGCAGGAGCTGGCGGAGTGTCTGGACGCCGTAGAACAGGCCGGCCGCGTCTGTTGCGGAAATATCAATGCGATCCGGCGTAACTTTCAGCCGGTAGCTTTCCGGTACGTATCCATCCGCGGTTTCGAGGTGCAGGGCGATGACGTTGGAGTCTGTTTTGACATCGGTCACCGGCAGGTGCAGGTCGGTGGGTGTCGCAAGAAATTCCTGCAGGTACTTGGCAACTTTACAGGCCTCGCCTTTTGGTGGGGTGACGAGGATTTTTGTTTTGGCGTTGATAACGAATTCGCCGCTTTGGGGTTTCAGTTCAGTCGGCTGGGGGATGACGGAGATCGCCTGTGCGCAGGCGGCGAGTGTTATTAAAACTACGAGAGTCAGTGAGAGTGTTTTGTTCCACATGTGAATAAATTCCTTTTGTTTTTGGTTTTCGTTTTTGGCTATTATACGGCAATGTTTGCGTTTGTCCAGATTTGTTGTTGTAGAGTGTTTTGAGGGTTGAAATAGCAGATTAACCACGAAGGACACGAAGTGCACGAAGGTTTTTGAACCACGGATGGACACAGATTAACACGGATTTTTGGCACAGAGGATACGGATGGCGCAGAGGGGGACATCGCCGGAGCGTTTTGACGCTCCTATCAACTCAAGTCAGGCCGTTCATGCTCTAAACTGCGTTTATGCGCTGCCCGACCAGTCTTGCGTTGCCGACTAACGTCGGGCGATGTCCGTGAGGCCTTTTCTTTTACTATTGTTTGCTCTCCATTCCCCAAGTGCTCGATGCGAGCATCTGTGCTCTCGGAGAATTGCGATCAGGCCGGCTGCGCCGGGCGATGGTTTGTTTAAGAATACAGGTATACATGAATATGAGTATACAGGTATGTAGGTATGTAAGTATACAGGAATTCAGAGATGTCGTGGTATATACGGTGCTGGGGGATTTTTGTTTTCTGTTGCCTGTTTCCTATTTTCGATTGTTTTTTAGACGCGGATTTTTTACCACGAAGACACGAAGGGCCGCGAAGGATAAATATCAATAATATAAAAAACTTCGTGTTTCTTCGTGACTTCGTGGTTTATACGTTTTTTTAGCCGCTAATTTACATTAATCTATATGGGAATATTTTTTTGGTTTATTGCTTTGTTTTGTCTGGATTGGTGGGTATAATGGCGGGGCAGTGGTGAGGCTTTAGGCTGGAGACTTGGGGCTTGAGGCTGTTGGAAGTTGAGCTTGTTTTATTAGGAGAAATAATCGGTGGACATTGGAAGCGAGGTGTCTTATAGACACGTCAATAAAAGCACCAATAGCATGCCTCACAGGCATATGAATGAAATCCGAAAAAGCGATTCGCTGTTTCAGATTTATAATAGCTGTTGGTACTTTGAAAACAAGTGAGGATCTTATTGCATGTCAGTCAATTCTTCAGTTGTGTTTTGTCTGTCTTTGCCGGAGGCTACGACGCGACAGGTCCACAGGTTTCACGATTATTGAGACAGGGATTCAACGTTTGTTTAAAAAATACCGGATACCTTACATTAATCTTTAGGAGTTTAAGAGAACATGGCAAAGGAGAAATCAAACTCGGGCAGTGAACAATTAGCTGCATCGAAGGGAAGTCATTCAGAGAGGGCGTACTTTCAAGAAAGCATCCGAACACTGGCTATGCTGATAAGTCCAGCAGGTACAAGTACAAGAGGTGCGTATGATCCACAAGAGTTTATGAAAAACATCAATCTTTTTTTAAGAGATTTTGCGCGTACGATTCCCTGTGAATTGGGTTCAATATATATGGTCAATCTTGTGAATAAGGGACTCAAAGGGATTGCTACTTTTGGGTATCAAAAAGAGATTTCTGACATAACCTATTCCTTAGGTGAACAGCATTTAGAGGGAAGCGATTTGGAAAAACAAGGAATTACTGCTTTTGTGGCAACTACAGGGAAACCTGAATGGTTCGATCAAAAACGAAATCCACAATCGCATATGGCCCATGCAGGCAAGATCGATAGTCGACAATGGATCGATGGCAGGCAATTTAAAAACTGCGGAATACTGCCATTGTCAATTGGTAATGAGACTATAGGAGTTATTAAATTGGAGAACATTGGGTCCAAAGGCCCAAGCCACGTTATCACCAAAGATAAAAAAGAACTCATTGAACAAATTGTACCGCTTATATCTCTTGCAATTGATCGATATCGTCGAGGTACAGCACCGCAAGATGTCTTTTTTCGTGTTACTGCAAAAAATAAACTCGCTTTTGAGAGTATTGAATTGGGGCATGTGCTTATAGAGCATGTACTAACTTCTATCTGTAAGTCTGACTATGAATACTATGCACATAACAAGAGCCGGGAAAAACTCAAAGAACGATTGCCTTTGGTTTTAGGCCACGAAACAGTTGGGATGGTACGTGAGAGCGGATATAATCAAAAGTACTACTCTCGTAAAGAAGGAGAGCCTATTCATGTTGGTGATCGCGTCGTCGTGATTCCTCAAATACCCTGTAAAAAATGCTCAACCTGCGAAGCAAGTGATGGTACTGTTGATTCTTATGGGGAAAATTACTGCGAAAATGTCAAGCATATGGCCAGCAATTCTGACGGGTCACTTCAGACACATTATCGTTATTGGCCACAATTATTAATAAAGATTCCGCAAGATTTATCAAATAGAATGGCTGTTCTAACTGAACCGATATCTCAACTCGTGCAAGTATGGAGAGAACTTGGTTTTGCTCAAGATCGCAGTGGTTTTGACTTGTCCATACCCAATAAAAAACTTGGCTCGGAACTCAACGAGATTCAATTAGCAAATGCCTTCAATATCCCTGTGCAGAAATTTAATGATTACTTTCAAGTATTTGCAACTTCCAGTCAAACTCCAAGGGCCGTCCTGCGATTGCCATGGAGTAATGTTCAGAACGACCAAATAATGAAGATGCCGTTTAGTCATTACGCTCTTATGCGTCGAGGTCTTTTCTTGACCGCTCTACGAAAAGGTACGCTGTCGATAATGAAGAAGACACCAAAGATTCTCGTTTTAGGTACCGGCCCTCTGGCCTACATTGCAATCGTCCTGCTCCGGATTGCTTACAATGTGCCCCGAGAGCAAGTGTATGTGTACGGCAGAAGAGACGAATCTGTTAATCGCTTCAGGCACCTTGCTAAGGGAATTAATCTCAGTAAGCCTGAAGTGGATGGTCGGTACCTGGGATATGAAATGCTGGATGATATTCCGGAAATCGAATTACGGCAACGGGCCATAAGTGAATATTTACAAGGCGAGGAAATTAAATTTGACATAATCCTTGACTGTGTAGGCGGAGCGGCTACTGAGAATTTAATCAATTTTGCACTTGACAATATTGCGCACCAAGGAATTATTGCGCTATTTGGTTTGTCAGATCAACCAATCACTGTTGATTTTGCTAAAGTTCTGCGTAATGAAGTCACCTTTAAGGGCTTCTTTAGAGCCTGCCGCGGCAGCTACGAGGAAGCTTTACAATACCTTCAAGGAGAAGAGTTTGGAAAACAGATTGAAAAACTGCTTCATGAGAAGACAATTGTAGTGAGTAATGAGTGTAAATTGAAGGAGGCTTTTGATATGTCAGCCAGCAAGGAATTCTGGGGCAAGATACTGGTTCAATTATCACGAGAAGAAATAAATTAGCATGGAAATTAAAGAGGAGGAAGTAAAGGTTTCAGGAACCTTTGTTTGACTTGAGTTCTTGAGAAAGGATGAGTGATGCAATTTCTTAAAGTTGGTGACGGGAAGTTTATTAATCTGGAGCGGGTGACGCATGTGCATACGAAACGAGAGACGGTGTATGTTATCTTCCAGGAAGAGCCGCATATGGGCGGGCTCGGTATGCCGCCGTCAGTCTGTACGCTGAAGGATGAGGAGGCTCGCAGGTTTCTGCAATGGCTGGACGGTCATGCGGATCACACCTGAGTGGCCGATGGTCGGGATATTTAAAGAGGTCTAAACCCTTTTAAGTATTCTCAACAAATTAGTATGATTGCATATTAGGAGTTGTAATATGAAAGGGAATTTCACAGTACATTTTTTTGATTTAATTATTTACTTAGTTCCGGGAATGATTGTTGCGTATTTTGGAGGGCTTGCGATTTCAGGCTGTTATAAGGGGAGTCTATGGTATCATACATTTAGTTCTACTGAAGGAATAGTAGCCTTCCTACTTACAAGTTATATCATTGGGCATAGTATTCATACATTATCGTATGTAGTTGAAAAAATTGACAATTATTTTCGAGGAAACAGCCTTCCGGCAATTCTTGAAACCTTAGCATTTAAAGAAGAGTTGAAGAACTTATTGAGAAAAAAGTTGTCAATTTCTAAACTGTCTGATCGTGAAGCATTCTACTTTTCGGTACGGATTGTCAGTGAGTATATGCCTGTCTCCAATCAAACAACTGATAGGCAACTTGCAATTATGCTTTTTTGCCGCAGCATTATCTTAGGTTTGGCGGCAAGTGAACTATTTATCGTTATTTTACTCATTTCATCTTTCAAGGGTGTTCTTATTATTCTGGTTGTTTTGATTCCAGTGTTGCTAATAGTTAATTACAAAAGATTCACCCAAATGCGTACAAGCTACTATATAACGACATATCGTTCTTGTTATTTGTGGTTAACGGAAAACAAAGAGTGATATCTTAATTGAGGAGGAAATTAAAGGTGTCAGGGCATTTGTTTGACTTTACAAGCATTAGAGGGATTAACTAAAACATTTCGTAAAGAGTGTAATTTTGGGCGTTCCTTATTATGTTCTGATGAAATCGGGAGATAAATAATGAAAATTCTTGGTGTACACGTTGCGACAGGGCAGTTGCGTTATTCTGTTCTGGAAGGTACTAAAGCAAATCCTGTGTTAATTGAAAAGGGCAAGTTGTCTACTATTGATCCCAAAAATGCTCCGCAACTAATGGATTGGTACGAAAGCCAGTTTAGTTTGATACTTGATCAGCACACTCCAGATCGCATTGCATACAGACTGACGTTACAACCGAATAAAAATCAGCTTATAACATCCTCTTTTCCAATGGGTATCCTGAATTTGCTTGCACATAGACGAAATCTACCTATTCAGTTATATGTGTCTGGTAATTTTGTTGCTTCTAAACTTAGCCTGGCAAAAGGAACAGATATTTATGCGTATTGTGATCAAGTATTTGGAATGAATCCACCGTATTGGGATAAAAACCAAAAGAATTCAGTTCTTGTTGCTTGGTTCGAATTGCCATGATTACACCCACGCCTACTATTATCGATAAGTATCAAATTATCAAACCTTTGGGTACTGGAAACTTCAGTCAAGTATACCATGTCTTTGACCGAGCACTTCAGACAGAAAAAGCTATTAAAGTTCTTTTGAGTACTGACCCCGATAAATTTATGGATAACTTGGAGGAAGCGCAGATACTGAATAAATGTCAGCATAAGCACATAATTAGCATAAATGAAGCTAATATCTTCCCTGTAAATGGAGATGACCGGGTTGTGCTTGACTTAGAGTATATACCAGAAGGTTCACTAGAAGATGCGTTACAAGGGCGTTGGGTTTCAATTAAAGAAACTATAACCTATATTCGCGGAATCCTTCTTGGGCTCGAACACGCACATATCCAAGGTTTCTTACACCGCGATATCAAGCCTGGAAACATTCTTTTAGCTCCAACCGCAGCAAAACTCTCTGATTTTGGCCTTGCAACGGATGCAGGATTGACACTTGTGGGTTCTGCAAATGGATATCATACACACCTCCCTCCTGAGTTTTATTCCAATCCAATTACTTCGGAACTTACAGATGTCTTTGCAGTGGGAATTACTCTTTTTCGATCCCTTTCAAATATATCCGATTGGCGTTCTATTGTTCCGTCTGTTCCTAATCTTATAGAACACATGCAGGCCGGGACACTTTTTAAACATATAGGCTTTAAAGAGTTTATACCTGAAAAATTAAAACGAATTGTTAGAAAAGCATGCCATCCTGACCCTACCAAAAGATTTGTGTCGAGTCATGAATTTGGTCAGTGTTTGGATCGACTTCGCTTCAATATCGATTGGGTACGCTTAGCTGATAATGAATGGCAGGGGAACGACTGTAGTAACAAAGTCCATCGGTGTTATACAGATCTAAGAACAAACAAAGTTACTGTCACTGTAAATAATCGAAGAGTTCTTCGAGAATGCCAAAAATTCAATACCCTTTTAGAAGCAACAACATATATGCATACTCACATTGCAAGTACAACTTTGAAGTGATTGTGTGGGAAAATAAAACCCCGCAATAGGTTGCGGGGGGGGAATGGGACGGATGGGGACGAGCACGGACATACACGGACTTTTGCACGGACGAATAACAACCCCCTCAACTGGGTTGAGGGGGTTAAAGAATTTCATTACTTGTGTATGATTAATTCGGGGTGTTTTCTTTTTGCTTCTTCCTGGATGTTTTTCATGATGGGTTTGAAGTCTTTCAGCGGCTCAAGCGCGCTGGAGGTTCCGGCGATTCGTTTGAGGGTGCCGGTCTCCAGGAAAGCGGCGGTAATGGTATAGGTGACCTTGATGCCGTATTTTTCGATGCCGTCGAGATTGGGCAGCGGGTAGGTAATTGGCGGCTCGTCCGTGAAACCCGGGATGATGCAGGGCGAGACATCATCGTCCAGGTAGCTGTCCATGTTTCGCATGTTCAGCGACGAGCGTGTGTACCAGGTGCCGCGGACGGATTCGGTGATCTCTTTGGCCCTGGCCCTGGAGACGACGCCGAGCCGTACAAATTCCTGATTGAGCAGCCGGGTGAAGGTGGTATTAAAATCACCTCCCTCTTTGATCGCATCGGTGGCGACCCACGCTCCGACGGCGTGGCAATACAGGTCCTCCCATGAGAATGAGGACTTGAACTCCGGCTCGATCAGGAAGAACTTGGCGCCTTTCCAGGTGAGCATTTCATGCATTAAGGTGGAGTTGTAGCCGACGACGGGGGCGACTTTTAAGGCGATCTGATGGGCGATCGCCTGCCGTTCGCCTCGGGGCCTTTGGTCCCAATCGGGCGGATATTCGAACCGGACTTTGTTGGTGATGCGCTCCCATGCGGGGGAGACGGTGAAGCTTCTTCGACCGTCGACGATGCGGTCGTAGGCACGGTCGTAGGCTTTCTTGGTTTGGTCGGCGGTGCCGCGGACGTGGGCCATGTCGATGGTGCCGCCGCGGAGGGTGTAGAGCATGCCCTGGCCTTCGCTGATGCTTTTGTGGGTGCCCAGTGAGGTCGGGCTGACAAAGGCCCTGTCCGGGGTGTGGCCCATTCGGCCGCCGCAGCCGGCAATGATGATACAGGATAAAGCAGATAGTGTAACAAGTCTAAGTCTCATCGAAATTCTCCTTTCGTCGTCAAAGTAAACTCTCAAACACTGTCGATTTCAAATTTTAAACGATTCTTTGGAATTGTCAACGGATTGTTTTTAGGGAGGAGATAGTAGGCAGTAGTGAGTAGATCGTCGATTGGCTCTCTTGGGTGAAATGGGACGGATAGGACGTAGGGGACGGACGCTTTAAATGATTAATGAATAATGATTAATTTCTTGTGTTTCAGACTGCGCAAAAAAACCGGCAACAGCGTTGTGCTCTTGCCGGTTTTGTCGTGTCACTATCGTTCCACGCTGCTGTTATTCAAACTTACAACAGCGAAGCGCTCTTGGAAGTTTTACTCTGTGGGGTTATGAACCCCTTTTCTGTTGTTGCTGTTTTTTCTGGTTTTCTTTTTGCTTCTGCTGCTGTTTTTGCATTTTTGCCCAGGTGTCTTTGAGGCCGACGGTTTTGTTGAAGACTAATTTTTCGGTGCTTGAGTCTTTGTCTGTGCAGAAGTAGCCCATGCGTTCGAACTGGAATCGGTCCTGCGGGTTGGTGTCTTTGACGGACGGCTCGATGATGCAGTTGTCTAATACCTTCAGCGAGTCCGGGTTGATATTATCTGTGAAGTGGGCGTCCTTTTTGACCTTTTCGGGATTTTCCTTTGTGAACATGTGTTCATAGAGGCGGACCTCGGCGTCGAGGCCGTGTTCAGCGCTGACCCAGTGCAGGGTGGCCTTGACACGCCGGCCGTCGGGGGCGTCGCCGCCGCGGGTTTCGGGGTCATAGGTGCAGTGCAGTTCGGTAATGTTGCCGTCGGCGTCCTTGATGACATCGGTGCAGGTGACGAAATACGCATACCGCAGACGCACCTCGCGTCCCGGTGCCAGCCGGAAGAATTTACGGGGCGGGTCTTCCATGAAGTCGTCCCGCTCGATATAGATGACCTTGCTGAAGGGCACTTTGCGGGTGCCGGCAGACTCGTCTTCCGGGTTGTTAACCGCATCGAGCTCGTCGGTCTGGCTTTCCGGGTAGTTGGTAATGACGACCTTGAGCGGGTCGAGCACGGCCATGACGCGCGGGCTGGTCTTGTTGAGGTCCTGACGCAGACAGTGTTCCAGCAGGGCGTAGTCGATGGTGCTGTTGAACTTGTTGACGCCGATGGTCTTGCAGAAGCTGCGGATGGCCTCGGGCGAAAAGCCCCGGCGTCGCAGGCCGGAGAGTGTGGGCATGCGCGGGTCGTCCCAGCCGGAGACGTGGTTGTCTTTGACCAGCTCGAGCAGTTTCCGCTTGCTCATGACGGTATAGGTCAGGTTGAGGCGGGCGAATTCGATCTGCTGCGGGTGGTGGATGTCGAGGGCGTCGAGGAACCAGTCGTAGAGCGGGCGGTGGTTTTCGAATTCCAGCGTGCAGATCGAGTGGGTGATGGACTCGATGGAGTCTTCGAGGCCGTGTGCCCAGTCGTACATCGGGTAGACACACCAGTCGCTGCCGGCGCGGTGATGGTCGGCGTGCAGGATGCGGTACATGACCGGGTCGCGCATGTTGATGTTCGGGCTGGCCATGTCGATCTTGGCTTTGAGCGTCTTGGAGCCGTCGGGGAATTCGCCGGCTTTCATGCGTGCGAACAGGTCGAGGTTTTCTTCGGGCGTCCGATCGCGGTAAGGGCTGTTTTTGCCCGGCTCTTTGAGTGTGCCGCGGTATTCGCGGGTTTCTTCCGGCGTCAGGTCGCAGACGTAGGCCTTTCCCTTTTTGATCAGCTCGACGGCCCAGTCGTACATCTGCTGGAAATAGTCGGAGGCGAACAGGGGTGATTGCCCGAAATCCCAGCCGAGCCAGGAGACGTCTTCGGTGATCGAATCGACGTATTCCTGCTCTTCTTTGCAGGGGTTGGTGTCGTCGAAGCGCAGGTTGCATTTTCCGCCGAATTCGGCGGCGATGCCGAAGTTCAGGCAGATGCTCTTGGCGTGGCCGATATGCAGATAGCCGTTCGGTTCCGGCGGGAAGCGGGTGTGCGTCCGCTCGTCCCACTTGCCGGTGGCGATGTCGTCGGCGACGATCTGGCGAATGAAGTCCAGCCGCTGTTCGTTCGTTTCGTTTGTGTCTGTCATAACTTAGTCCTTAGTCTTCAGTCTTTAGGGGCGCGTCCCCCGCTTTTGCGGGAATGACACTAATATTCTAAGGAATATACGGAATACCGGCGGTAATAGCAAGGGGCATTGGGTTAGATTGTGGGGATTTGGGGCGATAGAGGCGATTTTTGCCTGAAATCTGATGCTTTGCAGACCTTCCGTGATGGCGGGGTGACATTTAACCGTCATTGAAACCCAAAATTTGAAAAGGTGGAAGCGGGGTTACCAGCCGGTTCGATATTCTTTGTGCATTAGTTGGTTGGCCCGGTCGTTGTTGGTGATTTTTCCGTTTTTGGCGTCGTAGTAGAGTTTGGATTGTGTGCGTTTTGCCAGGTTGCCGAGCAGGACAAATTCGGTCAAGAGACCGGAATACTGGAAGTCGGCATTCGCTTTGCGACCTTCTTTGATGGCGCTGACCCATTCCATTTCATGAGAGCCTTTGATCCGAGGCAGTGTTTGGGGCGGGCGTTTATACTCTTTCATCTTTGCTTCGGGGATGATCCGTGGGCTGTTGCCGTAAACGCCGCACATAATGGTTCCTTTATCGCCTTTGAACAGAACGCCGCCTTCGCTGGGCAGTTTGCGCCGGTCTTCAAGGTCATCGGGGCGGGGGGCTTCGATGCCTTCGTACCAAGTCAGTTTGACCGGGGGCATGTCGCTGCGGGCGGCGAAATGGTATTGTACAATCGACGAGATCGGGTGGGTTTGCTCGTTTAGATTTGACACGGTGGCACTGATGACTTCGGGCTGTTTGAGTTTTAAGGCGGTGAAAACGGGGTCGAGGGTATGGACGCCTCTGTCGCCCATCATGCCGCAGCCGAAATCGTACCACGCGCGCCAGCGGCCGGGATGATAGGTTGGGTGGTAATTACGAAACGGTGCCGGGCCCAGCCATAAATTCCAGTCCAAACTTTTGGGGACCGGCGGTTTTTCGGCGGGGATGTCATAGTGAGTGGTGCACCAATTGGCCTGGCCGGGGGGATAATAGGCCAGTGAACACCAGGCATCCACTTGTTTGACCTTGCCGATGGCGCCGTCCCAGATCCATTCGCAAATACGCTGGATTCCTTCGCCAGAGTGTCCCTGGATTCCCATCTGGGTGACGACGCCGGTTTCTTTGGCGACGCGGGCGACATCACGGGCTTCCTGCGGGGTGTGGGTCAGCGGCTTTTGACAATACACGTGCTTGCCGGCTTGCATGCAGTCGATAGAGATGACGGCGTGGGTATGATCCGGGGTCGCGATGAGGACTGCGTCGATATCTTTCTGCTTGTCCAGCATGATTCGGTAATCTTTATACCGCCGGGCGTTTGGATACTGCTTAAAGGCTTTCGCTGCGTGTTGGTGGTCAACATCACAGAGGGCAACGATGTTCTGGCTCTCAAGCTGCCTGAGATTGTAGAAACCCATGCCGCCGATGCCGATGCCGGCGATGTTGATCTTGTCGTTGGCCGCGGTGTGACCGTTTCCGCCCAAGACATGTCTGGGGATAATCGTAAAAGCGCTGGTGGCTGCGGCGGTTTTTAAAAAATGTCGTCGATTGATAGTCTTTCGGGCCATGTGTCAATCTCCTTGGTTATTCATGTATTGGTCAGTTTAAAATCAGCCATCCACAACCGGGCAGAAAGCTCGAAGGTTTTCTGCCGGGCAGCCCTGGGGGACTTCACAGCCCGGCATCAGGATAAAACGCGAGCCTGCTTTGGCGATACATTCCGCGGCCGCGTCTGCGATGATTTGCGGCGTTCCCTGCAAGAGAACTCCGGTGGGGTTGAAATTGCCGCACAGCGTAATGTTATCGCCGACTTTTTCCCGGGCATTATCCAGCGGGACCATCCAGTCCACATCAATCACATCGGCTCCGGTTTGAGCCATCAGGTCGATGATGGAGCTGATATTGCCACAAATATGCAGTTTTGCCAGTCCGCCGGCTTCATGGATGGCGTCGATCAGTCTTTTTTCCAGCGGCAGGACATGGCTTTCATACAGTGTGGAGCCCACCAGGCTTGCCGCGGCATCGCCGATGCCGATGGTGTCTGCGCCGGCCTGAATCTGGGCAACAGCAAAATCAATCGCATTTTGAGTGATCACATCAGCTGCTTTATGGAACATCTCCGGCCTGTCGATCAGGTCGAGCATGGCTTCTTCCAAGCCGCGCAGGTCTGCATATTCAGCCAGCGGTCCCTCGACCCACCCAAGCACGCTGTGTGTTTGACCGATTTCATCTGCCATCGCTGCAACGCTGTCGACACGCTGCTGCATGCGTTTGGAAGCGGCGATATCCAGGGGTTTTAGTTTGCTCATGTCAGCGGGGGTTTTGAGCAATATGTCCTGTGGGATGCCGACTCCCTGCTCCGGGTATTCAAACTGCATTCCATACGCAGAGGCCTCTCGCCAGGGATCGCTGATAGCACTGATCTGGTCGATGTTGAATGCCCTGACAACTGCCAGTTGAGCCTGCACTAAAACGTTTCCGTCCAGGTAATAGTCCCTGTAAGTTCGATTGATGAAATGTGCAGCCCACGCCATGAAGATCGGTGTCACTGCGGTTCGATCACAGGGCTGACCGTTGATGGTGGCTAACATTCTTTCTTTGGGTGTCATCATATTACGACATTCTACATTACCGCTGGCTCGTAAACGGTTATATCTGACTCTCGCCTCGAAAAACTGCTGAATCGTCAGTTCAAATCATAGTCTTAGAAGAATAAGATTGCTATTACAATTTTTTCGAAATGGTTACTATGACTGACTATTTTTAGCCGAAAATTATTGCAATATTTCCATTTTTCCGGGCTGAAATGAAATGCTGGGGGTGACGTTTGCGTTCATTAAGGTGGTTTTAAGTTTAGTGCTGTTCATTGAAACGCTGCCGATGCGGGGCGGTTTTTCAGTGAAAATTTACAATTCCGCTGATGGAAGGTATTTACGGGCGGCGATTGCGATGATATAATTCGTTTATGACAAAGAAAGTCGTCAACAGGCAGAGCCTTGAATCTCACGATGAGATTGCCCAGAACCGGCAATGCTGGCTGAACCGCTTGTCCGATGAGCGGATCGCAGTCATCAAATTATATAGAAGGCAGTTACTTAGAATTAGTATTGGAATGAAGCTATGCTTGTGTTTACAAGTGGTGATATCTTAAATACACATTCAGATTTTATAGCACAGGGAGTAGCGACGGGTTCACAAGAAGGCTTGGGAACTGGTCTAGCGTTAAAGATTTCAAAAAAATGGCCAGATGCACAAAAAGCCTTTAAACGATTCACACGAAAATAATAAATTTGAAAGTGGTGATGTTTTTGTGGCTCCCCAAACTGACTGTCGCCCGGGCATAATGTATATTGCAACGCAGCCAGATATGTATCATGCAAAACTATCCTTTCTCAACCGTGGATTGCGAAATCTTGCAAAGTACTGTATTAAGCATGACATAAAAACAGTTTCCTTACCGAAAATTGGAGCTGGGTTAGGAAAGCTTGATTGGAATAGCGAGGTAAAACCTGCAATTGAAATGTATTTAAATGATTTAAAAACAGTTTACTATGTCTATGAAGACTTTAAGAACGATTATGAGTCGAATGCTAATGTTATCTAGAGAATCTTAGAGAGTTTTTTATATCACTTGGATGGAAGTGGTAAATCTGAAAAGGTAATATTTGCATCATTCAAGGCATTTTTTAGTTTTGCACTGTTCATTGATACATTGCCGATGCGGGGTGGGCCGTTGACTTCTTCGTGGCGGTAGATGCCTTTTAGGAGTTCGGGGGCGGTTTGGTATTTGTCCTGGACGTACTGGCCGATTTCGTAGAGCTGCCAGGGGCGTTCGCCCCCGAAGTGGTAGAGGCCGCAGGTGTCGGTGTTCAGCAGGGCGGTGGTCATGTCGGCGATCTGGTCGCACCAGACGCAGCTTCGCAGTTCATCGACAAACAGGGTGACGGGGCGGTTTTTGGTCAGGCGGCTTTTGATCCAGTCGATGGCGCCTTTGTCGCCGGTGACGGAATCGCCCAGCGGCAGACCCAGGCGGACGATGCAGGTATTGTCAAAATCCTGCAGGATCTGCTCGGCGGCATAAAACGTCTTGCCTGCGACACTGATGGGG
>JANQGW010000149.1 GCA_028282905.1 Sedimentisphaerales bacterium | reverse complement strand
TGCGGTTTTCATAGGTATCCCGGTCACCCAGAAGCTTGGCAATATCGACCGCTTTTGACGCAATAGACGCGTTCAACTCAATCGCACGCCCCAGATAATAGGCACTGCTCATGTACTCACCTGCTGCAAACAAGGCAAATGACTTGCCCGCATACGGTCGCGGATCATCCGAAATCCAGATCGTTGCCAGGTCATAGGCGTCGGCGGCTTTATAGTACTTGCCGTCCACAATAAATTGCTCGGCGGCCTGCATATAATCGGCAAATTTGGCTTGTGCCAGGCTGTTAAAGGTCTTGTGTTCGCCGCGAATCTTTTTAGCCTCCACAAAGTCCTTCAATCGCGCATCAATTTTGTCCATTGGATTTGGCCGTTGAGGCTGTGTGTCCTGCGAGCTTTCATCAGTTGTTTCCTTGGCTTCTTCAGCAGCCTTTAAAGCGTCCTCTCGCTGTTGCTGCAAACTCACTCGCGCTGATTCCTGTTCAAGGAGGGCCTCATCAGCTTCTTTCTGAAATTCTTTCAATACTTCCAGTTCGGGTTGGGTCACTTCCGGTGCTGCGTCGCTGTCGCCTTCGTCTGCCTGCTGTGTGTCATCTCTCTGCGGCAGCGGCGGCAGGTCATCAAAGAAATTCTTAAATTCGCTGCGGTCCTTTACAGTATTCATATCCAAACGGTCTTTTTTGGCGGCTTCCCTCAATGCAAACTGGCGTGACAAAATCACATCCAGGTCCAGATTATTGCTGGACAGCGGACGTTCTGTGCGTTCGGTTGTTGTCGGCGATTCGATCGGAGGCAGTGGCGGCAAATCATAGGTGCTGCTTCGTGTGCGTCCCGTCGCCATATTCAGCGATGTCGAACGGCCAGCGCCAATGCCGGAGGTTTGTCGGCGAAATGTCGAAGTGGTTCGGCTGGGCTGATAATACGCCCTGCTCTGGCCGGGATTGCGGTCAGAGGCGATCGGATTGACCGAACGGCGGATAAACGTATTGACCGAGGAACTGCCTCTGTCTCGTAAATTGGCCCCGGAATAATACGTTGAACCATAAGGCACCACGCCGCGAAAATACCGTGATCCGGCGACATTGCCCGTGACAACATCATTACCGCCGGCAATCGGCTGCGGTGCTTTGCGTTGTCGCTGGCCCGTACTGGGAACGGTATTGTTTGAACGGCCCGACTGTCTGACGTTCGGGTTCTCGATGGCCTGACAAAGCAGTGAAGTAGCTAAAATATAGATTGCGGATATTCGGATAAACCGATTCGCTTTCATATCCATACTCCCATAAAAAAGTCTCGACCGGTGGCCGAATCCTGAAATTTTCATTTTACTCTTTGATTTTTGCGTTATCATTATTGTATCGCGGTTTTTCCGCCCAGTTCAATTTACTCGCCAGCGTTTCCCATTGGGTTCGCAGTGGGTTGTTAACCACCTGAAACTGACCGGCGTGTTTTCGGATTTTAATCACATCGCCCGGATCGAGCCGACGCTGCACCTGCCCATCCAGCAGCAGGGTGGTCTGTTCATTCATGCGAATCATCTCGATGGTCAATTCACTCTCGGCATTAATAACGATTGGCCGGAAGCTGAGCGAATGCGGGCACATTGGGGTAATTACCATTGCTGACAAATCTGCCGCCACAATCGGACCGCCGGCGGAAAGATTATATGCGGTACTTCCGGTAGGTGTGGACACAATCAAACCGTCGCTGATGCAAACAGCCAGTTTTTCATCGGCAACCGACACTTTCATTTCAATCATGTTAAATGGTGCGCCCGCGGTAACCACGGCATCATTAACGGCGGTGGATTCGAAGATTTCCTCATCGTCCCGGCACACCGCACACCGCATAATCATGCGTTTTTCAATGATCATTTCCCCTGAAATAATACGATCAAACTGCTGTGTGAGTTCTTCGATGCTGAATTCGGCCAGAAATCCCAATTTTCCAACATTAACGCCGATGACCGGCACCTTGGTTTCGCAAAGTTGACGCGCTGCACCCAGAATAGTCCCGTCACCGCCGAAAACGACCGCATAATCTGCCTGACGCAGAATATCGACATTGCAGCCGGTCTCAAAGCAGTTTGCCAGAATCTCAGCCTTGTCCTCAGCAAAGGCCTCAAACCGCTGGACCGCCTCGGCGGCATTGGGCCGTCGAGGGTCACCAAACAGAATCAATCGGGGTTTACCCATCTATCACTCCCTCGAATACACTTAGAGTGTCTCGTCCGAAGGACGAATCCGTAACTATGAACTATAACTCATAAACTGACCGGCGGTCAGCTTGAGGTATTATCGACCTTTTCCGGCTGACATTTGAGTGTTTTTACCGTTTCGACCATGCCTTTTGCGCTGATACCCATCCACTCAAGCTGCCGCTGCCGTTTGGCCGGCGGAATAAAGCTGTCGGCACCGCCTAATAAAACCGCTTTGCCAATACTGTTACGCATGGTATCGTCATTGTCAGCCTGGGCCGTTTGCAGGGCCTGCTCAATGACGGCCGATCCGAAACCGCCGGTAATACTGGCGTCTTCGGCGATGATGACCGTTTTTCCTTGCCGGAAATAGTTAATAATGGCCGTGTCGATAGGCTTGGCGAATCGCGCGTTCACTACGGTAACTGAAATATCGTCTTTGGCCAGTGTATCAGCCGCTTCGAGGGCCTCGTTTAAAATCGGTCCCAACGTCACGAGGACGATGTCCGAATCGCCTTCACGGACGACTGCCGCCTTGCCGAATTCATAAGGAATCGCGTTTTCAGCGATGCTTTGGACGCTGTCACGCGGATAGCGAATCGCAAAGGGTTTGCCGCAGTCCACGCCCATTGCCAGCGACTGCTGCATTTCGTATTCGTCAGCCGGAGCCGCGATAACCAAATTCGGCAGCATCCGGATAAACCCGACGTCCAGCAAACCGTGATGAGTCGGTCCATCATCGCCGACGACGCCGGCCCGGTCAATGCAGAATGTCACCGGCAGGTTCTGTAGGGCGACTTCCTGGAAAATCTGGTCAAAACTGCGCTGCAAAAACGTCGAATAAATACAGACCACCGGTTTCAAACCTTGCTTGGCAAGGCCAGCCCCGATATCGACCGCGACACTTTCAGCAATCCCCACGTCGTAATAGCGATCCTTAAACTGCTCACGGAATTTAACCAGCCCCGTCCCGTCCGGCATCGCCGCTGTGATTGCGACAATCTTATCGTCCTTTTCACCGAGATCGGTTAATGCATCGCCGAAGGCTGCGGTAAAGCTGCGTCCTTTGGATTTGCCGTCACCGCTGTTGCCGTTAACTTCAAACGGCCCGGTGCTGTGATACTTTCGCGGATTATCGTCAGCCGGCTCGTAGCCTTTACCTTTTTTCGTGTAAACATGCAGAATCGCCGGCGTATGCAGATGATCCAATGCCTTAAACAGATCGATCAGCGACGCGATGTCATGGCCGTCCACCGGGCCAAAGTAGGGGATATTCAGGCTTTCAAACAGCCGGCTTGGCGTTATCGCCATCCGTAGCGTCCGTTTAAAGTTTTCGACCGCCTCTTCCATGCGTTTGCCGATCAGCGGCAAATGGTCGAGGATCCGGGTCGTCGTGTTGCGAATATCCTCATACGTATGGCTTAGCCGCACCTTGGAAAGGTATTTGGCCATCGCGCCCTGTGTGACGTCAATCGCCATCGAATTATCATTCAGCACAATCAGCATCTGCCGTTTGACCAGCCCCAGGTTATTCAGGGCCTCAAATGACAGCCCGTTAACGATACTGGCATCGCCGACCAATGCGACAATTTTTTCGTCGGTGGCTTTATGCTGGGCGCCAAGTGCCATTCCCAGCGCCGTCGAGATGGACGTGCCCGCATGGCCAACGCTGAACACATCCTGGTCGCTTTCGCCTGGGTTTGGAAAACCACTCAGGCCGTTTTCCTGTCGCAGTCCGTCAAACATATCCCGCCGCCCGGTCAGCATCTTATGTGCATAGCACTGATGCCCAACGTCCCACAGCAGCCGGTCCTTGCTGAAATCAAATGCCCGGTGCATGGCAATGGTCAACTCTACAATACCGAGATTGCTGGCCAGATGTCCACCGGTCTGGCTGACCGAATGGGTGATAAAATCGCGCATCTCCGCGGCGACCTGCTTTAGCTGTTCGATCGAGAGTTCTTTCAAATCTCCCGGACAATGAATTGTTTCAAGTAACCTGTCTGTCATTCCGTTTACCTAACTAATCAATTTCCAGTACACGATTGGTCGCGGCGCCGACGCCTTCGATAACAATTTGCTGCTTGGACAATGTAACCACTGCCCAGGCACCCTCATCGTCAGCGGCGTCCACCATTCCCTCAATCGTGACATAGTGTATTCCGTTTCGTTTCGTATATCCGCCCGAATGCCGATGCCCATTCAAATAGGCCTTCACGCAGTCGTGCTTTTCCAATAGAGTCGCGATGCCCTCGGCGTTCCACAGCGTGTGGCTCTCGCCGAGCTCCATCAGTGGTAAATGGCCGAAAACAATCACGTTTTTTCGTTGTCGATCGGCGGTTTCCAGTGTCTCGGTCAGCCATTGCTTTTGCTCCGGCCCAATGCCGCCATTCCAATCATGGGCATTATCGGCGCCAGTCGCCCGTAAAGCCTTGAGCATCGCTTCGGCTTGCCGGAACTTTTCACTGCCCGGTTCCCAGCCGCCCTGAATCGCCAAATCCTGCGTATCCAGCACCACAAACCGCCACTGTCCCGCATCAAAGTGGTAGTAGCTTGCCTCAAGTTCCAGTATGTCAGAGACGGTTTTTCGATCCAGGCCGACAAAGTCATGATTACCCAAAACATGATACCCCGGCCATTCCAGCGTTTGATAAACCGCCGCGACAGCCTGCAGTTGCTGTTTAGCATCGGTCGGCTTTCCGCCGTCGATGAAATCACCCAGTTGGATCACAAATGACAGATCCCGCCCGTTCAGATCATCGACACACTCGGCCAGTTTACCCAGCGATTGCGAATAATGTCGTCCACCGGCAGATTCTTTTTGTGCGTACTGCACATCGGCTGTAACCCCAAATTGGATGGTTTCCATAGTTGTACATCCACCGCATGCTATAAACAAAAAAAGGCACCCCAATCGGGTCGCCCAGCCGGCGGCAGTAAAAATTCGGTTCATGGTTTTTCGGTGTCCGTCCCGTTGTAATCGTAATTATTTTGTCCGATTCAGCAGCTCAATGCCAAGCTGACGAAGAATATCGGCACCTCTATCAAAATCCTGCAATGCCGCTACGGCTTGGCAGGTCAGTTGTTCAAAGATTTCTCGCGATTTTTCCATTCCGACCAGTGCCGGGTAGGTCAATTTTCCCTGTTCGCTGTCTTTTCCGGCGGTTTTGCCGAGATCTTCGGTGCTGGCGGTCACATCCAGCAAATCGTCAGCAATTTGGAAGCCCATGCCGATTTTCATGCCGTATTCAACCAAGGCGCCAAGTTGTTTTTCATCCGCGCCGCCCGCAATGGCACCGAGTGCCGCGGCTGCCGCGAACATTTCAGCGGTTTTGTTCATGTGGATATACTGCAGCCGCTCCATGGACCCATTAGCGTGCGGGCTGTTCATGTCCGCCACTTGTCCGGCAATCATGCCGGATGGACCGGATGCTTCCGACAGTGTGCGAACCATCCGCACCGCGACTGCCGGGTCATCAATTTCAATCGTTAATAGCTCAAATGCCAGTGTCAGCAGGGCGTCACCGGCTAAAATTGCCGTGGCTTCATCAAAGGCCTTATGGCAGCTTGGCTGGCCGCGACGCATATCGTCGTCATCCATTGCCGGCAGGTCATCATGGATCAGCGAATAGGTGTGGATCATCTCAATGGCCGCTGCCGCGATCTGTGCCGGGCGGTTGATTTTGCCGCAGACCAACTCACAGCACCACATGACCATCGCAGAACGGATGCGTTTGCCGCCGCTCTGCAGCATGTAGTTCATCGCGTCTTTGAGTTGCTGGGGAATCTCTGTCTGATCAGCCATCAGCTCTTCAAGCACCTTGCCCGTCAATGCGGCCTTGACCGCCAAGGCCGACTTAAAGCTCTGCGATTGCCGGATTTTTTCTAACGCATCTGTTTCCATAGTTTCCCAACCAAGACTGGATTTATCTCGTAAGCCTTGTTATTATACCGTTTTCCCGACGGTATCACAGAAAAAAGTATCTTAAATTAAATTGTGACAGCCGTAACGAATACAATGCAGAAGCCGCGACCGAAAGGGAGTGGACAAGCCCCAAAAGGGCGAAATGAAACTCAGGCTCGAGATTATGTCATTTCCGCGAAGGCGGGAATCCAAGACTCCGCATTCTAAAAATGCGACTAAAAACAGCGATTATGACCCAAAAACCCAATAAAATCCTGATTATGGGCGTTACCGCCTCCGGCAAAAGCGCTTTAGCGTTTGAACTGGCTCAAACCCTCGGCGCTGAAATCATAAGTGTTGATTCCATGAAGGTTTACAAGCGTATGGATATCGGCACCGCCAAGGCTCCGTTCGAAAAACGTCAGGTTCTGCCGTATCACTTGGTTGATGTTGTCGAGCCGAGTGAGGCGTTTAGTGTCGATCAGTTCTTAGCCCTTACGGAACAAGCAGTTACGGAAATCCACGGCCGCGGCAAACCCGTCGTCGCCGTCGGCGGCACCGCCATGTATATCAAGGCCCTGCTGCACGGTCTGTTTGAAGGCCCCGGCAGCGATGAAACCATCCGCGAAAACCTCAAAAAAAGGGCATCTGAGGTCGGATTAGGAAAGCTGCACCAGGAATTGACCCAAATCGACCCGGAAGCCGCCGAGCGGATTCATCCCAACGACGAAAAACGCATTATCCGGGCATTGGAGGTCTTCGAACTGACCGGAAAACCCATCAGCAGTTTCCAGACGCAGTGGAACGCTGCCCCGGCCTCTGATTGGTTCGTTATCGGCCTGCGCCGGGAAAAACAGACGGAAAACAGCCGCATGAACGCCCGCGTCAAGCGGATGATGGAAATGGGCCTCAAAGAGGAAGTTGCCGGACTGCTGGCCGAGGAAAAACCGCTCAGCAAACAGGCCGCCGCCGCGATTGGCTACGCCGAGATGATCGCGCACTTAAACGGCGAAATGGATCTGGATGAAACGGTAGAGAGAATCAAAATCAACACCCGCCGCTTCGCCAAAAGCCAGCGAACCTGGTTCAAAACCTTCCCCAACGTCCACTGGATCGACATCACCGAACAAGACACTCTCCAAACCGTCTTAAACCAAGCGCTAAAATTAATGGAGTAGCTTATAGGAGGAGATGAATATATGACAGGCAGTATTATCATCTTGCTGATTGTATATTTGATTAATATCTGGATTGTCATATACTGGATTAAGAGTAGTAATTGCGTAAATACAGAATGGCCTCCTCATCGAACAAAAAGAGTTGTCATACGAACAGCAACTATTTATTTGCTACTTGGTTTTATATGCTGTCTTTTAAAATTTGACGCCTTAGATACAGTTCTGTTGCTTCTATGTATAATTCTTGGGTGTTTGATAGTAATTTTATTAGGTGAGTTTCTTGGCTGTGATCCAATACTGATAACTCTATTCGGCAGTCTGTTTAAATGGGTGTTTGATATTCCAAGCTTGGATTTATTATTTCCATCAAATAAACAATATGAACATCCCGATACTAGTCTGATGCATTTGATCGGCAAGACAGCTTCTGTTGCATCCACACTTAGGCCCATTGGTGAAGTGATCATTGACGGGCAAAAGCATATCGCAACATCCGAAAATGATTTTATCGAAAAGGGCGCATTAGTTACTGTTGTTGCTGTCAGAAATTCAAATCTTGTTGTCAGAGCCAATCCGTCTGAATAACCATTAACTTAATAAATCAACTGTTCGGTTTCGACTTTTTTACTGAACAGTGTATAGGCCCAGATTTGATAGATCAGTACCAGCGGGATAAACAGCAGGACGACTCCCAACATGACTTTCAGTGTTAACGGACTCGACGCCGCGGCGGTATAGGTAATACTGTTGGCAGCCGGGTCGATGCTGGACGGCAGCATGTTTGGAAACAGCCCGACGATACAGAAAAACGTACACGCCATAATAAACACCGCCGAAGCAAACCACGCCTTCCATGCAGTGTTTTGACCGATAAAGACCCGGCACGCGATCAACGCCCCGACCGCTGCCAGTGGAATCACAAACAGCCCCGGCGTCTCCAGGTAATTCGCATATAAATTCGTTTCAATATAGCTGTAAATAAGGAAAGCAACTGTGACGGCAAGCACGGCAATCCACAACACACTTGCGAGTTTCCGGGCTTTTTCATGCAGTTGTCCATCGGTGCGAATCATCAGCCACAGTGCTCCGTGCAGCAGGAAAATTGTAATAAAAAACACGCCGCCGCAGATACCGTAAGGATTTAGCAGGCCGAAAAAGCTGCCCTTGAAAATTCCATCCTCAATCGGCAGCCCACGGAAGATATTCGCAAAAGCCACGCCCACCAGCAGGGCGATGAGGCCACTTCCGGCAAACTGGCACACATCACACAGTTTTTTCCAGCCGGCCGACTCAACCTTACTGCGATACTCTAACGAAATCCCCCGGATTATCAGTGCCACCAGCAGCAGCGTCAGTGCCACATAAAACGAACTGAACATGACTGCGTATGTCTTCGGAAACGCCGCGAACGTCACACCGCCGGCGGTAATCAGCCATACCTCGTTGCCGTCCCACAACGGCCCGGTTGCATTATACAGCGTCCGCTTGCTCACTTCGTCTTTGCCCAGAACGGGCAGCAGCATCCCGACCCCCAGGTCGAACCCATCCGTGACAAAATAAATCGCCCACAGCAAACCCCACAAATAAAACCACAGCATTTCCAACGTCATATTGGTCTCCCAGTTCCTCTAATATCCCGACTGCTCTTAAATGTCGTTCCAAACACCAAATTGTCATTCCGAGCGAAGCCGAGGAATCTATTAAATCAACCATCCCGGCTCAGCCGGGATTCATCAATTTTTCATTTTGGATTTTGATTTTTACATTGTCTCAGTTTCTGGTCCCTTGCGGCAGTGTTTTACAATCAATCCGATCACGAGAGCCGTTATCAATACCAGCAGTATTGTCAATACCGTCAGTGAAAACGCCACCTGCGACGTTTGCAGCCCTTCGGTTACGCCGTCTTTGGTTAGCATCACGTTATACACCAACCAGGGCTGACGGCCCACCTCGGTCATGATCCACCCGGCGTTGCACGCAATATACGGCATCGGGATAAACCATACCAGCAGCCGCAAATACCATGTTGGCCCGCTCAGCTTTTTCCACCGCAGCCACGCAAAGCCGATCAGCCCAATCATCGCTGTTCCAATCGCCACCATTAGTCGGAAATTGACAAACGTAATCGCCACCGGCGGCCGCATCTCCGGCGGTATATCTTTCAGCCCCGTCACCTCGTGGTTGGGGTCTTTAAACGCCAGTATGCTCAACGCACTCGGCACGGTTAAAAATTCAATCGCGTTTTCCTCATTCTCTACGTCCGGCCACACCAGCAGGTGCATCGGCGCATTGGCGGTCGTTTCCCAATGCGATTCCATGGCCGCCAGCTTGGCCGGCTGCGCCTCGGCAATCTCACTGCCCAGCAGATCGCCGCCGCCGAGTACGCCGACAAGCCCGATGGTGCCGATGACCAGTGCGATTTTGAATGAGATCGTGAAAAAACGCTCCTGGTTCTTGCGGATCAAATGCCACGCACTGATGCCCATCACAAAAAAAGCCCCCACCAGCATCCCGGCGCTGACCGTGTGAATGATCGAGTAAATCGCCGCCGGATTCAGCAAAATCGCCTTCAAATCCGTCAACTCCGCACGCCCGTTGCGAATTTCATAGCCAACCGGGTGCTGCATCCAGGCGTTCGCCGTCAAAATCCAGAACGACGAACCGCAGGTTGCAATCGAAATCAGCCACATCACCGCCGCGTGGGCCTTGGCGCTGAGCTTTTTCCAGCCGAAAATCCACACCCCGATCATCGTCGATTCGAGAAAGAAAAATCCCGTCGCCTCAATCGCCAAAAGCGACCCGAAGATATCGCCCACGTATTCCGAATACCGCGCCCAGTTCATCCCAAACTGAAACTCCAGTACGATGCCTGTCACGATCCCCGCGGTAAAGTTAATCAAAAACAGCTTGCCCCAGAACTTTGCCATCCGCTGATACATCACATCGCCCGTACGGGCATAGACAGTCTCCATAATCGCCAGCATAAACGCCAGACCGATCGTTAGCGGCACAAAAAGAAAATGAATAAACGGCGTGATCGCAAACTGCAAACGCGACAAAAACAAAGCATCCATACAAAATTCTCCGTCAAAGTCCCCTAATAATTACCAGCGTATCATACCGGATAAGAAGGAATACGTCAATCACCCAAAGATGTTCCATGTTTTGTATAAAAAAAGCGGACACCGGGTTTTACAGAGATTTTACATTCAAATTCCGACTCTTTTCGTATAATCAAATGTGAGAGAAAACATTTTTGACGAAAGGAGGCATCCAATGAAAGTCGCACATCTTAGCATCCTGTTTTTTCTGTTTGCCGGTGTATTAGTAGCTGCGCAGGATATCACCGACCCGAATGAGCCCAAAACTTTCAAAGTTGCTGCCATTCAGGCCGTTTCCGAGATGGCCAAGCCCGCCGAAAATCGAGAGCATTTGGAAATGTTAGTCCGGCAGGCCGCCAAAAACGGTGCCAAAGTTATTGTCCTGCCCGAAACGGCGATTACCGGCTATATGAGTACCGACCTCGAAACCACCTGGCGGATTGAAGGTCGGCGCACTACCCGCGGCTTAAAAGGCATTCATCCCAAAGACTATGCCGAAACTGCCCGCGGTGAATCCGTCAAACATTTCTCCGCGTTAGCCAAAGAATTGAAGATTTATCTAACGATTCCCTTTCTCGAAATCGACCCGGAAACGGGCCGCTATTACAATACCGTCGTCTTGGCCCGCCCCGATGGCGCCCCGCAAAAGCACTATCGCAAAATCAACCCCTGGCCGTTTGCAGAACGAGGCTGGGCGAGTAAAGGTGACCGCGGCAACATTTATCTGGACACGCCGTATGGCCGGATGGCACTGCTGATCTGTTTTGATATCAATTTCGAACCGCCCAACCTGAAAAAGCTGAATGTCGATCACCTGCTGTACTCGATTGCCTGGGTCGATGACGCCGACAGCGACTGGTTTACGCATAAACTGCCGGCGATTGCAAAGCAAAACAACCTCAACATCATTGGGGCCAACTGGACCATCCCCGTCGGCAGCCAACCCGACTGGCACGGCTACGGCAAAAGCCTGATCATCAACCGAAACGGCGAAACAATCGCTAAAACCGACCGCGACATCGGCGAAAAAATTATCTACGCCGAACTGCCAATTGCCAAATAAACCGAATTGTCTGTTATGTGACGTGCTGAGTAATTGTCATTCCCGCGAAGGCGCCGAATCCAAAAGGTAGCAATTTAAGATGCCTGTTGATCGTTTTCTCGCAGGAGTTTCAAAAGACGGTACATTGCATATAAATAGTAAGATGGCATAATAATGCCTGCAAATAATATGATATGTTTGCCAGTGGATATCGAGCTGTCAAGATGCATTTGGTAGAGTCCGTAAAGAATACAAATGGCCTGGATTAGAATAAAGGCAAAAAGATGCAGTTTGGTTTTGGCGACTGATTCGGACCACCCTATCGGATTACTCCATAATTTCATACGATTTCCTTCCCAATTATTTAAACACACACGAATTGCAAGAGTATATACATGGCAAGCAGGGCAGCAGGTAATACCAGAGATGTTGTTTCTTTCTTGAAACGTGAGATTAACACAAGAATGATAAAAAGAACTGCCAACAATAATCCGGATAGCCCGAGTTTTGTGCCGATAGAATAATACAGTTCTGATTGTTGTTGAAATATCTCTGCTTGGGGTATTTCTTGACGAGCCAGTATTCGCTTCTGAAGTGCATTGCTATAGAATGTCTTCCCGGCCATGTCACAGAAAATAGCCAGAATTATTACTGCAAATGCAAGATAATAGAACTTTCGCTTAATAATATTTGTGATTGTTAAAGGCTCCATAACGGCATTTTAGCGTTTTGGGCGGTTCATGTCCAATAGATATTGGATTTCGCTGTCATCTATGCGGTAAACTGGCGGAGGAGTGTTTCGCAGACGTCGGTGGTGTCATGAATGGACGGGGCGCATCGGTCCAGCCAGAGGGCGCCGAAGTGGGCGGCGACAAACAGCCGTGCCAATGCGGCCGGGTCGTTTTCTCGGTCCGTGCCTACGGTTGCCCGCTGTATCAGCGTTTCATAAAGGCTTTGACACCACTGCCAGAAGGATCGCAGCGTATTCTGCATCGCGCTGTTGAGTTGGGCGGTTTCAATGGACAGCCGGGTAATGAGCCGGCAATAGAGCCACTGTCCCGAAGACTGCTTTTCCATGAGTACTTCGAGCCAGTCATGCAAATCACGCGGCCCAGCCGGTCGATCCAGAAATGCCTGTCCCAGTTCATGGTAGTGCGCGACAGCGGCTTCGAGTATCGCTTCGCAGAGCGCATCTTTGCTCTTAAAGTAATGGTAAAACGCGCCTTTGGTAATGCCGACAGCGGTCAGAATGTCATCGACAGACGTTCCGTCAAAACCGTGCGTGCTGAATAGATTGGTTGCGGTGTCGAGAATTCGCTCTTTTGTGTCGTTGGGCTTTCGTGTCATGGTCGATTGCCTTCGGTCGAGCGTTTCGTTACGGCAGCGGCCGGGATTATTTCATCAGCTGCATGAGAATCACCAGCAGCAGAATCACCACGATGGCACCCAGAACGAAGACGCCGATCTTCCACTTGGTGACAACTTCTTCCGGGTAATATCCCTTGGCGCCGGGGCCGATCTGCTCAATTGCCGCTCCCTGCTGGAGTTCTTCCAGTGCCTCAAGATTGAATCGCTGGTGTGCCAGCATCGGCGGACGACCTTCCGCGACCGCCTCCAGGTCCGGGATGACCTCTTCCAGCGTTTTGTAGCGGTCGTCGCGATCCTTGGTCATCATGACCTCGATTACCTCGGAAATGCCTGCCGACAGGGCGGTATTGATATGATCTGGCGGAATCAGCGATTCTTTCAGGTGTTTTTTCATCACCTCGGCCGGCGTACTCGCTTCAAACGGCACCCGACCGGTTACCATGTGAAACAGCGTAGCGCCCAAGGCATAAATATCGGCCCGTCCGTCAATATCCACTAACCCGCGAATCTGTTCGGGAGCAATATAGTAGGGCGTTCCGAATGCTTTGCCCTGTTCATGCTTGGCAGCCTTGATGTCGGACGTTTCGCGTGCCAGACCCATATCGGCCAGCTTCACGACGCCGTCTTTGTTAATCATGATGTTTTTGGGCTTGACATCACGGTGAATCAGCCCCAGCGAATGAGCGTGAGCCAGTGCGCCGGCCAATTGAAGGATAATCTCCAACGCTTCAGGCTCGTCAAAGACTTTGCCTTTGGACAGGTCGTCGTAGAGCGTTTTGCCCTCGACGTATTCCATGACAAAGTAATACAGACCGCCGACTTCACCTACGTCGATGGCCTGAACGATATTATTATGGTTGAGCTTGGCAGCAATGCGGCCTTCTTTGTAGAATCGCTCCACATAGTCTGATTTTTGGACAAATTTTTTCGGCAATACCTTGACGGCCACCACGCGATCCAGTGAGAGCTGTTTTGCCTTGTAAACCACCGCCATAGCCCCGGAACCGAGTTTGCCGAGGACTTTATAGCCGGGAATCTGGCCGGAGGAATCTTTGCTTTCGCGGGCTACTTCGCGAACACGCATCGCCTGCGACTTGGTCATAAAGCGTTTTTCGAGTAAAATCCGCTCTAATGTAGCCGGTTCCGTCGCCGAACGGGATTTCTGCTCTTCCCGTGCGAGTTTGACTTCGTCTTCGGTACACAGGTTCCGATCGATGACAATGCGACCGATAATCGTATCAAAATTGGTTGTATCACTGCTTTTCGCCAAGGATGCCCTCCGACGCGAAATTTCTATTTATACCATAACAAACATTGGGGCCAATTATCTGCGAAAAAAGCCCTTTGTCAAAGAAAAAACGCCGAATGTCCGTGCAAAGATGACATTTCGAGGCGTATTTTTCCCTACAGGCATAGCCTTCAGCGGCTGCATTTTCGAGAAATCCAGCCGGACCTTTATTATATAGTATCTGCCAGAAATTGGTTTTGTCCGGCTCAAATGCCTTCCAAAGTTCATCCAGGGGCGTTTGTCGGACATTACCGACGATCATACCACTGCACTGACCATTAAATACTTCTCCGTTTGGGTCGATATGAACACCCTTCGAGCTTAATAAGGCATTTCGACATGATTTTTCGTGAAATTTTTCACAGGGATACTGTTGAGACAGCTCTGCCAGTGCATCAGCCGCTCGTCCGGTCAGCCGGCAGGAATCCGATGCCATTGCTTCTTGCAGAATATTTTTTCGTTGAGGCTCACTTTTTTGTCGAATACCAGTGGGGGAGTCAAGGTGTTTTTCCCAGCGAACCAGCACCCGGTTATCTCCCAAGATATTTCGGGCGACGCTGACAAGCCGTCGGACCGATTGAATATCGATAAATTCCTCGTGAAAGGCGTCCCAACTGATTTTCAGTCGATTGAGTCCCAACGAGTCAATCTGTCGGAGTTTTTCGACAATATCGTTTTCGTCCTCGGCCCAGCTTCCATTGGTTTCAATGACATCGACCGGAGTCAGCCCAAGCCGGCGGGCTTCCTGTAGGATTCCTATCAACCGCTCGAAGTACAAAAACGGTTCTCCACCTGTGATATGAACCTTGGCATCCTCGCTCGCGATGCGTACCAGACCCTGCCAGGCGTCTATGGCGGTCTGGACAGACATCAATCCGTCAGCCTGCGGGCTGCAATAGTAATAGCAGAACCGGCACGCCGCCGAGCATTGATATGTCAGCATCAGGCCGGCATGTCGCCAGAGCTTGAGCTTGGTTTGATTGCGCTCGCGTCGGCGATTGAACTGATTGTCATCTAAATGCAGCATGTCGGTTCGTTTTTTCGGGCGATATATCGTGTTTAACTATGATTATAACAGATTCTTTGAAATTTTTAAAATTTTCATCCCGTCTTCAGGCATAACGGCAGGGTTATTATTGGACGCTTTTAGGTCCGAAAAATCAAATCCATAGATACGGTATATTTCCCCAGCCACAGCCAAAGATATAGTGTCGGCCCAGAGTAGCGGCCAATGTAACAAAAGAAAAGAGAATTCAAGAAAAAAACCGCCATTGTCCGATATCGGTAGTGGTAATAACGCACAAGACACTAACCTTCCAGGAGTTGTAGGATGAGTAAATACGAAATCATCGATTGTATCATGGATCTAAACAAAACCGCTAAAACCGAATTCCTTGAGCAGTTTTCTGTCGATGAACTTGATTTGTATTTAGAGCATCTTATGGAAGTGGACCTCGAGGAGGTCGCGTTGTGTGCCTAAGGGGCATTTGTTGAGAATACAGGACGGCAAACGCCTTAAAGTTTGCAAAAATAAAAGGTAAAACCGCTGATGAGACGGTTTTACCTTTTTTAATTTAATAAATGATCCTTACCTGCTATCCCTCGGGGTTTTCCTCTTTCTTCTCTTCGTCATCGGCCGCATTTAGTGCCTGTTCAATTTCATCTGAGGTCGGAACCGCGTCAGGCAACTCAACAATCGCATTCTGCTTAAACTGTAAAAATGTCGGTCGGTTGCCCTGGGGAATATCGAACGCGACATCCAGCCAGATGGGATGATTCTTGTTTTTCGGGATTTCAGGATTGATCCGCTCTTTCAGGTCGGCTTTGATGTATTTTCCGCCATCGACAATAAGCCCAATGGGATAATATGCCGTTCCGCTACCTTTAGTTGAACCAAGCGTATCTCCGTCCGGCTTGCAAATGACCCGGATTTGAGCGGGGAAGAACTCGATTTTTCCATTTTCAGCGGGATTACCTGCGCCGCCGTCCTGAATATTTTTAGCCACAAGACCCATCCGGACCACTGTGACTTTGCCGACATCGTCAATGTCAAAAATACGAACGGGTTTCTTTTTGCCCGAGGGGATTTGCAGCGATTTTCTGGAGGTTACCGCCGTGACGCCGTCTTTGGTCTGGAGGCGGTTCAGGTGGAGTTGTGTTAGGTAATCGGTGTGCAAAACAGCAAAGCTTTTCTTAGAAGCCATTGCGCCGCGGCTGGCAGTGCTGTACAAGCCGGAAACAAATCCATCGGTATTGAGAAAGGATTTCTTGGGGGCCTTGATACTGACTTTTCCCGCGGGATCAAAGCGGCTGTAGAGCATTTTGTTGTGTGCCGGTGACAGCCCAACAGCGATTAGCAGGTTTCCGCAGGCGATAGCACCGGTGGCTACTCCGCATACTATTGCGGCGACGATTTTCAGCGGCTCGCCAAGTTCCATCTTTGTTCCGCCGATCATCAAATCCCGCAGGGCACGAAACAGGGCAAAACTCAGGATAAACGCCAGTGTATAACAGCCGGAATGTGCCCATTGAACGCCATAGCCGCGAGATACAAATAACTCTGCCAGTATTTCATAGTACGACATTGCTACAAGTGTGGCTAACACAGCCAGTATCAATGTTGACAGTGAAGAGATCACCGAGCACTTCAGATAAAAATAGGCCGTGATCAATAAGATAATCAAAATGATAATTACCATTGTCATATTATAATTCTCCTATAGGGTCAGGCTCTTTTAAAGTTTAGATGAAAAATTACGGATCACTTCGTTAATCGACGTAATACTGTAAGCGACTTTCTTGATGGATTGTTCCTGCATATATAGCATACCGGCTTTTCGGAAGGCGGTTGCTATTTCCTGGGGCTTTTTCGCCTTGCGGATAACCTCTCTCAATTCATCAGAAATACGAATCGTCTCGAACAGACCGTTACGGCCGAAAAATCCGGTTCCCTGACAGGTATCACAGAGAATGGGCTTGCCGTGTTTATCATATTCCAGTTCCGCTGGCCGGTAGAAGGTTCGCACCTCATTCGGCGGAATGTTGAACTTCTTAAAGAGGGCCGGGTTCGGCTGATAAGCCTGTCGGCAGTCATTACACAGCGTTCGCACGAGCCGCTGGTTAACAACGGCTGTCAGTGTTTCGGCGACAAGATTTTTGTCACCGACAAGCTTGAGCCATTTTTCCATGGCCTGATTGACGCTGTTGGCTTCCATGGTGACATAGACCATCATACCGTCTTGGGCAGCACTGGCGGCCAGTTTTGCGGTTTGTGCATCTTCGCAGTCGGCGACGCCCACAATATCCGGTCCCTTTCGCAGGATGGATTGGAATCGTCGGCCATATGTCGTGGTGCCGGTGTCACTTAGGGTATAACTATGTTGGGTGATATTCTGCAATTCGGCGGCGGGTTCTTTCTCCAGTGTGTTGATACTGTTCAGGAACGGGTCATGATTGCCCAGCAGTGTATAAAAGGTTGAGGTCACGCCGCTTTTGCGGGGTCCGGACACGATGACAAGGCCGCTTTGGACGTTTCTGAGTGTCTGGATAGCTTCGATCTGGTTGTCATTAAGCCCCAGCTCATCGACCGTCCTGGAAACCAGTTCAGAGATACGCGTTACCAAAATTTGTTCGCCGGCGGTGGAACCGGAGGTGGTTACTTCCCAATTGGTCTTATCACCGCTTTCTTCGTTCTTTGCGGTAAAGCGTCCTTTTTGCGGTTTTCGTTTTTCATCCACTTCCAGGGTCGCAAGCTCTTTGACGTAATAGACAAAACTATCGATTTCTTCGGTCGGTCGCGGATCCTGTTTGGTCGGGATGCCGTCAATTTCATAAACAATGGCGTATTCTTCTTTTTGCGGGATAAACCGAACTTCATCGGCTCGGTTCCAGATGGCGTCATCGATGATTTCGCAGGCCAGTGAAAACCCCTCCAGTTCCTTGCTCTTCGGGTCCGGCAGAGGCACTTCATTGCCGTGACCGGTAACAAAGCGGAGGCCATGGCTGGCTTGTTCGATCTTTTTCTGCGGATTGGAGAAGAGATTCTGGAGATGGTCAGGGGTGAGAATTTTCTCGAAGTCTGAAACGCGGGCGTTGCGGTGCATGGCATAGGCCAGTGACACACTGCCGAGAGCAATCAGGAAAATCAGCATTCCCACGAAGAAAACCGGTACCAGCAGCCAGATCAGCAGGGTGATAAAGCCGGTTGCCATCACCGCCATCGTCCAGACAAGACTGTTGGTCCGAACCGCTTTGGTATCGGCATAGACCCAGTTGACCAGCGGCATCCAGGCATAGAAGCAGAGGACGTAAAAGAGGAACTTCCAGGCGGCAATATAGCTGCCGTATTGAATTGAAATGAGCAAATCGTTTGGCATATTAATAGGTCTCCCTGAATTTGGATAAAGGGTTTTGTCTAAAGAATACCGCTGGAAGAGGACCGAATCCCCTTGAGGGCCATCTTGAGTTCTTCCACGTTCGGGGCATAGTGCAAGGCGACCTTCAGGTCGATATATTCCTCTTCCACTAACCTGCGAAGACTTTCGGTGAAGTCCTGCATACCTTCGCCTTCACCGGCTCGAATGGCGGCGGGGATATCCGCTTCACGTTCATCACTGATCAGTTTACGAACAATGGGCGAGTCCAGCATGATTTCGATTGCCGGAATACGCGGCACATCGGGGCGAATTCCCGGCAGCAGCTGCTGGCTGATGACGGCTCGAATAGTGATCGCAAATGTCTGTCGTACCAGTTCCCGTTCCTCCTGGGGGAACAAGTCCAAAATACGCTGGATCGTTTGCGCACAGTTGTTTGAGTGCAGTGTTCCGAAAACCAGGTGCCCGGTTTCGGCTGCTTTCATTGCTGCGGTGAGTGTGTCGTGGTCGCGAATTTCACCGACGAGCACGACGTCCGGATCCTGACGCATCAGGCTTCGCAGAGCGTCGTCGAAGTTGGGCACATCAATACCGATCTCACGCTGCGAGACAATGGCTTTCTTGTCCACATGCAGAAATTCGATTGGGTCTTCAACGGTTACAATATGACAGGAGCGATTTCGATTGATATGGTCAATCATGGAGGCAATCGTCGTACTTTTACCGGACCCCGTTGGGCCTGTCACAAGGATCAATCCGTCGTGACTATCTGCGATTCTTCCAACCACCGGCGGGACATGCAATGCTTCGAACGGTGGAATGCGCCCGCTGATTCGGCGTGCAGCCATACTGATATGACTGCGCTGGCGGAAGACATTGATACGAAATCGGTCCATTTCTCCGACTGAATAGGCGAAGTCCAACGCACCATTACTCAGAAAATACTGTTTCTGGTCTTCACTCATGATGGGGAAAACCAGTTCTTCAATTTTTTCATCCGTCAGCGGTTCGCCCGTGGTGTTCTTTAGCCGGCTGTGAATCCGGATTTTTGGGGGAATGCCGACTTTAAGATGAAGGTCGCTGGCATCGGCTTTGATGACGGCGCGAAAAAGCTTTTCAATTTCTGGTGGTTGCGACATGTCAACAGCTAAGTGCGTGTCCAACGGTTGATTTTTCATACCTGACTCCCAGTCTCGATCATATCAAAGGATTAGTCCGTACTCCGGGTAAAAATGACAAATATTCCCACCCAGTGATTATTTTGAATTTAGATATTCAAATATCACATTATAAAGGATATTGAAACGGTCTGTCAATGACCAGATTTCGCCTTTTTGCAAAAGAAATCGCAATATTTAGTTGCATTAAAAGGTCTTTTAGTGCTACAATGCCGATTCCAAGGGCAGATTCGTCAGTGTTAGCGTCAGCAATAAATAAATAGCCACGCTGATGGAGTCATTGGCGGTGGTGACGATAGGACCGGAACTGATGGCCGGATCCAGTCCTATGTGCCGGAATAAAAACGGCAAAAACAGGCCCAGTGTCGTGGAAACCATTATTGCCGAAAACATTGCACACCCGAATGCAATTGAGATTTTAATGTATTCCTGCGGTTCCAGCTTAGGTTTTTGAGATGTGAGCTGTGTATTGGCAGCCATCTGGTCAAGTTCAACTGTAGAGTCTGATGGGCTGTGACTGTTGAAGAATCCCGGCAAAACCGAACAAATCAGCCCCCCAATAATACCGCAGCACAGGGCGACCAGCAGGGCGATGCGGAATTCCCGCATAAATACCTGGCTCAGTTTGAGGGCTGCCAGGTCACCGGTGGCCAAACCGCAGACAACAATCGCCGAGGTTTGAAGGCCGGCATTACCACTGATGGCGGCGATCATGGGGGCGAACGGAAATGCGACAAGAAAAACCAGTAAATGCTTCTCGGCCATAAACAAGCCTTGGAAAAGAAAACCGACTGTAGCGGTGATTGCTGTTCCTGCCAGACACGGCAGTAGCCACGTCATCCGAATCCGGGCGGCATTGACAATTGAAAAGGTCTCAAGTTCCGCGGCATCCGTACCGGCCATTGCGTACATGTCCTCGGCGGCCTCTTCTTCCGCTACTTCCAGAATACGGTCCGCGGTAATTCGACCGACCAGCTTACGGTCTTTATCCAACACCGGAACAACGATTAAGTCGTTTTTCTTAAAGAGGTTATAGACGTCCTGCTGGTCGTCTTCAACAGTAACGTAGATAGTGTCAGTGTCGATGAGTTCCTTGATTTTCCGCTGGCCCTGATTGGTCAACAGCAATCTTAATCGCACATCGCCCAGAAACCGTCCGGTGTTGTCCACGACGAATACGCTGTAGAAGTCTTCGTCGATTTCAGCTTCGCGGATACGCTGGACCGCTTCGTTGACGGTTGCGTCTTCAGCTACCGACAGGATGATCGGGTCCATAATACCGCCGGCAGAATCCTCCGAATAGACCATCAACTCTTTGATCTGCTCGGCTTCTTCGGAATCGAGGTGTTCCAGAACCTCCTGGCTTTCTTCCTTATCCAGCTCCGCCAGTACATCCGCGGCATCATCCGGGTCTAACTCCGAGATCAGATTGACCAGTTCTTCATCGTCCAGCAGTTCAACAAGCTCGGCGCGGGTGGCCTCGTCAACTTTCTCAAAGACCTCGGCGGCATCGGGCTTTTCAATACAATTAAAGATAAGAATGCTGTCTTCGGGGTCCAGAATTTCGACAATTTCTGCGATATAGCTGGTCCGCTGGTCCGCCAGAATACCGCGCAGCCGTTCAATATCCCGGCTGTCGAGCAGTTCCCTGACTTGTTCAAACAGAATGTTCTGATCTTCGGCCGTCATTGCTTAGTGTCAGTTGATTTTAGATATTGACCGCCGTTGAGCGGGGCGATTATTGTTTAGAATCAGGTAATCGGCAGGATTGTCATCCTGAATTCAAGAAATTACTTTACCCGACGTTGATTTATCAGTAGAATGTACCACACTTGAATAATCTGGCAATCATAAATAAGGATTTTTCTATGAAAACAGGAATTGTTTGTGCAGTAATGCTTGTTTTGGGGGTCTTTTGCGCATCTTTGTCAGCCTATCCGACTCCTGAAATTGTTCAGAAACCCAATCAGTGGACATTTAAAGTCGAGTATTCGCAGCCTCAGCAGATTACGCTGCAAATGAACGGCGAAGACGCGCCGAAGCGGTTCTGGTACGTGATTTTGACCGTGACCAACCAAGGGCCGTCCGATGAGCTTCCGTTCTATCCGGCCTGTCAGTTAATCACCGATACATTTGAGGTGATTGACGCCGGAAAAAATGTGCAAAAGAGTGTCTTTGAGACGATTAAGCTCAAGCATCAGGGGCGGTATCCGTTTTTGGAATCACTGGATTTTGCCGATCGGCGGATTTTCCGTGGCAAAGATAATACGCGTGACTTCGCGATTATCTGGCCGGACTTCGATCCCAAGGCCCGCCAGGTGAATCTGTTTGTTTCCGGCCTGAGCAATGAAACCGCCGTGATCGAACATCCCATCAAGAAAGATGACAGCGGCAATCCCAAAAAGATTTTCCTGCGCAAGACCCTGCAGTTGAAGTACGCCATCGCTGGCGACGAAAAACTGCGTGCCAATACATCCATGAAGCAAATCAAATCCACTTGGGTCATGCGGTAATTTCAGGTGGGATTTGCTTTTGTTTATCATGATTATGTCGTTTATGCGACATTTGGTAGGGAGATATTCTATTAGGAAGGGGTTGGCAGTCTAAAGTTATTAGCTTTTTATGATAGTGCTTTGTATGACTTCTATTGAGGAGGTTTATTGTGGCAATTAAGGTTGGTGTAATTGGCTGTGGCTACTGGGGACCTAATATCATCCGAAATTTCAGTGAGTTGGATGCCACTCAACTTTATTATGTTTGCGATTTGAATAAGGCTGCATTAGACAAGATCAGCATGTCTTATCCGTCTGCTAAGATCACTCAGAATTATCAGGATTTGCTTGCGGACGATCAAGTGGATGCGATTGCAGTTATCACTCCAGTGGATTATCATTATCAGATTGCTAAAAAAGCACTTCAGGCAGGCAAGCATGTCTTGATTGAAAAACCCATGGCCGGAAGCGTTGCTGAAGCTGAAGAATTGGTGCAACTAGCTGACCAGCAAAGCAAAGTTCTGATGGTGGATCATACCTTTGAATATGCTCAACCAATTAATGCAATCAAGAAAATCATCGATAGCGGTGAGATTGGTGACATTTACTATATTCGAGCAGAATGGTTAAATCTGGGATTATTGCAACCCGACGTTAATGTGATTTGGGATCTCGCAACACATATTTTTTCGATTGTCAGTTATGTTTCCGGGATGAATCCCATTTCTCTCAAAGCCAATGCTGACGCATATGTTAGAAAAGATATTCCCGAGGTGGCTCATGTTAATGTTGCCTATCCGAACGGTATTACTGCATATATGACCGTTAGTTGGCTTGAGCCTAAAAAGACAAGACGGCTGACGATTATTGGCAGCCAAAAAACACTTATCTACGACCTGATAAATGTTGAAGAACCGATTAAGATATACGACAAAGGTATTGACCTGACGGATATCTCAGGAGATATTCATCAGTTGAGAGTGAACTATCGTTATGGTGATGTGCTATCTCCCAATATTAAGAATATTGAGCCGCTTCGAGAGATGTGTTCGCATTTTGCCGCATGTATTGATCAGGACAAGATTCCTGTCAGTGATGGCAGATCCGGGCTGAATGTTGTCAGGATGCTCGATGCTACGGAGCAGTCACTAAATAATAACGGTTTGGAGATCAGTCTGGAATGATCAAAGACGATGTCAAGATCGGTGAGGGAACAAAGATATTTCACCCGGATACCGTTAACATTTATGGGTGTGAAATAGGAGATAACTGCAAGATTGGCACGTTTGTTGAGATCAGAAAAGATGTCAAGATCGGACATAATGTTAAGATCCAGACCTTTGTTTTTATCCCAGAAGGAGTAACGATAGAAGATGGGGTTATGGTTGGTCCGCATGTTTGTTTTGTGAATGACAAATATCCCAGGGCTATTAATCCTGACGGCAGCTTAAAGGGGCCTGAGGACTGGCAAATAACAGAAACAGTGGTCAGGCGAGGGGTGGGTATTGGGGGCAATGCCACTATTATGTGTGGCGTTGAGATTGGTGAATTCGCGATGATTGGTGCAGGAGCTGTTGTGACGAAAGATGTTCCCGCCTACGCCGTCGTAGCCGGAAATCCAGCAAAGATAATTAAAATTCAGAGACCGAAGCAATGAACATACCATTTGTGGACTTAAAAAGCCAGTATCAGCCGATTCGCGAACAAATCAAAACTGAAATAGAAGAGGTGCTTGATAATACGGAATTTATCCTTGGCAGTAAGGTTCATAAGTTCGAGGAAGATTTTGCGGCTTATTGTGGCAGCCAATATGCGATTGGCGTCAACAGCGGGACCGCTGCTTTGCACTTGGCGCTGGCCGCCAATGGAGTTGGCCCCGGCGATCAAGTTATCACAGCGGCTAATACATTTATTGCGACAGTCGAGGCGATTTCTCATACGGGGGCGGTCCCTGCGTTAGTTGATATCAACCCTGAATCTTACAATATGGATGTTGAGCAACTTGAGCAGAAGATAACAGCGAAAACCAAAGCGATAATTCCGGTGCATCTGTATGGTCAACCGGCAGATATGGATTCCATCATCGAAATTGCCCAAAAGCATAACCTTGCCGTGATTGAAGATTGCTGTCAGGCGCATGGCTCGACATATAAAGGGAAAAAAGTTCCGATTTCTTCTACGGGCTGTTTTTCGTTCTATCCGGGTAAGAACCTCGGAGCATATGGAGAAGCAGGCGCTGTTGTGACAGATGATGAGCAGATTGCCCGAAAAGTCAGAATGCTTCGTGACCATGGACAGGAAAAGAAGTATTATCACAAGTATATTGGCTATAATTATCGCATGTCGGGTTTTCAGGGGGCGGTGTTGAATGTCAAATTGAAGTATTTGAATTCATGGATTTCAGGCCGGAGGAACGCAGCTAGGCTTTATGATGAACAACTTAAAGATGTTGTTGAGATTCCTTATGAATCTGAATTTGCGGAGCATGTTTACCATCTCTACGTTATCGGAGTTGCCAATCGAGAGGCCATGATCAACCATCTCAGTTCATCCGGGATATCGACAGGGATTCATTACCCGATTCCGATTCATCTGCAGGAAGCGTACTCATTTCTTGGCAAACCTGTGGGGACATATCCGGTCTCGGAAAAAATGGCAGATGAGATTTTGTCGCTGCCGATTTACCCGGAAATAACCGAGGAACAGATTCAATATGTATGCGAGAGAATTATTGAGTTTCAACCAAAATAGTATTTGAATCTTTTGTGTAATGTGATTGCAATGGAAAAAACGCCGAAAATACTGGGTTTTATTCCGGTCTATAACGAGAAGGATCGGATTAAGGTTGTGCTTGAGAGGTTTCCCTATGACCTGGTCGATCAACTTATTGTTGTCGATGACTGTTCGACGGACGGTACTTTTGATGTTGTTAGTCAGTTTGATGTGAAGGCGATCAGGAATGAAGAAAACAGCGGTATCGGAGTCGGGATAAAAAAAGCTATCCGTTACGGGCTCGACAATGATTATGATATCTTTGTAATCCTTGCCGGCAACGGCAAGGATGATCCCCGGGATATTCCCAAGCTGACCGATCCGATTATCAAGGAAGATTATGATTTTATTCAGGGATCAAGATGCCTGGAGAATACGGATTATAAAAAAAGCACTCCTTTTAAGAGGCAGATCGCCATCAAACTCTTTACATGGGTTTGGAGAATGGCTACCGGTTTTGCCTCAACGGACGCCTCAAATGGGTTTCGGGCTTATAAATTCAGGCTGTTTGATGAAATTAATATTTTTCAGGATTGGCTTGATACCTATGAAATGGAATATTACATTTTCTTTCATGCCATAAAAAAGGGATACAAGGTAAAAGAAGTTGCCGTTTCTAAGGACTATCCTTCCAAGAAAAAGTATACAAAAATCAGGCCGATTATTGATTGGTGGAAGATTGCCAAGCCAATAATATACTTAAAGTTTGGAATACGAAAGTAAGGCAATTGCCCCGTTTCTTGACAATCATGCAGAAGGGAGGTTGCATTCGACAATGACAGTTTTCAAGAAGTTCAGTTCGTGGTATGAATCTGTTTTTTTGCTTTGGGCAATTGTCGGCTTTGGAATAATCGTTCGTCTTATTCAGTTCCTGTCAAATCGCTCGTTGTGGCTGGATGAAGCTGCGATCGCGATCAGTATCGTGAACAGAACTTACCGCGGACTCTTGCAACCGCTTGATTACAACCATGCGGTTCCTCCTGGCTTTTTAATGGTGGAACGTTTTTTTGTTGAGCTGATAGGAAAAAATGAGTATGGCTTGCGAATGTTTCCTTTGATAGCGGGTGTCGGTTCAATTTTCCTGTTCTGGGGGCTTGTGAAGAACGTATTATATAGAGCAATGATTCCAATTGCTCTGCTATTCTTTGCGACTTCAGAGTATCTGATCTATTATTCCAGTGAAGTGAAACAGTATTCTACAGATGTTTTTTTTGCCCTTGCTGTTCTTACGCTTGCGGTTTATACCGTGTCGAATATACAAAAAAGATTTTGCTTGGTTCTACTTGCATTGGTTGGGGTGTTAGCGGTTTGGTTTTCCCACCCTGCGGTATTTGTCTTGAGCGGCGTGGCTGCTGGAGTGATGCTGGATAAACTACTTCAGAGGGATTATAAGGGATTGCTTACTTATATTCCTGTTTTTGCAGCATGGTCGGTCAGCTTTGCGATGGTGTTCTTCTTGATTTACAGGCCGTATGAGGCTCCGGAAGGAGTGCATGGCTTTTGGGAAAAACGATATGGTTTCATGCCGTTTCCCCCAAAGTCGATTTCAGAACTTATGTGGCTTCCGAAAGCTTTTGGGCAGGCATTGAGTAATCCGGTTGGATTAACATTGGTGATTCCTTCAGCGGTAGTTGTTTGGGCTGGCGTGTATTCGCTGTTTAAGAGCAAAAAGAGTTATTTTTACATGACCGTATTTATTGTTCTTCTGGGATTGGCGGCGTCCGGTATAAGGGCTATGCCTTTTTCACAGAGGTTGATTCTTTATACCGTTCCGTTCTTTTTAATTGCATTGTGTCAGGGACTTGATGCGGCCCGGCGGCGTCTTTGGCCGGATAATAGATTGATTTTTATTTTGATTGTGTCGGTCTTGCTGTACCACCCAATTAAGCAGGCGGCTGTGTATATAGTTAGGCCTATTACAAACCAAGAGATTAAACCGGCTCTGGAATTGGTTGAGCAGCAGTCTCTTGGAACGGATGTCGTGTTTGTGTTCAAGGGCGCACGAAAAGCCTATCATTTTTATGATGCAATTGGTGCGTTTAAATGTGATGCAAAAGTAGTTTTGTGGACGGAAAAATTTTCAGTGCAAACCTTCCGTAAGGAGTTTGATAAACTGAGACAATATAGCCGAGCATGGATTTTGATAACGCACTGCAATCCCGTTGACAGACAACTGGCACTAAGCTGTATGGATAGTTCAGCCCAAAGATTAAAGTCACACGAAAAGGATGGAGCTTGGCTGTATTTATATGTGTTCGAATAGATGCGTGGTGACTTGGGACAATAGCCACGCTGGATGTTCTCGAAATAGCATTTTTTGAAAAGAAGGCGGATTTCCATTTTTTTCTGAAACAGGGAAGGGGGTTAGTGCGTCTTATAGGTAGAACAAAGTGGTTATCTTTATTCAAGGAGAGGACATGGACTTATTGCTGCATGAAGAAATTATGTTATTATCGCTTAGAGACCGGGAAGGGACGGTCGCTGCAGGGATGATGTATCAGTATGCGTTGGGTGGGGCGATGATCGCCGAACTTTTGCTGGCACAGCGTATTACAATTGACACACATGCGAAAAACAAGCGTGTTGCTGTGAATCAATGTTCCCCGCTGGGCGATTCACTGCTGGATGAATGGCTGATGAAAATGAACAGCGAGAAAAAGCAAAGAACACTTCAGGACTGGGTCTCCCGCCTGGCATCCACGAAAGATCTTAAGCACCGTATTGCCACAAGGCTTTGCCAGCTGGGCATTCTCCGGATGGATGAAGACAAAGTACTGCTGTTGTTTACGCGCAAAATTTACCCCGAGGTCAATCCTGAACCGGAACGGAAGATTATCGCGCGGCTGAAGGAGGCAATTTTTACCGAGACCGATGATATTGGCGCCCGCACGGTAATTCTCATTTCATTAGCCGACAGCGCGGGAATATTGCCGAATATCTTCGATAAAAGAGAACTGAAGCAGCGTCGAAAACGAATTGAGCAGATTGTGAAAGGCGAAATTATCGGCAAAGCGGCTCATGATGCGATTTCCGCGGTTCAGGCGGCACTGGTGGCGACTTGCGTCAGCACGACATTGATGACAACGACCATTAACGCATCGCACTAGGAACATAACGGCGTGAGTTTTGCTGATTTAGAGTGTTTTGATGAAATCAAGTGCGGTTTGAAGATTTTCTGTAACAGCTCTGACTTCTTCGAGCCGCAGGACCGGGCAGCTTAGGCTGCTGAGCCAATTCTCATGCAGCTGTTTGCTGCGAGTGGATTCGTCGTAGGTATCGTATCCGGAGGCCCACTCGATAAACGCGGTGTGATTGTCATGGAAATAACCTCCGGGTTCAATGGCTTCTTGTCCGAATTTCGTTGTCTCACGTTCTTTTAGTCTTTCCAGACGAATATGCTGCGGAACATACAGAAAGATTACCAGGTCATAAAGATTGTCGGTGTGGGTTTCTGACCAATTACATTTACAGCCGCTTAAAACCCAGTTTGGCCATTTTTGCAAATCGGCCATCAGCAAACGCCCTCTTTCTTCGACCGGACGTTTTTCTGTGTAGGCGATTTCCGTCGGTATCCAGAAATAATCATCGCTGTCAAAGTGCGGACAGTCCAATGTCTTAGCGAGTTCAGCCGCCAGGGTGGTTGTCCCTGACCCGGAAGCACCTGTGACATGTATTCGCATAAAGCTCCTGTCTGTTTAAGCCGCTTTTCTAATAGTGTCATTTCCGCGATGGCTCCGAATCCATGCGTTTCAGCTTAGTGAATCAATTGTTTGTGACTGGATCTATTACAATATCCCCTCGCTGTCAGTCTGATGCGTTAATGTCAGAGATTTTTTTGCAGCGGGGGCACTGGACTTTGTTGTGTTTGTAGTTTGGGGGGATTTTCATCTTCAAGCCGCAGCCGCAGGTGACGAAGGCAAACTGGCTGACGGTTCGCATGAGGTCGCCGACTTGTCGAGCCTGCTGGCGAGCGGTTTGAGTTGATTTGGATTCGCCCGAAGCGTCGCGAATGGCGACTTCTTCCGGTTTTAATGCCGAGGCGGGGACAACCGTTTTCTTTTTTGTGACCTGTTCATACGATTTTTCATAATCGGTAAACGCTGCGCCGTGGGTCATGTTCCGCAGAATGCGAATGCGGTCTTTGATGGGCGGGTGCGTGCTGTAAAGATTCATCGCTTTTTTGCCGCGGAAGGGATTGGCGATATACATCGGCGCGGTGACCTTGTTGGCTGACTCCATATTGACATCAGTGCCGGCGATTTTCTCCAGTGCGCCGGCCAGGCCCTCCGGATAGCGCGTCAGGCGAACGGCCCCGGCGTCGGCGAGGTATTCTCGTTTGCGGCTCAGGGCAAAGTACAGCAGTTGCGCGAAGATCGGCGCCAAAATCGCAAACAGAATCGCCACGATCATCATAATCGCCTGTGCCTGTCCGCCGCCTTCGCGATTGGAGGAATATCGCCGACGCGAACCGAGTGAACTGTAAAACATCCCCCGCAAAAATACCTGGCTGATCAGCACGATACTGCCGAGCATGACGCCGGCCAGTGTCACAAACAAAATATCTCGGTGCAGAATATGACTGATCTCGTGGGCCATGACGCCTTGCAGCTCATCACGGTTCAGCTTGGTCAAAAGACCCGCGGTAACGGCTACTGAGGCCGTTTCCGGGCTTCGACCGGTGGCAAAGGCATTCGGGGCAGGGTCGTTGATAATATAAATCTTTGGCATCTTCGGCATATTCGCGGCGATGGTCATTTCTTCGACCACGTTAAACAGCATCGGATGCACATCGGGCGTAACGGGTGTCGCCTTGCTGGACGCCAGCAGAATCTGATCGCCTGCCGACAGGCTGACGCCCATCATCACCAGCCAGATAATCGCGGCAACAAACATGCCGACCCAGCCGGCCTGTGGATTGCCCCGGGCAAAGACCATGCCCAGCACAAAGCCTAAAATCAGCAGTACGGTTCCCATCGCGCCCAGCAGCAGCACGGAATTACGCTTATTGACTCGAATCAGTTCCCACATAAATTCAATTATAAATTATGAATGTTGAATTTTAAATTATCATTACCAGTTTATCAGCGCGATTAAAATTTCATCTTCAATAAACCGTACGGCTCGGTTTTAGCGCCGAGTCCGGTGACCGACCGCATGTTGCCGGAATCCGGGCCGACTTTCACCGTATATGTACCGGCTTTATCAAAGACTTTCGGTTCGAATTTACGTCCGTTGATCCGCAACGTATAAACAATTTCACCGCTTTTCTCATCGATAATCTGCACGACTGGGTCATCGATATTGGTTTCCACCGTTGGCAGATACCCCGCGGCTTTTCGCGCGTAGTTGTCCGTTTGGGCAATGGTTTTGGGCCAGCCTGTGTATTGCTCTGCTTTCCGGTCAGCCGGATCGGCGAATCGCGGCCAGTTTTCCATGGTGATTGTACGGTCGGTCTTGTTAAACTTGACAATTCCGTAACCGGGCATGGAGTCGTGCAGTGCGGCAAGTTCTTGTCCCATCTTTCGCGGATTCGTATGCGCCCAGACTGTCAGGCGGTTGCCGAGACCATCTTTATAGCGGCCGGTAAATTCCTGCGGCGCGTCCACTTTGCCGTACTGCTTTGTCGGCGGTGCCCATTGTCGCGGATAAAAGTTTGCCACTGACGGCACACAGAATGACCAGCCCGCATCCTCCCAGGCATCGGTACCGTGATGAATGACCGTGGCCAGATGCTGGTCGCCGCCAATCATAAAGCCAAAACCCTTGCGGATTTCCTTGAGGGCATTGTTGCGGCCCGTCTGCGGCCAGCCGTTGGAATCGTAATCGGCAATCAGGTATTGCAGGTTGCCGCCGTGATGCGTGGCCGCACCGGCAAAAATCGTCTGCGTCAATGTTGCTTTCATCTCCACATCGTCCCAGTCAGCGGCCCAATTTCGCAGGAAGGTCAATTGTCGCTCACCGAGCAGTTTGGCTCCCGGCACATCGGCTTTCGTGATATCAAAATTTGGGTCAATTACATGGTCGGCCCGTCCGCTGTTGGTTTTCGGACAGATGCCGTTAGGGCCGCTCTTAAATTTGCGATCCTCCAGAACGGCAAAGCTGACTCCGCCGATGTTCAGGTCGGTATAATAGACGCCGATGCCGCGATCAATTGGCGTCGGATCGAACGGTTCGGGCAGATGACTGGTCTGGGTGCGTTCGACCATCTTGACAAAGTCGGCACTCATGACGTAGCCGCCTTTGTTGTCGCGGTCAATCTTGCGTCCGCCCGCTCCCCACAGGTTGCCCTGGTACACATCGTGGTCGTCCGGGATGCAGACGCAGGGGATGTCTTTGAGCAGATCACGATAGGCCCAGCAGTACAGGTACCACTTGTACAGGTAGTCCAGTTGGGTTGAGAGGCCGCCGCTCTTATCGGCCCGGGTGGGGCTGGCGCCTTCATAGACCTGGTCGCCACTGAAGAACAGCAGGTCCGGGTTGTGTTTTTCGACGGCACTGACAATGTCATTGTGCGGGAACCACAGCCAGTCGCCGTCCCAGGTATATTTGCCGCGATCAACACCCGGATGACGGACCATGTGGTTGCCGGTAAAGCCGGCGACAACAATTGACTTTTTCTTGGCGGGGTTCTTGCGAATTGTTCCGCTCCAGTGAAACGTTTGTGCAACTCCGGCGGTGTCCGTCATCTGATAGACCACTCGGTAGGGCGTATCCTTTGATTCATTCCAGTTTTCCACGCGGAAAGGCGCGGTCCAGCCGGGAGCGATGATGTCGGCAGTCGCGACCGTTTTCCAGCGACGTCCGGTTTTCGCCTCCAGCGTGACGGTCTGGGCGTCTTTTTCACCTAACGGCATCATCTGCGCCGTCAGGTTTAAAATGCCGTTGTCCAGTGTGTATTGTGTGCAGAGTACCGGCCCGCACTGGCGATCCGGGTGTGATTGGATTTTGCTGCCCGTGACGGAGAAATCATTAAACCAGGCAGTCACCTTTTCGGTCTTTGGTTTATCGCCTGGGTGAGCCGCCAGGGCAATACTGCCGGCCATACGGGCCGGGGCGATAGAGTCCATATCAGCTTTGGTAACGGTTTTTCCCTCAGCATCAAGCAGTTCAATGGTTAAGACGTTATTTTTCCAACTCAAACGCAGCAGACATTCCGCAGGCAGATCGAGTTTTCGCCCGCTCAATACTAAGGGTGGCTTCGCATCTTCAAAGTCGTCGATAAACAGCATGGCGTTGCTGTTGATGCCCGCATAGATACCACCGCCTTTACCGGTACTGCAGTGAACCAGCGCCGCCGCTCGATAATCGACATCGGGCGCTGCGCCGATCAGAAAGCCGCAGGCCCCACTCGGCGAAACGGATTTCCCTTGAATCGTCAGGCCGCAGCGAACCTGCAATGTAAAGTCACCGTTTCCCTCGGCTAATCGTTCGGTCAGCAGATGGCACGTTTGCAGACCGCGGCTGCCCGGCATAGCCCGGGTTTGCAGTTTTCCGTCTTTAACCTGCCAGTCCTGCAGGCGGTTGGCCCAAAACTCCGGCCCCGCCCAGGTCCGATCCGGCGTTGTGTCCCAGCGATAAGGCAAATCGGTATCAGTCTTGGTGCGATTGCCCATGCCCAAAACGGGTGAAGTGACTATGATGACTGCTGTGATGATAAAGGTGAGTTTGGATGACTTCATAATAAATTTCCCATCATGAATTGCTAAAAAGAAACCACGGATTTATTTTAAACTACAAAGGACACGAAGGAGATAAAGTAAAATAATTACTTCGTGCTCTTCGTGACCTTCGTGGTAAATCTATTATTGTTCCGGTTAAAACTGTACTTTTGGCGCTTCGCGTTCGGCTTCGTTTTCGATCTCGAAGAAGTCGCGTTTAGTGAAGCTGAACATCCCGGCGACGACATTGGACGGGAACATCTGGATTTTGTTGTTATAGAACAGTGCCTGGTCGTTATAACCCTGACGCGCGAAGGAAATTTTGTTTTCGGTGCTGGTCAGCGTTTCCTGCAAGGATAAAAAGTTGGCGTTAGCCTTCAGGTCGGGGTAGTTTTCGACGACCAGCATGAATTTGCTGAGTGCATCGGTCAAGGCGCCTTCCGCTTTGGCCGCGTCAGCGACATTGCCGGCACCCATCGCCCGGCTGCGGGCCTCGGTAATCTTGGTAAATGTGTCCTGCTCGTGTTTCATGTAGCCCTTGGCGGTTTCGACCAGGTTCGGGATCAGATCGTGCCGCCGCTTGAGCTGCACGTCGATCTGCGACCAGGCATTGTCCACCTGGTTGCGCAGCCGCACCAGTGTGTTGTAAATCCCAATCACAAAAACCGCGATCAAAACAAGAATGCCCAAAGGCACCAGCAATCCAATCAATATCCCCACTGTACAACTCCTTTCAAAAAGGTTTATTTAGCAGTAAATTTCAAAATTCAATAGTTTTAAGAATGCTATCGAGCGATTTCTCGATAAGTGATTAATATATTTCCGTCTTTTAACCAAGCACCTTGTACAATAATGTATCGTTCACTGTTATCCCATGTTTGTTCCCGATAGAGATTCCCATCGCTGCTTGTGCCGGTTCCCCAAAAAGTATCCTTGCTCTTAAGATAAGTATCAAACGGGGTGAAATCGAAAGCCGGCGGCTCTGTTGATTCCCCGGGGCCAATCATGGTGTCAAATGAGCCTCCATCTGGCCCTTTACCTGATCCATGAGTGTGGTGAAAATAGACGCTTGGGTCAAACATTGTTTGAACGATTGTATCATAAGATTCCTGGTCCATAATCAGTGTGGGCTGTCTATCGCAGCCGCTCAAAACAAATACTAATGTCATTGCCAAAATCAATCGAAAATACATGATTACTCCAAAAACAATATAAGGCCCTGTGTTTTTATATTAATATTCATTGTTTCCCAGCGAAAACCCATTAGCAATATTATACCCACCGCTGATCGCCTTGCAAGCGGTGTTTTGTGAATCGATTTTGTGGAGTATAGCCTCTATGTTAATATAAGGGCGTAATCCATTCATTGATAAGCACAATTTCGCCGACCACGCAGCCTCCACAGAGGAGGATAAAAAATCCCAGCTTCATTTCGGCCCATCGATCTTCCCAGTATTCTCCCGAAAATGCCGACCAAATATCCGGCGTCAGCCAAAATTTTATCGCCTCCCAAAAATCTTCCCAACTGCCAAACATCAGCTTGCCGATGAGAATAAACAGAGGAATATCAATAATTCCGCACACAATTGCCGTGATCGTGAGCCGATCCATCCAATGAACTCCTTAATGTAACGTCGTTTTATGATATAGACGCCGCGGTGGGTTTACTGTGGCGATTTTTCCGCGTTTTTCGCCAAATATTCATCATTTCTGATGGCTTCAGCCTTTTTCAGCCATGCCGAATCGCCATACACACCCGCTTTACTGTAATCAAACGGTTTGAAGCCGATGTTTATTGCCGGCGAGTCATCATTCAGGCGAAAATCGTATACCGTGGGATTTTTAAACTTCGGGTCAGCCACAATCGAATTTGTATCCCGCCCCAGTGTCTGCCATTGGGCCAGTGTCTTGCCGAGGAAATTGACCGCTCCGGCTGCGTTCCAATAGCAGTTATTATCCATGTCGATGTTGATCCGATCCCACGGCCCCTGCAGGCAGACGCCGCTGTTGTAATACACAATATTATTTTCAAAGCGGAAGGACCGATGCTTCTCAATGCGTGTCGCCTGCACCTGATAATCCCGGCTGAAGGCCAGAATATTATTGCGAATCACATTCTCTTTACCGTAATGCTGGTGAAAACCACCAGTTTTGACATTATAGACGAGATTGTTTTCCATCGTAATGCCGGTGCTGCCCTCGTCGGTGTAAAGTCCCCAGCCGCCGTAAGTAAACGAAAGCACATCATGGATGACATTATTGCTGACCGTTGTGCCCTCCGATGGGCCTAGCGTATAAACGCCGCCCATATCCGAAAGCATACCCTGTCCGATATGATGGATATGGTTGAATTCGATTTTGTTCCGCTTGGCCGGGCTGGGGTCGTATCCCCATCGCCAGCCCACCGAAACACCGGTATAGCGAAGGTTGCCGATTTCATTATGCGTGACCTGGTTGTCGCCGCTGCTGCCGATCCAGACGCCCACCGCGCAGGGATAGATATGCCCGCCGGAGTAAATAATGTTGTTGTCGCAGATATTGTACCCGGTTTGTTCCGACTCATTTGTCGGCATTCCCATATTGCCGAAGCGAATGCCGCCGGCTCCGAAATCGTAGATAAGGCATTTTTGTACCACATTATTCTTGCATCCTCGTCGAAACCAGATGCCGTAACGGTCAAAATGCTCGAACGCACAGTTTTCAACTCGGATATACTCGGCATTGTCGGCCATGGACACACCTTCCACCGTTGCCGCGGCCTGAGTTGCCTCAAATCCTCCACGTTCCATCAGTTTTTGAGCGTAGCGGAAACTTAGGCCTTTGAACCGAATATGCCGAACCGGGTCTTTTTCGCCCTTGAGGTGAATAAACCGCTCCAGCACCGGGGCAATCACCTCGACAGATTCAATCGTTTCCCCGGGAAGCGGTTTATAAGCCAATACGCCGTCCCGACCCAAAAACCATTCGCCCGGTGCATCCAGCGCCACCCGGTAGTTTTCCAGGTGATACCGACAGCCCTTTTTCCATGGATTCCACGGTTTCATTTTCTTACCCGCGGTGACTATCGTGTTGGTTGGCTGGTCCACCGCATCAATAAACCGCCGGGTGTTGTCCCACTTATGATACACCATAAAGTTGACGTCACGCAATTGCTGTTGGCTTAAGGCAAACAGCGTCTCAAGATCTCCCGCCGCAGCGGTAACGGTTTGTTCGGCTTTGTCCTTGGCGTCGAGCATCTTTTGCTGAACGGCTGCGATTTTAAAATAACCTTCGTTCGGTGTGCGGGCACGCTGGACGCGCCGGCGGTTGACGAATAATTGTTCAAAATACCACTTGCCGTTAGCAACTTCGGGAATTTTGACTGTCCACAAACCATTGGATTCCGGTTTAAAACCGGTAATGCGTTTGCCGCCGCTGAAAATCGGTTGTGCACCTGCCGCAGCTTTGTAAGTGACCGGAAATCTTTCTGTGCCGCTGTCAGTCTCCGTCAGCAGCAGCGTTTGACGCATTGGGTAGGTGCCGTCGGCGGCAATGACCTCAATCGGTTCATTGAGTGAGCCGGCAGATTTGAGTTTGCGGATTTTATCGCGTGCGCCGGTCAGTGTTACCAGCGGTCCGTCACTTTTGTCGGCATTGGGGCGGCCGATTGTGCCGGACCAGTTGTCATTGCCGTCAGGGGACAGGTATAGCGTCTGCCCGTTTGCGCAAACCGAAAGACATAGTATCAACAGGCTCAGATATGTTACGATTCGGGTTTTAATAGCCATAAGACACCTCACGAGATGGGAATGTTATCGAATTGTCAAAATACTGGCATTTTTGTGTCATACCCGCGCAGGCGGGTATCCAGCGAATACAGAGTAGATTCCCGCCTGCGCGGGAATGACAAATGTCAGTGGTTTCTGTTTTTCAATATTGATGTTGAGAAATTATTCCGTTTCCGGGCGATCAAAAATCCCGCCGAGCAGCTCTTTGACCCGGCCTTCACTGTCGAATTCGGCCATCGTAAGGATGTCCTTCAGTTCGCCGCGGTCGAACCATAGTCCGTGGCCCTTGGGGCAGCGGTCGATCAGTTCCCGTTTGCCGTCCGCTTCGCCGACGAGGACTTTGTCCATTTTTTTCAGGCAGATGGGGCATTTTCGGGGTGTTTCATCGCTTTGGGCAGGAGCAAACGACTGTAAAACCGCCGCCGCCTGCTCAAAATCCTCCAGCAAAAGCTCCAACTCCCCCGTATCGAGCCAGATGCCCGCACAATCGGTGCAGTAGTCAATCTCGACCTCTTCGATTTCCAGCACAATCATCGCTGTCTTGCAGACCGGGCAATCCATAACAGTTCCTCCAGAACACACATGGCCTCGCGGCCGTCCATTTTGCCAGTCAGGTATCAAACGCACGATATTACACAATGCCGCTGTCCAACACCTCAAGAAGCATGGTAGTAGCCGCCGCCGGCTTTGTCAAGTACAATCGAAGGCTTGCGACAGAGCAATTATTACGATTTATTTTCCGGCTTCTCATCCGTTTCGTATTCTTCGTGCCGGACGAATCCGTCATCAGCTGATGCGGCGTGCTGCTCGCGCAGTCGCTGGAAAAATTCGATGATATTGCCAATGCCGCCGACGGTAAACCAGATGGTTAACACCACGCCCAAAGCCAGCATAAACCACAGCCAGCCGTACCAGAACTCAAACCAGCTGGTGTCGGAGATTCTGTTTCTGAAGAGCGACCCCACAATAAAGACCACGCTCCAGAATACCGGCCAGGCGATAGTGATGCCCGCGATAAAATAGTCGGTCCTGGAAAAGTCCTTGGAGAATCCGAATTTCTGCCAGATGGTCTGGGCTTCGAGGATATCGGCAGAAGAATCACCTTCGATTTTGTATTTGCCGCGATGCAGCATCTTGTCCATGTTGAAATGATGTTTTTTGCCAAGCAGCGAAACGATGATATACAGAAAGATACAGATTCCACAGGTACCGAACAGCAGTTCCTGTGCCGTCAACTCGAACAGCCCGACCACTACTTTCCAGAAGAGGTCATCGCAGCCGATTTTCGACAGAATATTTGTGACAGATATCCAGAACGGCTGCTCCTGTGCCGCAAAGACTGCCGAAGGACTGGACTGGCTGACAAAGACGCCGAGAATCGAAAGGGTGATGCCCGCAATCATTGCCGTCCACGCCGCGGCGGTCGTGCCGCGTTTCCAGTACAGCCCGCCGATAATCACCGAGCCGGCACCGCTGACAAAGATCGACCAGGTGATGGTTGTGTACATGATGATCCGCTGCGAATGCTCAAAGTAGAGGCTGAAAAAGAAGATATAGACCGCCACGCCCGCAATCGCGCATCGCAGCAGCCGCAGATGTGTACGAGTTTCCAAGTGGGTTTTACGGAACGGCAAAATAATATCCTGAATCAAAATCGCCCCCCACGAATGCAGATAGGTATTGTGCGTGCTGATAAACGCCGCCAGCAGGGCCGCGCAAAACAGCCCGATCAATCCCTTCGGCAATACACGCCCGATGACCAGCGGCAGCCGCGTCTGGCTCTTGACTTCGGAGGTGTTGTCTTTCAGCAAGTGGGCCAGTTTCACCGATTCATCGACCGTTTTGGATTGCAGCGGGGCGATTTCGCTCAAGTGTTCGGTGGCGGTTTCATTGTTCTCGATTTCTGTCAGTTTCAGTAGCTGCTGCGACTGCTGCACGGATAACTGCGTCAGCAGGCGGTAATCGTTGGCTCTGGCGGCATCGTTTTCAGCCAGCCGCAGTAGCTTTTCATCCGCCTGCTGCTTGAGCACCTGGTGAACCTCGACGGCTTTGGCTGCATAGTCCGGATGTTTCAGATAAACATGCACGGTCAGCGGGGTCAGTACATACAGCACCGGCAGAATCGCCAGCGTCCGCCAGTTGGACAACATGTTTGCCATCTTGGCCTCATGCGCGCTTTTGGCCGCACAGTTGTAGCCGGCGTTTCCCTGCCAGGCCAGCACGACGTAAAAACTCAGCACAAACCCGATCAGGTAGAAGCCGGGATTGAAGTTTTCCTCTTTGCCGATATCAAACGGGTTGACCAGTGAATGGCCGGGTTCGGCAGCCAGCAGCGTTTCGGATAGTTGCGTTTTGCTGAACGTCCAGAACAAAAAAAAGATCACCAGCAGAAATGCGATATACGAAAACGTTCCCTGCAGAAAGTCGGTCAGCATAATCGCGATTTGGCCGCCGAGAAAGGTGAAAATCACCGAGATAATCAACAATGTCGCCATAATAAACGCATAGCTGGAAATGGCGATGTCTATGCCGGGCACCGTAAATGTTTGAGGCAGCCCGCAAAAGTGAATGAAAAATCGCGCCCCGATGGACGGGAAGATGCCGAAATTGAGAATCCCCGACAAAAACGCCGCAAAGCCGGTAAAGACGCGGAACGAACGACTGTACCGCATTTCAAAGAACTGTGCCAGTGTCAGGGCTCGCGTCTGGCGAAAGCGAAAGACCACCCAGCCGGTAACGATCAGGATAATCCCCATCAGCCCCAGCGGCCCGGCGATCAGATTCCACCATTGCCCCGTAAAACCGTTGTCATAGTGAATCTGGAAAAAATACATCACCGTGATCAGCCCGACCCCGGCGATGCTGTTGGCCACGCAGATCAGGTATTTGCCGCCGCAACGTTCCGCGGCTAAAAAACCTGATACACTTTTGGAAAAACGTCGGGTCGAAAGCGCCCCAATCGTCAGAATCGACAAAAAACAGCCGACAATTACCCAGTCAATCGCATGCATATTCATTAAAACATCCAATCCTTTTAATTGGCAGTTATCCTACTGGAACTATGAAAGAGTGTCAATTGCCATGTGAAGTGTTTTATCTTCTCATTCTGAGGGCGATTCTTCAGTTCCCTTACCTTGGCGAAATTCTACGGTTTGTCCCGCTTTTACCAGCTGTTTTTGAGAGTCAATAAGAGATGTGACTTCAATCTCTCCCTCTTGAACTTCGATGATCGTTTCCGAAGATTCCTGTTTCGTGCTAACTAGATATTTGGATGGCATGGAATTATCTCGAATCTGAAGCGAAGGTGTTGTGAGTAAGAATTCACTGTACTTCTCAATATGTACCCGGATGTTTCCACTTTTGAGGTGAAATTCGGCGGGCCAGGCTTCGGGGTTTGGTTTCAAAGCAAAATCAGTCGGAGCGGTTATCAAAACTCTTGCGCCACCATAAGTGTCAATTTCCATCGAGCCTCTGGTAAGCTGATAGTTATCATCAAATAAAAGGTCATCGTCCCGGATATGCTTTTCCAGTGTTTTCAGCTTGGCGTCAGTTTCACTCACAATCAATCCAACATGTGCGGGATGACCGGGTGTTATTTTAAGAAAAAACAAAAAATAAATCAGCAAGACAAGCGGGATATTCAAAGCGATGTTAATTGCGTATTTTTTTACTTTTTCAGCATTCATTTTGATTCTCCCAATAACCAAAAGAAATTCCCTGAGCCCTCCCGGCTAATATAATTCATTTAATCATCATTTGCAGTCAGCGTCTCTATCAGATTTCGCAGCAGTCGGGCGGCGACGGGATCATTTATTCCTTGGTTGGTTTCCATTTCTGAACCGATGACGATTCCCCTGCCTTCCTGAACTTTCAGCAGCGGCGTTCCGCTCATTTCGTAATAGGTCTCCGCCCGGTCGCCCGGCAGTCCGGTATGCGGACGCAGATAGGTACACAAACTTTCCATCTGCCCGGACTCTTTCAGGCGGTATGAGCGTTTGCATGCGCGGGGTCGCTTGCGGTCCGGCTGATGCCACCACGCCAGCTCCATCGGGTCGATCTCGTCGAAGGTCGGGTGTTCGGGCCGGTGCATATTGACTACCCGGCCGGTACGTTCGTAAATCGATGCGATCTTGTCATAAAACAGCCACTGCATGTGCTTGCCGGGATGAACTAAAATCACATTCATCCCGCGGTCCTTGGCCACATTGCGAACGTCTTCCCAGTTGTAGGGTACTTCGCCGTTCGCGTCCAGATTCGCTGCGATCAGCAGATCCAGCTTTCGCGTGCGAATTTCCGTCAAGTCTTTCAGCGTTACATAATCAACACCCATAAAATCCAGCACACTGCACGTTTTGCCGGTCAGGTCAAAGACGCCGATGGTTTTATCAGCGGTTACCTCCGGCTGTACCCAGCGTTTTTCCGCAAGGAGTACATCGTATTCATTTTCCGACAGCGCTGTATTGCCGGATTTCAGACTGAGCTGCAATTGGCAGGGCGTTTTTGCCGCCGGCAGTGTCTTCGACAGGGGGATGTTTAAGTTGAGCCACGCGCGATCATAAAACGGTACCGCCGGTGTCTGCTGTGAGCCTTTCGCCAGCGTTTTGCCGTCGGCGACAATTTGCCATTTAACTGCTGCCGGCGGGATTTCCTTGCCGGTCAGGCCGTTATTGACAATACACACACGCGGCGAAATCGTCGCGCCGGCATAGAAACTGCGTCCGAACAACTCAGCGCTGACCAGTACCGGTTGATGCGCCAGTCTGACTGCGTCATAGACCGGGTACGGTTCGATCTGGTTGGCCTCGAATACATTGCGGAACCAGCAGACATTGGCGAACAGCAGCACGCCCGCAGTTTCCGGGCTGGTCCGGCGGATCGTTTCGGCCAGTTCCTTCGTCATAAACGCGTGCCGGTTCAGACTATACGCCGGATCGCGATCTTCATAGGCCCAGTCGCCCACCCATGCCTGCGGGACATAATTATTAAAGAGGTATTTTCGGTTGTAGTGGCCGGTGTCGTTGTTGGTATAGCCGGTGGATGCTTCCTGGCTGAAAAACGCCCGCCCCGGATTCGCTCCCGGCGACCAGTAAATACGCTTAGCCCATTCGCCGTAAAAGACCTGAAAGAAGTCGCGATTGTACCAGTTGAAATATACATGCCGGTCGTCAATTTCGCCGTCGTCGATGCCGTGCGGTTTGAAATTCTGCTCATAGTCGGCCTGAACCCGGCTGTAACCCGAGTCGCACGAAACCGGGATGCCCGGCGACAATTTTCGGATTTCCTGAATCGTATCTGACAGGAATTTAAGTTTTTTAAGCCTTACTTCCTGCGGGGCTGAATGCTGAAACATCGGGAAATACATCTCATTATTAATTGTCCAGATCAGCAGTGACGGGTGATTGCGATACTTGCGAACCAGCGACAGCATCTCATCTTTCCAGATGTCCAGCAGCTCCTGCGACGGCACATTGCTGATCATCATCCACGGCCACGAGCCTTCGTAGCTGACGCCGACGCCTTGTTTATCGGCCGCGTCCATCCATGCTTCCGTAAACGGACAGCCATGCGAGCGGGTCACCATCTGGTTGCCGTCGTGCATCAGCTGGAAAAACCGGTTGGCCAGTTGTGTGTCATTCGGCGCAATCCCGCAGGGCGGGTGATTGGCCCCGCAGATATAGTAGGGCACGCCGTTCAGCAGAAACTGATTTCCGCTGACACTAAACGTGCGGAAACCGATAGTTGTTTCTGTTGTATCGATGCGTTTACCATTTTGAAAGATTGAGCAGGTTAGTTGATACAGGTTCGGTGTTTTCGGTCGCCAGAGTTTCGGAGACAATTTTCCGGTATCTACTGTTACTTTTGTCGATTCTCCCCCGGCAACCGTTGCTTTCTGTTTTGTTGTTGATGTGTATAGCATCGAACCATTGGTTGCATCGGCAATAGCAATCTTGATCTCAACCATTGCAGTTTTGCTGTTTGTGTTTTCCAGTTCAATCTCAACCGCGGCCCCATCGGTTCGCGTGTTTGCAAATATATCACTGATATGAACCGGCTCAGTGATGACCAGCTTGACCGGTTGCCAGATACCGCCTTCGTCGCCGCGGAACATTCCGCACGGCAGCGAATTCAGCATGTCATTATTGATGTCTACAGAAACGGCCCGCGCGACATTCTTGTCGGCCTGTGCGACTTTTTCGAACTTACGAACCTTGACATTGACCGCGATGACATTCTCGCCCGGTTTGACATGGCCGGTTATATCCAAGCCAAACTCACCAAACATCCCGACATGCCCGCCGACATAGTTGCCGTTGACATAAATGTCCGCTACCTTGGAGACCGCGTCAAAATGCAGAAAAAACCGTTTGCCCGCGATGTCTTTCGGCAGTTTAATCCGATGTCGATACCATGCCGCGGCGGTCTTGTCCGAGTCAAATGTGTAAGCATCGCAGCGGGCCTGTTCTTTCTCACGGTAGTTATCTGAAATGCCACTGCCGCGATGCGGAAATTTGCTGTCCTGCAGGTGCAGCCAGTTGCGAGCCGTATTCCAAAACGCCGGCACCAGCATGATATGCCAGCGGCGATCATCAAAATCCTCCGCATAAGGCTTTTGTCTGCCTTTCATCGCGTATTCCGGCATGAACAGCCAATCGCCCGCCAGTGAAATTTCTGTCCGGTCTTCGTTAAGGCGCTCAATAACCAGCGGTTCGTAAGCATTTCTTTGTTTTTTGCGAAGTGCCTCTTTTTCTTTTGCCGTAGCGGCAGTCGAATATTTCTCGGTCTTTTTGAGATATCGCTTTGCTTCTCTGTCAGTCAACTGGCGGATTTCAACGTCGGAATATTCGGTCGGAATCCAGCCGCCGCCGAGAACGGCGCTGCCGCCGGGCAGATAATCCTTATCCGTCACCACGATCCGCGCGGTGTCCTCATTATTCACAAAGACCTGGATATGCCCCTCGATGAAAATGACCTTGATATCAAACCACTCGCCCGGTTTCGGCTCAAAATCCAGCGATTCAATCGCCAGCATCTTTGCCCCAGCCCCGGTTTGGTGTCGGTAAAGGTACAGATCATTGCTGTTTCCGCCGCGCAGCCCCAGCGAATACCGCTGATTTCGGTTCTGAAAGCCAAAACCCGACCAGATTTGCACCTGATCTTCACTTTTTGGCGCCTTTGCCCGAAAACTCATCGCATATTTCGAGCTGTGTTCCTCAATTCCGGCCAAAAAGCAGTCCTTAATAAACACAGACTTGCCTTGCCAGTCAACGTCGCCGCGGTTTATGACGCGCCATTGGTTCGGGTTGAGTACAGAAGGGTTAGCGGGACCGGTTTGAGCCGCCAGAATCCCGGATACGGTTAAAAACAACAGGCTGAGAGTGATATTTTTCGTTTTCATGACAGGCATTGTACCGCTTTAGTCCTGAAAGTCAAACCGGCGGGTATTTCTTCACAGGTTTCTGTCAGATTGCGAAATTGCGTTCATAACAGACAACTTTTGTATGAAAATCCACGAAAAATCAATATTCCGCCGCCTTTTGGTCGATATATCGGAGTTATCCGACGGTTATTATAGGACAAAGCCGCCATGGGTTTTATCTGGACTATCGTATGTCTAATGGGTACAATATGCCCGAATTAAAGGAATTTTCTGGTATTAGTAGAAGGATCAATCATGATCGTTGATTGCCATACACATTTGCAGTGCCCCGAACGGGGTCTGCTGGCTGAAGAACACGCCGCGGCTTGTGAGAAAGTCGATGCCTGCTTTGTTCAGGCCGGCTTGGCTGGCAGCCGTGACGAGGCCAATCGCCAGTTAGTGGACTACGTCCGCGGCAATGCCAGGGCGTACGGATTCGCCATAACCAATCCCGCGGTTGACCCGGTGACCCGCAAGGCTGTCAAGGCCTTGACATTGGATCAGGGTTTGTGCGGCGTCGTGCTGTACTGCGCCGAAGATCAGTTTCACCCGACCCACAGCCGGGCGCTGCGGCTCTATGAGGCCGCCGAAGAGCTGGGGCTGATTGTCTATTTCCACAATTGTCCGCCGTATTCGCCGCCCGCGGTGCTGGATTATGCCCGTCCGTGGCTGCTGGATGAGGTGGCTCGCACGTTTAGCTCACTGAAAATTATCGTCGGCCGCATGGGCGCGCCGTTCCTGGAACAGACCAACAGCCTGCTGGTCAAGCACGCCAATGTTTATGCGGATTTAACGATTCACCCACAGCGTGTTTGGCAGGTTTATAATCTGGTCATGAATGCATACGAGGCGGGCGTGATGGATAAGCTGCTGTTTGGCAGCGGTTTCCCCTATGCCGAGCCGGGCGTGTGCATTGAAACGCTGCTGGGTTTTAACAAGCTGCTGGCCGATACTCATCTGCCGCAGGTACCGCGCGAAAAACTGCGAAGCGTCGTCGAACGCGACAGCCTGACCCTTTTGGGACTGAAAAAATAAGTTTCGGCCAATGGCCGAATCCTCAATTTTGCAGTTTAATATTTGATTTTTGATGTTTCTTTAAAATATGGAACTACTTGAAGAACAACGGGAAACATGGGGCTCGCGCGGCGGATTTGTATTAGCGGCGGTCGGTTCGGCCGTTGGTTTAGGAAACCTGTGGGGCTTTCCCTATAAACTCTACAGCTATGGCGGCGGAGCGTTCCTGATCCCCTATATCGTTGCGATGTTCTGTATCGGCATCCCGATGCTGATTCTGGAATTCAGCCTGGGCCATTTTACCCAGCGGGCGGCGCCGGATGCATTTCGCCGCGTCAATAAGCGACTCGAATTTGTCGGCTGGTGGGGCGTGATTCTCGGCTTTGTCATCATTACCTATTACCCGACGATTCTGGCTTATTGTTTCAGCTATATGGGTGATAGCCTGGTGTCGATCTTCAGCGGCAATCCTCTGCCGTGGGCCGGCGAAGGCATCGAAGGTGTCGAAAACGCCTCAAACTACTTTTTCAAGGATTACCTGACCGGCGGCGGCTACATCGGCCCGTTCCGCGGTGAAATATTGCTAATGCTCATTCTGGCATGGGTGGCGATGTATTTCTGCATTTTCCGCGGGGTCAATCTCGTCGGAAAAATCGTCTGGCTGACGGTTCCTCTGCCGTGGATTATGCTGCTGATTCTCGCCGTCCGCGGTCTGACACTGGAAGGCTGCATGAAGGGGCTGGCGTTTTATCTCGACCCGGACTGGACGCAGCTTGCCAAGCCGACGACGTGGCGTTTTGCCTTCGGACAGGTCTTTTTCTCGCTGTCGCTGGCGTTTGGCGTCATGCTGACCTATGCCAGTTTTCTGCATCGCAAAAGTGATATCAACAACAACGCCGCGATTATTGGCATTGCCGACTTTGCCACCAGTTTTATCGGCGGTATTGCGATTTTCGCGACCATTGGCGGCATGGCTCATATCACCGCACAGGCCGGACAACCCGTCCCGGTCAATGAAGTCATTAACGGCGGTCCGGGATTGGCGTTTGTGGCGTTTCCATACGCTCTGGCACAATTGCCCGGTGCGGCGTGGTGGTCTTTGATTTTCTTCTTTATGCTGGTCACGCTCGGGATTGACTCGGCCTTTTCGATTACCGAATCGGTTTTGGCCGGCATTGTCGATAAAACCGGCTGGCGGCGAAGCATTGTCCTGCCGGTCATGAGTATTGTCGGCATTGGCACCGGTCTGATGTACGTTACCATTGATGGTCTCAGCTTTCTGGGAACGGTCGATGGCTTTGTTAACGGCACTTGGGGCATCGCGTTTATTGGCCTGCTGGAATGTGTCGTCCTCGGTTGGTTCAGCCGGCTGGATGTGCTGCGCGACCACGCCAACGAACGCAGTGACTGGCACCTCGGCCGCTGGTGGAACGCGGCGATTCGCATTGTGATACCCGTGGTGCTGGGCACGCTGTTTTTCTGGAGTTTGTACGACAATATCGCCCAGTTCAAGGCCGGCGAATTTTTACGAAACGCCGACGGCACCTGCCGTATCAGTGATTGTGTCGGTATGGGGATTATGGTCGTCGCCTGTCTCCTGGCGGTGATGATGAGCCTGTTCCGCAGTCCGCACCATAAGACCGAAAAGCAATCAGCTAAACTGCTGCGTCCCGAAAGCAGCACAGCTCGCTCAAGCGGCATTTTTGGCTGTGTGATAGCGGCGGTTGCCCTGGGACTATTTATTGCCGCAATGACCAGTGAACAGGCGGTATTGTTGTACAGTTCGATAGCACTGGCCGTGGCGACACTGGTCATGTGCCATGTGATGCTGGAGCGGTTTGATAACGATTCAATGCGGCCCAGCGGCTTCGCCCGCGCCGGTGGTATTCTGGCGATTGCGGATATCAGTCTGTGTGTGCTGATAATTCTGATCAATCTATCGAAAAAGGTCGCCGACAAACAAACTAAACCTCTCGAACACGCCGATACGCTCAGCGGCACGTCTTATATTATCCTCGGTGTCGTCTTCGTCCTCATCGTCCTCGGCTTGGGCTGGTGCTTCTGGAAAGCCATCACCGCCGCCGCCAAAAACGAACCCGAACAACTCCAACCCGAAGAAAAATCCTTGGGTTAAAGTAATAGGAGCTTATGACGTCATGGACTCTCAGCATGATCTTCACCGATCACCTCTGATTAACCATAATACGGTGGCCTCTTCGCCGGGTCGGCTTCGATCGAATCCGCTGAGATTTGCCCGGTACTACCCGGTGCCGGTCATCCGGTTTCTGTTATTTGTTTGTGCTCAGGTTACTCTCCTGTGTTACATTTCACAGACCGTCAGTGTGCCGACTTCTATTGTGATCGCCACGGGGCTTGACCTGTATGTCATCTGGTTATACTGGAAGCATGTCAGGGCGATGGGATTCCACGGCGATTTGTGTGCCTGCAAAGTTACTTCAATTGATCCGCTACGAGTGGCGGTTCATACGGATATTGGCCATTCGGGACCAATTTATAATGTGATCAAGGTGATTCAGCCACCCATTCGTTCATTGAACGGCCGGCCTTTCCAGGTAGGGGACACATTTGCCTCGGTCGCCTTGTACAAAGCCTCTGCCGAACATGATGACCGGTGGGCCGATTTCACGCCGCGTCCGGTTCAGTGCTTTACATCCGATTCGCAGCAGATTGCCGATGCCGTTGAGCGAATTCCACAGCAGATTTGGGATGAACTGGACAGGGGCATCCATCAAATCCGCGACCGTGCTGTAAAAACGGGACTGCATCCCTTTTCCTGACCGAATACCCCACATGAAAGTAGCGTCTTGGTTGTAACACAAACTGTATATTGCTCTCGAATGATTTTCTGTATTACCACCCATCGCGGCTTTTAATAGTTTTTTCTCATCGGGCATTTCGCTTCTCCTTTTAATGCAATGGATATTTTACTCTGCTATGGAAGAAACGCAACTGTCACTTTTGTCCCAAAAAATCTCAAAAAAAATGAAAAATGTGAAAGAATTATCATCTGCAATCCGTCTTTATCCCTGATACACGGATTTTTTGACAGCACAACCCTGCATTTTTGCAAATAAACAGCGAACTGACCGCATGAGAACCAACAAATACACGTCTGTTAAAATGATAAACCCGGGATCAATTGAAGGGATGAGCGATGGATTATAAGAGATTGATTACTGTGTCTTTGAGCTGCTGCCTGCTTTATACGACTGCCGTTGCAGAAGCTAATGCGACGGTCTCCTCTGGCGGCGAATATCCTGTCATTGATTCAGAACCTGTTGCCAGATTTGATTTCGAAGGTACCGCTGAGAACGGAACAGGCAAACAAATGTCAGTCAGCACCAGCGGAAGCATCGAATATTTGAAAGGCCTTGAAGGGCAGGCCTTGTGTTTGAAGCCGGGGCGTTCATTGTCTTATCTTAAAAGCGATTCGAGTTCGCTGCCATTTAAAAACGACAGGGACTTTTCCGTGCAGTTTTGGGTCAAGACGACGATGGACTCAGAAAAGCCGTTTGTGATGCTTGCCCAGAAAGAGTGTAAGGATAACAGTCTGGCGTCTCAAAAAAAGGCCGGCTGGACAATCTATTCATACGGCGGTACCTGGGCCTGGTCGATGGGCTCAAACGGCCGGCGTATTACTCACGAAAATGAAAACGGCGGGCACATGCCTTTGAACGACGGCCGGTGGCATCAGTTAACCATGACCTATGACAGTCATAATGCCGTCATCAGGCTCTATTATGATGGCGACAACAAGGCACTTTACAAGGTCCGGGACAAAACGGGCTTCGATTTTACCAGCGACCGTCCGCTGGTTGTTGGCTGGGATGGCGATAACGGCCGCGATACACAGGAGCCGGTATTGCCGGCTATTCATGAGGGCGGAAAACTTCTTCAGGAACTTGTGGATACGTTTAACAAATTCGGCCTGGAAACGCTTAAAACAGAGGAAATCATCGATCTGATTGTCAGCCCGGAAAGATTATTTGATCGCAAAATCGATGAAAAGGCGGCCGGGCTTGCCGAAGCAGAGTGGGCCAAATACCGTGAAACAATGTTGTCGCATGATTTTGAACCGGTCAAGTCTCTGAAATCCAGGCTGGGAAGAAATCCTTATACCGTTTACCAGAACAGAAACTTTACAGCTATTTCGGCAGTTGCGAAGCTGTACTATCTGGAGGACACTACGGTTAAGATTAGGCCGGACGTTGCTGAAGCATATACCCAACAAACAAGACTGCATGTGCCGAATTTTGAGATGGACAGCCTGAAGATTTGGGATCGTGTTATATCTTCTCAGGAAGTCCTTCAATCCTACTCTAAACATTTTACACCGGATATTATACCGCTTCAGCAGAACACTACATCGCTAACGGCGGCCTGCTGGAATATCTGGCACGGCGGAAAGCATTACAACGAAAAGGAAGATGGGTGGGATTCGCGCGTGAAAATCGCTGAGATGCTCAAAAAAGAAAACGCCGATATCGTGATGATGCAGGAGACCTATTCCTCAGGGGATTTTATTGCCGCCGAGCTTGGATACTATTTTGCGGCGAGTGTTGACTGGGATTACCTGAATCAGGGGGCGAACCTGTCCGTCATCAGCCGTTATCCCATCAAAGAGATGTATGTGCCGGAAACGTCGTCATTTATGAATTGCGGTGTCAGGATTTCATTGAGCAGGACTCAGGATATGTATGTGTTGTCAAACTGGTATGGGATGAATGAATTCAGCAATGTATTTGAATTTCATAAACCGCGATTTGCTGAGTCCGATACAATCCCCATGTTGTTTGCCGGTGATTTTAACGCAGTTCCGCATACCGATGGCGGCAATAGCCCGGCTTCAAAAGCGTTGCTGCAGGTCGGTTTCACGGATGCTTATCGAAGTCTTTATCCGGATGCAACAGCGTTTAAAGGTCCGACACATCGCAGCGGCAGCCGGATCGATCAGATTTACCACAAGGGATCTGGACTGAAAAACACGTCAACCAAGGTAATCTCCAAGGCTCGGCCGGGATTTCCATCGGACCATTTTTTAATTATTAGCAAATATGACCTGAATTATTCAACTTCAACTGAGAAGAAAAACCAGAACAGTAGCAAATAACAAGGTGATGGTATTTACACTATAGATTATGCTTCAAATGCTATTTATTATGGTCTTTTCAATCGGTTTTTGTCAAAAAAAACAAAAATGTGAAAGAATGACCGTCTGAAATCCGTCAGTATCTCTGAGATTCGTTTTTTCTGATTTTTTACAGCACAATCCCATTTTTACGGATACGCAGCAAACAAAAACAAAGATTGTTTGTTTTTTTCGGGAATGGATGTAACTTTTTGTGGATTGGAGTCATTTACTCCCTGCCGGAAGTGCGATGTGCGGTGAATGTCTGTCTGTATTTCATGTGGACAGCGAAAAATCGCCGGTTGCGGAACAATTGCTGGCATGATATAAATATGTGTTTTCAAATGCGGATATAAGTTTATTAAAGGTTTCGGGATGCCTGTTATTCATAAATATGCGGTTTTAATCTGCCTTGTGGCGGTGATGGCGGGTCTGTTGACTCTGGGCGGCTGCAAAACGCCGGATGAGTTCAAGCAGGAGGCTGACGATGAAGTCTATGATATTTTAGACGAAAAATGGCAGTCTCAGCACGGTCAAAAGGTTAATTACCGCGTAAGCGATGTCACCCCAGACCCGAATTCCATCGTTTTTGACCCAAATTGGGTACCTTCCGGCCGTCTGACACTGGCCGACGCAGTTGCGATTGCCACCGCCCGCAGCCGGGACTATCAAAGCCGAAAGGAAGGTCTGTACACCAGTGCTCTGGATTTGACACTCCAAAGGCACCAGTTTGTTGCCCAGTGGTTCGGCAGCATCGACAGTGGCTATCAGCGTAATGCGGCTGATGAAACAGTCAATGCCGATGCCAGATTGGGATTCAATCAGGTGCTCGCCGACGGTACCCAGATCAGTGCCTCCATCGCCGCCGACTGGTTGCGGTATCTGACTGGCGACCCGGATACCTCACTCGGGTCGGTTCTCAGTGCCAGCGTTCGCCATCCGCTCTTGCGGGGCAGCGGCAAAAAGATCGCTCAGGAAAATCTCACCCAGTCCGAACGCAATGTGTTGTATGAGATTCGCGATTTCAGCCGCTATCGCAAAGATTTTGTGGTGAGGGTTGTCAGCAGTTATTTGCGGACGCTGCAATCGTTGGATAGTGTGAAAAATGCTAAAAACAACTACGAAAGCTTAAAATCGGCTTATGACGAGGCAGAACTGCGTGCCGAAGCGGGTAAACTGCCGCCAATGGAAGCGGACCAGACCAAGCAGCGGATGCTGCAGGCCGAGGATAACCTGGCGCGTTCTCAGCGGTCTTATCAGCAGGCGTTGGACAGCTTTAAACTTCAGATGGGCATTCCCGTGGATGTGACGATTGAACTGGATCCGAATGTCTTGAAGGAAATCTCAACGATGGAGATTTCAGAACCGAACTTTGAAGTGGCCGATGCGGTTGAAACCGCATTGGAAACCCGGCTGGACCTGGCGACAACGCGGGACCAGGTGGATGATGCTCGCCGCAAGATTGACCTTTCGACCGATGCTCTGCGGGCACAGTTGGACTTAGTCGCCAGTTCAAGCGTCAGTTCCACCGAACAGACGCGTATCGGCCGGTTGCGATTCCAGGACGGTACCTATGGCGTCGGCCTGGAAATGGATGTACCGCTGGATCAGAAAAGCGAGCGAAACGCTTATCGCCGGTCCCTGTTTTCCTATTTACAGGCTCAGCGAAGTTATGAACAGGCCGTCGATGAGGTCAAGTTGGAGGTTCGTAACAATTATCGCAATTTAATCGAAGCTTCTCGACGCTATGAAATTCAGGAACTGAGTTTGAAACTGGCGGAGGCTCGCGTTGACAATACTTCCATGCAGATGCAGGCCGGCCGTGTGCAGGCCCGGGATGTACTCGATTCACAGGACGACCTGCTGTCGGCCCAGAATGACCGCACCTCGACATTAGTGGACTATATGCTTGCAAAGTTGGAATTTTATCGAGATATTGAAATTTTACAGGTTAAACCGGACGGATTATGGCAACCACTGGAAAACGAAGAAAATACGTTATTTTAATTGCGACTGTTGCGGTCGCTGCACTGGCCGTAGCGGGATTGAGCCGCTTGAGCGGACGTGAAAAAGCTGCGTCTGGAAGCGATGCGGCCACCTTCACCGTCAGTCGCGGCGATCTGGTCATGAGCGTTACCGAAAGCGGAACGATTAAGGCTCGCAATGCCGTTGAAGTAGAGTCCGGGGTCGAAGGTGACGCAACGATCATCAGTCTCGTCCCCGAAGGCAGTACCATTACGCAGCAGGATGTCGCTGACGGCAAAATCCTGGTTGAACTGGATGCTTCGGAACTGCGGGATGATATTAACCAGCAGAAGATTACCTTTAATTCCGCTGAAGCTGACTATACCGAGGCTAAAGAGTCACTGACCATCCAGAAGAATCAGAACGACTCGGATGTCCAACAGGGATTGCTCAACGTCAAATTTGCACGCATGGATTTGCAAAAATATTTAGGCGCAGATGTGGCCGATGTGTTAATTGAGCAATATAAAACGACTGGAAAGGTGCCGACGCTGACAACGCTGATCGCCGATCCGAATGCACTGGGTGGTGCTTCTCAGCAAAAGCTGCGTGAAATGAGATCCGATATTGACCTGGCTAAGGAAGAATACGATCGGGCCAGCGATGATTTGGTCTGGACTGAAAAGCTGTATAAAAAGGACTATGTTTCAAAGTCTGAACTGGAATCCGACGAACTGAAGGTGACGCGTTTAAAAGTGAACTGGGAGCGTTCACAGACGTCACAGGATTTGTTTTTAAAATATGATTTCCCGAAAGAGGTTGAAAAACTGTTCAGCGATTATCTCGAAGCGGAGCGTGAGCTGGAGCGTATTTACGCCCGCACCCGGTCAAAGTTGTCCCAGGCCGAGGCGCGTCTGGGTAGTATGCAGGCACGCTATGAGCTGAACAAAGAGCGTCTGGAACGTATTCAGTCGCAGATTGACGCCTGCGTCATGCGGGCGACTGAGCCGGGGCTGGTTATTTACGCGTCCAACAGCGGCCGCCGCTGGAGCCGGTCACGGACGAATATTGAAGTTGGCGAAGAGGTTTACGAACGTCAGTTGATTATGACGATTACTAATGCCGAAGAGATGGACGTGGATGTCAAGGTTCACGAAACCAATGTTGACAAGGTGCAGAAGGGTCAGCCGGTTCGGATTGTCATTGATGCTCAGCCGGACAAGGTCTTTGACGGAAGCGTGCAGAAGATTGCGCCGCTGCCGGAGCCGACGAGCTTTTGGGGCGGTAACCCGGATCTGAAAGTCTATACCACAGACGTCAGTTTAGAAGGGGCCGACCCGTCCATCCGCCCGGGGATGAATGCCCAGGTAGAGATCGTGATTGCCGAACTCATGGACGTGCTGGTGATTCCGATTCAGTGTGTTGCTAATCGCGGCGGCCAGAAGGTCTGCTACCTGTCCAGTTCCGGTGAGCCGGAAGAACGGGTGATTAAGACTGGCGCGTTTAATGACCGTTTTGTGGAGGTGCTGGAAGGCCTTGAAGAGGGCCAGCAGGTGCTACTGAATCCGCCGCGGGTCACATTGTCGCGCAGCGAAGAAGCTGCCTTGAAACGCTCCAATGGCCGCAAAAAAGGCTCCGGCCCCGGAGCTGGAGAAAAGAAACCCGCTGATACAGGAAAACCCGCTTCCGGCGGCATGTCTGAACAATTCAAAAAGATGGACAAAAACGGTGACGGTAAAATTAGTATTTCAGAAGAGATGCCCGAACAGATGCGTCCACATGTTAAATCGCTGGATACCAATCAGGATGGTTTTCTTGATCAGCAGGAAATGAACGCGGCTGCCAAAAAGATGGCTCCGCCGGCCGGTGGCAAGCCCGGACAGAAATCTTCTAAGCCGCAGGGACCGCGTCCATGATTTCAACCAAGCCAAACAATCCAACCGACGGAAACGCCGTCGTTACCATCGAAAACCTGCATAAATCCTATATGCTGGGCCATATGGAACTGCCGGTTCTTAAGGGACTCGATGTCAACTTCTACGAGGGCGAATATGTCTCGATCATGGGACCCAGTGGTTCGGGTAAATCGACTCTGCTCAACATCCTCGGTTGCCTGGATAAACCCACCGGCGGGAGCTATTTTCTCGGCGATGATGATGTTTCCACGCTGGACGATGACCAGCTCTCCTCAATACGCGGCAAACGCATCGGGTTTGTGTTTCAGTCGTTCAACCTCATCCGCCAGTTGAATATCGTGGAAAATATCGAAGTGGCGATGTATTACCAGCATGTACCCAAGCAGGAGCGTCGTGAACGTGCGGTCATGCTGGCCGAGCGTGTCGGTCTTGGTGACCGCATCAAGCACCGCCCGTTTGAACTGTCCGGCGGCCAGCAGCAGCGTGTGGCGATTGCACGGGCACTGGCCAACGATCCGCTGATTATCCTGGCCGATGAACCCACAGGCAACCTCGACAGCAGCAGCGGTGCCGAAATTCTGGAAATGATTGACGAACTGAATGATCAGGGCAAAACGATTATTGTCGTTACTCACGATGACCACATCTGCTCGCGCACAAATCGGTCGGTGCATTTACTTGACGGGCAGATTGAACGCATTGAAACGAACGGAAAAGGATAACGATGCTGTCACGAATCACCGCGGTTTTGTTAATCAGTTTACGCAGCTTGTGGATGCATCGCCTGCGGTCCGGCCTGACCACGCTGGGCATCGTTTTTGGGGTTGCCAGTGTGATTGCCATGCTGGCCATCGGCGAAGGTGCCAGCCGACAGGCCCAGGAGCAGATTGCACATCTGGGCAGCACCAATATTATCCTGAAAACCGTTAAGCCGCCGGACCAGGAAATCGCCGACGCCAGTGAGCAGACGATTCAGCAATACGGCCTGAAATACGAAGACGCCGAGCGGTTTCGGGCGACAATTCCCGATGCCGAGGTCGTTGTGCCGGTGCGTCGAAAACCCCGCCAGATTCAATACCGCAGCCGGCGGATTACTTCTGAGATCGTCGGCACTGTTCCGTGGTATACCGAACTGGTGCCGATTGAGTTACTGATGGGCCGCTTTCTGACGCCGATGGACATGCACTACAGCATGGCGGTGTGTGTTATTGACGAAGCGGCACTGGACAGCCTGTTTAAGTTTGACGATCCAATGGACCAGACACTGCGCATCGCCGGCGAATATTATCGTGTGGTGGGCGTTGTGCGAAACGTCTCGGTGGCCGCAGGCAATGATTCACCCCTGACCGCGTCGCAGAACGACAGCGGCGTGACCGGATCGGTCTATCTGCCGATTACCACGATGAAAAAACGCTTTGGCGAAACCGAGATTCAGTTTGGCGGATCCTCCGGATCCAGCGGTGAACGCGTCGAACTGAGCGAAATCACGATTCGCGTTCCGTCCATGGAACGGGTGCTGCCCACGCGGGATGTACTGGCCAATTTGCTCCAGACACATCACAAAAAGAAAGATTACCAGATCGTCGTGCCGCTGGAACTGCTGCGTCAGGCCGCCCGAACCAAGCGTATTTTCAGCATCGTCTTAGGTTCTATTGCGGCCATTTCACTGCTGGTCGGCGGTATCGGCATTATGAATATCATGTTGGCCACCGTTAGCGAGCGCACACGGGAAATCGGCATTCGCCGGGCACTGGGTGCGCGAAAGGTCGATATCGTCGTGCAATTTCTTTCAGAAACCGTGATGCTGACATTGATAGGCGGACTACTCGGCATGGCACTGGGTGTGGTGATTCCGATTTTAGTAACAGTGCTCAGCCATGGCCAGATGCCGACAGTGATTACCGCCCATGCGATGATTATGTCATTCGGAATTTCCGCAGGCGTCGGCGTCACCTTCGGTCTCTATCCGGCCTACCAGGCTGCCAACATGGACCCCATCGAATCCCTCCGACATGAGTAAAAACAGGTAGGGTGGGCACTTATGCCCACCGGGATTCTCATAGGATTCATAGGACTCGTAATAGTCATCGTATAACTCATAAGTCTCTTCCGGCTCAGGTGTGAACCAGAATGTCCCAAACGGTGTCGTAAGGTAACCGGTGATAGCGACATGGATCACCAGCAGAATTAGCAAATGTCCTGGATAAAAATACCGGTACAGGTACTTATTCGGGCGGGGCAGTCGAATTCTCCGGATAAATGGTGCCCCGATGGCCAGCAGTTGACGCAGATATTTCCAATAAATAACCTGCTGGTTATAAAAAAATCCAAAGTAGGTATAGGCTGCGGTGGCGACGGCAAACACGCCATGCCGAGCCGCGGGCCTGCGGTCCAGCCAGTAAAAAGTTGCCATGGAGATATAAAGATACCACCCATAGGAGCAGGGAATCCACATGGCCGCAACGGCCAGAACAATGCCGAGCCAATTTCGCCGTTCAACCGCAACGGTCAACCCGTAAAAAATGGCAAAGCCGAAAATAATATTCAGAGTTGGATCGTAGATTATTTGATCCAGGGCTGGGTCATAGAATTGGTCGATAAACAGCAGCGAATAGGGAATCTGTGAAATGGCGGCAATGACCAGCAGCCGCCGGATGTTGATATGGCCGCTGCGAATCGTGATGACAAACAGCATCGCATACAGCGGCATCGCCAGCCGTCCAACATACCGAAAAATCTCCAACTCTTTATACAAATACCCCACATGGTCAGCCACCATTGTCACCATCGCCAGCCACTGCCAGGCATTTCGAAGTCCACTGTCAATTGAAGGTGGTTTTTCAAGATTGATCGCAGTGAGAGGCTGGCTTATTCCAGGCGGCTGGTTCATTGCCTCAATGATTATACCATCTCGTGGATGATCCATTGGTCGCCATCCTGGTCGAGCCAGAGGCCAATGACCTGACAGTCGGGGTACTTTTCCTTCAGGAAGGGCACGGCCTTCGCGAGTTGGGTCTTCTGTACGTCGTCCGGGGCAGGGTTGCCCGCGCATCCGGCGTGGCTGCACAGTGCGATCACATGGCTGTCGTGTTTTCCCACAGAGATATCAATCCGGTCGAGAATGTCCTGGAAGACATGCGGGTCGCCCTGACCGTCGAAAAATCGTACCGGCCCGGCCTCGGTGATGCTGTCAATATACTCCACATGAAAGCGGTCCATCAGATACTGAATCACCGGAAGCTGAACCCGGCCGTCCATACAATTAATCGCAGTGCAAAAACCCATTACATTATCCAGTTATCAGTTAACAGTTACCGATTTTTCCCACTTTCGCAAAGGATTGTTTCCGGAGCGACCGAAGGGAGTCGAAGTATCTATATATTAGTTATCAGCTTCCAAAGGTAGCTTCTTAATTTAAATTTTGGACTTTGATCTTTAACCACTTTCACTGGCCAGCGACCAGATTGGGTATTCTACTTGACATTGTCGCATTTTTAAATAGACTTTTTGAAATAAAAGCGCAAAAAGTGCAACAAAAAGGAGGTTTAATGCGTATCGGTGAAAATAGTTCGCAAATCGAGCTCTGGTTGCAGCTCATTCGTGCCGAAGGTGTCGGCCCAACCATTTTTAAACGATTACTGGCTTATTTTGGCTCCATAGAACGGATTTTAGGCGCATCCGTGGCTCAGTTGATGAAGGTGGACAAGATCGGCCCCAAAACTGCTGAGGCCATCGCCCGCACCCGGGGCGATTTTGACACAGCAAAAGAATTGGACCTCGCGGCAAAGTTGGGCGTCCGGCTGATCCATTTACAGGACGAGCGATACCCCGCTCCGCTCCGTGCGATTTATGACCCGCCGCCGGTGTTGTATGTCAAGGGTACGCTGACACGAGCCGACAGTCTGGCTATGGCGATTGTGGGTTGCCGGCGATGCAGTCACTACGGCACCGAACAGGCCAACCGTTTTTCACATCTTCTTTCCTCTGCGGGGTTTACCATTGTCAGCGGCTTGGCTCGCGGCATTGATTCAGCCGCCCACCGCGGAGCGCTTTCTGCCAAGGGGCGAACCATTGCCGTCCAGGGCTGCGGCTTGAAAAACGTATTCCCGCCGGAGAACGAGGCACTGTTTGAGCAAATCGCCGAAAACGGGGCGGTGATCAGCGAACTGCCGCTGACGTATGAGCCGTTGTCGGAAAACTTTCCCGCCCGCAACCGCATTATCGCTGGGCTTTCGATGGGCGTGCTGGTAGTCGAGGCGACCTATCGCAGCGGGGCACTGATCTCCGCACAGGCCGCACTGGATAACAACCGCGAGGTCATGGCCGTTCCCGGGCGGGTCGATTCCCCAACCAGCGCCGGCTGCCACAAACTGCTCAAGCAGGGGGCAAGGCTCATTGAAAATATCGACGATATCATGGATACCCTCGGACATGTAGGTGAAGGGCTGAAAGAATACAGCGAAGCCGCCGCCGAAGACGCGACGCACCAGGCCCAGGGCAGTCTGTTCGACCTGTCCCGGCTGAATCTGACCGACGAAGAAACCGCAATTTTATCACACCTGAACTCCGAGCCGGTTCATTTAGAGGAATTGATCGCCCACACCCAACTGCCTGTCGGCAAAGTCAACGCTGCCGTCATCAGCCTCCAGTTAAAAGGAATCATTAAGCAACTCCCCGGTAACATGTTCATCAAACGCCGGAAGGAGTAGTTACACAACTTTTACAAGTGTTTGCGCGGACATCAAGTATAGTAAAGATAGTTTGGCTGGAAGGTGACGCATATGAAGAAATCATTTTTAATAGCTTGCTTTACATTGGTCGGATTGGCAACTATTGCTGCTGAATCTGAACAATCTCAAGGAAATATGTCAAATCCTACTCAAACAGAGAGTGGGATATGGGCACCAGTGACTCTGGATGTTAAACCGGTAGATAGTGTAAGCTTTGTATTTGGGGAGTTTCAAAAGGTTGCTTTTACGCTGAAGAATGTTTCTGACTGGCGTATTGTGGTAACTTCAATTCAACCTGTGGTAAATTGGGGCGAGGAGGCAATCTCGCTTTTCGGGGCGGTTTACGGCAAGATTGACAGAGATTCTGAAAAGGATCTGTACATATATAATATGCTGTCGCAGCGAAGAACAAAACAGACATTTTACGAAGGGCTTTTGTTGCCGGGCGAAAGTGTGACCATACATCATGTCTATAGGCCTGTGGCTCAGAAAGAGCAGTTTCGAGTTTCATATTGTGTACTTGACAAGACAACTTCAAATGATAGGCAAGCGACGACGCCTTTGGCAATATATATTCCGAATGTAAATACCAATAAGCAAAGGCGGCCTGCGACATCAAGAATGTCTTTTAAAGTGAATACAAACAGGTGGTCGATGTCATCATTATATTATTATCCTTTTGATATCAAAAGATGGAAGGCTTTGAATCAAGTCGGAAAACCAATCACAAGAATCGGAACAGACTGTTCGTACCGTGCTGTTTTAATTCCGGACTTACATGATTTTCGAAAAATTGTCTTGTCCGATCCCAAGAAAACAGGATGGTCACGGTCAGTGCAGAGTTATACGAAGGTGATTCCAATTTCATGCGATTCAGATTTTATAACTTTTGAAACTGCTTTAAAAACTGTAGGGCGAATTATTCCAGGAAAGCGCTTTCGTGAGTGTAAAGTTATTTATTGCCGGAGTTTGAGTGGCTATCTTGTTTCAGAGGTTGGATATTCATGGATTCTAACTAATCCTAATCAGACAAATGTGGGAACTCTGTTGCCCGGCAAACTGCATCCTCTCCTGGCCAAAGAAATCGATGTAAAAGGCTCAATTCGAGTGAAAGTCGGTGACAAACAGGTAGGGTTTGGTTCTGATGTTGAAAAAGCGGATTGGAAGTTTTGGGATCATTATCCGGTTATTTATGGTGATGGAATGTACACGCAAGGCGAATTTATTGAAATCACGCAAGAGCAGTTGCTGGATTTCCTGAGAGCGGCTTATCAGAAAGGCTTTGTGCTCAATAGACGTCCCTATTACTTTGATTCAGCATATTACGTATTGGAGGCAAGCTGACAATTCGGGATAAAGCATTACTGCAGGACAGAACAGCTTTCCTGAATGGCTTGCAGGGTTTGACCAATATCGGCCGGGTCGGTAATGACGGCGGCGAATCCCTGTCGGCACAGATTGGCGGCTTCGTTTTCGCTCAATCCGCCGGCCATTGCGATGACCGCACAATCGGTCAGTTCTGCATTGTTGCGGACATAATCGCAGAGGTGGTGTGCGTTGATCTCATTGCTCATCAGGTCAATCAGGATAACATTTGGCATGAATTTCTGGACCATCAGTCCCGCGTCAAAGCTGTTGTGGGCGCATTCGATATCAAAACTGCCCTGAGTTTCCAGTTCTTCGGCGAACCGGCGGGCTGTTTCGGTCTGACTGTCGATGATGAGGATGCGAACAGATCCTTTTTCGAGTCCGTCGGTCGGGATATCGTGTTCCTTCATGAAGGCGATCAAATCACTGAGTGGAATGCGCCGGTCACGTGAACCGGGAATCCGGTAGCCCCGCAGCCGTCCGGCGTCAAACCATTTGGTCACCGTGCGCGGCGCAACGTTACAAATTTCAGCTACCTGACCTGTTGTCAACACATCTTTTTTTAATATCATCGATCAAACTCCCAAGCCGACCCGCAGGTCGGGTTGTCGCCTGTCCTTAAGTTCTCTACGGTGCCGTCTCCCTGATTCGGCAATCTCATATCGGTTTACGGGCAGAACGAAATAACCATCCGGGCAAAAAAGGGCGTTTTTTCGAAGATTTATAGCTGTTTTATGACATAAATGTCCGATAAAACAGCGTGGACACTGGATTAAACCAAACAGCAGATGTCGAGAACTCATAAAGTGCTCGCAAAGCGTTTGTGGGTGCGGATTTTTCTTGACCCAAAACATAAATCGAGTAATATTAAGTAATAAGCTCGATGTTTGAGGATGAGACTGTGTTTTCAGCCGCAGGTTTTCTGCCGGCAGGATAATATAAATTACGATTTGCAGTGGTGACATTGCAGGCAAAGCTTCAAGAACATCGATTTCGCGGAGTCGGGCGAAAGGCGAATGAAGACGATACAAAAAGGTTTTCGCCAAGTCCAAAAACGAAAGCGAGTCGGTGAGTATGGCGAAAGGAATTTGGTGATAATGGTGTTGCGATCCCTTGGCGGAATAAGGAGAAGCCTGGGTTTTGAACGAGGTAAGGACGGTTATTTGACGCAAAAAAGCCGTTTTTTTGTTCAAAAAGGGGGACTGTCTGTTATTTTATAGCCCTCTCTACGCGATAGTTATATAAAAACCAGTATCATTTTTTCACGCAAACATCTCTTGTGCTGTAGCTTGTGCATGTCCGTAATCTCTGCAAATTCATAGAACCAGTGCCGCCCTGTTTTTAGGGCGGACAGAAAGGGCCGATTATGAACATATTAGCACAAATTTCGCCGTCGGTGTTTCTTTTGGTGGGACTTATCGCGGGTGCCTTGGTAGGTGCGATTGTGGTATTTGTCGTCCAGAAAACCGTTGCGAAGAATCGTGCCAAAGCACTCAAAGAAGAGCTTGACAGCCGGATTGAAACCGCAAAAAAACAGGCCGAGACGATCATTAAAGAAGCACAGGTCGATGCCGCCGCCGAAAAGATGAAAAAGCGGGAAGAACTTTCCAATGAAATGAACGTTCGGGAAAAAGAACTGCGAAAGCAGGAATTGGACGTCTCCAAGCGGGAAGATACCGTCGAACGCCAACAGGACAAAATTCGCCAGCAACAAAAGCAAGTCAAAAATAATGAGAAAGAGTTGGCTCGCCAGATGAATGCGGCCCAAAACCGCAATAAAGAGTTATCTTCGCTGATTACCCAGCAGAAAAATCAGCTTTTGAAGATTACCTCGCTGGATATGGAGCAGGCCAAAGAATTGCTGCTGACGCGCCTGGAAGACGAGTGCGAACGCGAAATGAGCCAGTTGATTCAGCGAAAAGTCACCCAAGCCGAGGAAACTGCCGAGGAGAAGTCCAAGGAGGTTATCAACCTGGCGATTCAGCGGTATGCTGCCGAGCAGACCTGCGATGTTAGCGTCTCGATGGTCGATATCCCCAGCGATGACATGAAGGGGCGGATTATTGGCCGTGAAGGCCGTAATATTCGGGCCTTTGAGAAATCCACCGGTGTCGATGTGATTGTCGATGACACACCAGGGATTATCGTCGTTAGCGGTTTTAACCCGATTCGCCGGGAAGTGGCCCGTTTGAGCATGGAACGGCTGATTCAGGACGGCCGGATTCACCCGACCCGTATTGAAGAGGTCGTCAACCAAACGAAAAAAGACGTTCACGCGAAGGTGACACAGATTGGTAAAGAAGCCGCCGAAGAAGTCGATGTTCGCGGCCTGAACAATAAAATCATCGGAATGCTGGGTGCATTACATTATCGCACCAGCTACGGACAGAATGTACTGCGTCACAGCGTGGAAGTGGCCTTCCTGGCCCAGGTCATGGCTGACGAACTTGGGCTTGACGGCTCAATCGCTAAACGCGCTGGCTTGCTGCACGATATCGGCAAGGCGATGGACCGCGAAATCGAAGGCGGCCACCCGGCTATCGGAACCAATTTCCTGCGTCGCTTCAAGGAATCGGCGATTGTGCTCAACGCTGTCGAGGCGCATCACGGCGATATTCCCGCCGACAACCCCTATACGCCGCTGGTGGCGGCCGCTGACGCGATCAGTGCATCACGTCCGGGCGCCCGCCGGGAAACGCTGGAACGCTATATCAAGCGGCTTGAAAAGCTCGAAGGCATTGCCGCTGGTTTTGAAGGCGTGGAAAACTGTTTCGCGATTCAGGCCGGCCGCGAGGTCCGCGTGATTGTCGATGCTGACAAGATCAAAGACGACTCGGCCGTGAAGACCGCACGCGATATCGCCAAGAAGATCGAAGACGAGATGACCTATCCCGGCGAAATCAAGGTGACACTGCTGCGTGAAGTCCGCTGCGTCGAATACGCACGATAAAATTAGAACCACGAATAAACACGAATTTACACGGACAATCTGATAAGTTTTTTCATTCGTGTTCATTAGTGTCCATCCGTGGTTCATAGTAGTGGAGTAATATGAAAGTTAATGTTCTCTGTATTGGTGATGTGGTCGGCCGGCCCGGTCGGCGGATTCTGTCGCAGCAGCTCGTTCCGCTGGTCAAGGAGCACGCGATTGACTGCGTCATCGTCAATGCTGAGAATGCCGCGGGCGGATCGGGGATTACTCCGCAGATTTACGAAAAGCTCTGCAAATATGGCGTGCATCTGATTACACTCGGCGACCATTGCTATCGCAAAAAGGACATCATCCCCGTCCTCGAAGGCAAAAATAACATCGTCCGCCCGGCAAACCTGTCGCCCTATGCTGCCGGCAAGGATTATGCGATTTACCAAACCTCCAAAGGCGTCACCGTTGGTGTAGTCACGCTGATAGGGCGTATTTTCATGAAACCGGCGGATTGCCCCTATGCCAAGATTGATAGCATCCTCGGTAAACTTCGTAACGAGGCCGACGTGATCTTCGTAGAGATGCACGCCGAGGCCACCAGTGAAAAAATCGCGATGGGCTATTACCTTGACGGCAAGGTCAGCTGCGTATTCGGCACGCATACGCACGTTGTGACCGCTGATGAAAAGATTTTGCCCAAGGGAACCGCTTATATTACCGATATCGGCATGACTGGGGCGATGGATTCTGTGCTGGGTCGCAAGTCTGAAAGCGTCATCCGCGCGTTCCGCACGCAGATGCCTTATCCGTTCGAGATTGCCGCTGGCGATGTGCGCATCAATGGGATTATTGCCAGAGTAGACGGCAACACCAAAAAAGCCGAGTCGATCCAGCGCATCGAAGACAAAGAAAACACTCCCGGTGACGACCTGACCTACGACAGCGACGACGGTCGCCCCGAAAACGGCGGCAGCTTTTAATACAGTGGTCAGTAAGCAGTAGAAATCATCAAAGAGGAGAATATCAAGAATGAGCAAACGGGCTTTGTTCAGCATTTTTGTATTGATGATTGCGGTGGACGTCTGTTGTGCGACAGATGATAACCAGGGGGTCCGTGCCGGTGCCGGCTTTTCGTTTGCTCTCAATGACATGTGGAAAATGACGGTGACCCAGAAGTTTCATTTTCGCGATGGCGAGCACAATAAACATGAAAATGTTGTCAGCTTCAAATATAAGGCCGCTGACTGGCTGGATGTGGGGCTGGGTTTTAAGCAGTATCACAAAGAGTCCGGCCATGAATGGCAGCGGGAAAACCGCCCGTATGTCGAAGCGACTGCCAAGGAGAAATGGCTCGGTTTGAAGTGGTCCAACCGCAACCGCTTGGAATTTCGTGATTTCGAGCAGGGCAACGATGTTTTCCGCTATCGCAACCGGCTCAAAGCGCATGTGCCGCATGATCTGTTCGATTTGCCGGTCCAGCCCTATGGTGCCTACGAGTGTTTCGTCCAGGAGGCAAGCGGCCTTCACCAAACCCGCATCTATTCCGGCATGGTCTGGGACGTGAATGAAAGACTCGATGTGGATATCTTCGTCTTCCACGAAAAAAAACAAACTACCCACGGTTGGGACGACCGCTATACATACGGCTTCGAAACCAAATTTTCCTTCTAACTGCAGTTAATTGTGTAAAAGAGGGATGATAAAGAGTTGACCACGGAAAGCACTGAATTACACGGAAAATATTTTTTGATTGGGAATGTGAGTTAATCCGTGAAATTTGCGGTTTTATGTATTTAGCTCTTTAAGAGGTTGAAAAAGCTAATCAATCGGGTCAAAGTTGTCTTTGGTGACGTAGCAGAGAGGGCAGGTCCAGTCTTCGGGCAAATCTTCAAAGGCCGTGCCCGGTTCAATGCCGCCAGTTGGGTCGCCCAGGGTGGGGTCATAGATATAGCCGCAGTTAATACAAATATATTTCATATTTTCCTCTTGCTGAACAGTTGTCGTTTTAAATTACCACGAAGTTCACGAAGAACACGAAGAAAAACATGAATATTCTTTCTTCAATACCTTCATGTTCTTCATGGTTTTAATCTGCGATTACTAATATTCGTGTTCATCAGTGTCCATCCGTGGTTCGCCTTACACCGCAAAGTACTTCGCCTGCGGATGATGGGCCACGATGGCTGATGTCGTCTGCTCGGGTACCATCTCCATGTTTTCGGTTAATGTCACACCGATGTCTTCGGGATCGAGCAGCTTAAATACATGCTCATGCGCCCCCAGGTCCGGGCACGCCGGATAACCGAATCCGTAGCGGCTGCCCTGGTACTGCTGGGTCACAAACCCGGTGACATCATCCGGCCGCTGGGCACTGATGCCCATTTCGATCCGCATCTGTTCATGCCAGTACTCGGCCAGCGCATCGGTGACCTCCACGCCAAACCCGTGCAGCATCAGGTAGTCATGGTAAGCGTCTTTTTCAAACAACTCTTTGGCGATTTGCCCGATTTTTTCGCCAATCGTCACCACGAAAAAGCCTGCCACGTCGCCGCCGTTGGTTTCCGGTTTAAAGAAATCTGCAATACATAAATTTGGGGCAAATTCCTGCCGCGGGAAAGCGAATTCATAAGTCGTCTCGCCGTCCTGTACATAGACAGACTCGTCTTTGCTGTGGCATTTGAAATAGCCGTAAGTCACCTTGGGTTGAATTAGGTTTTCTGTAATGCCGCGTTCTTTGAGCTTTTCATAAATCGGTATCACGGTATCTTTAGTCAGCATTGCGTATTCTTCGGCAGTCATCTTACCCCGGCGATACCCCCATCGCCCGCGGAACAGTGCCTGCTCATTAACGTATCCATACAGTGCAGTCGGGTCAACATCGGTAACGATACGTTTGCCCAAGAAGGGCGTCTGAGGCACCGGCACATTGGTATCGATTTCAACATTTTTAGTTGTCTTGCGAGCGGTTGCGGGCGTTTTTGTCTCAAATACAGTCGGTTCTAATTTCCCCTGTTCAAACTCCCGCACGGCCTTCAGCCCCGCGAACGCGTCCGCACAATAAACCACCGGCTCGGCATGGCCAGGGACACAGCTTTCGGCGACAAACTTTGGTGTCAGAGCCGCTCCGCCCAGCAGAATCGGCGTTTTCAGTCCGGCTTCTTTATATTGCGGCATACTGTCCTGCATCACAATCGCCGACTTAACCAGCAGGCCCGACAGGCCGATGATATCGACATCGTATTCCTTCGCCTTTTCGATGATCGTCTCAGCCGGCACCTTGATGCCGATATTATAAACCTTGTAGCCGTTATTGGTCAGAATGATATCGACCAGATTTTTGCCGATGTCATGCACATCGCCCTGAACCGTCGCCAGCAGCACTTTCAGCTTGTCCGAAGCATCGGCCTTATCCATAAAGGGTTCCAGAAAGGCCACTGCCTTCTTCATCACCTCGGCCGACTGCAAAACAAATGGCAGCAGGATCTCACCCTTGCCGAACAGTTCGCCCACATACCGCATCGCCGGCACCAGCAAAGTATTGATAATATCCAGCGGCTTATACCGGCCCAGCAAAATTGTCAGCACATCGTCCAGTCCGTCCTTATTGCTCTTGAGCACCATCTGACCGAGCAGTTTTTCCGCGGCAATGTCCTGCTGCGACTCGTCCTGATCGTCGGTGTCGCCTTTTTCCTCAAAATAGTCGATAAACGCCATCAGGGCGTTTTTATCTGCGTTTTTTTGACGATTATAAATCAGGTCCGAGCATACGTCGCGGTCTTCGTTGGCGATCTGTGCCAGCGGAATCACCTTGGCCGTATCGACAATGGCCGCGTCCAGCCCCGCTTCGACGGCTTCGTGCAGAAAGACCGAGTTCAGGACTTTCCGCGCCGCCGGACGCAGACCGAAAGAAATATTGCTGACGCCCAGCAGCGTCCGTACGCCGGGCATCTGCTTTTTGATCTGTGTAATGGCATTCAGCGTCTGAATGGCCGCGTCATGGAGGCTTTCGTCGCCGGAGCCGATGGTAAACGTCAGCGGGTCAAACAGCAAGTCCTGCGGTCGCAGGCCATGCTCGCCAACGGCCAAGTCGTAAATCTGCTGAGCAGTTTCGACTTTTTCAGCCGTGGTCATTGCCATGCCCGCTTTGTTGATCGTCAGTGCTACAACCGCGGCGCCGTATTTTTTCGCCAGCGTGCAGACCTTGTGCAGATTGGCCCCGCCATCTTCGAGATTGATCGAGTTAATAATGCACCGGCCTGGATAGATTTTTAGAATCTCGGCGATACAATCCGGCTGCGTCGAATCAATCATCAGCGGCAATTTCACGGAACCGATCAGCATTGTGAAAAAGCGTTTCAAGTCCGCCTTCTCATCCCGGCCCGCATACGCGGTGCAGATATCCAACACTTGTGCGCCCTTAGCTTCCTGGTCGAGTGCTACCTGCAGGCAGCCGTCAAAATCATCGGCCAGAAGCATTTCGCGAAACTTCTTCGAGCCGTTGGTGTTACATCGTTCGCCGATCAGCAGCGGCGGTATCGGCTGGCTCAGTTCAACGGCTTGGTACAGAGAAGAAACAGACGCCTTCATGCTTCCACCTGCCTTTCCGCCGGTCGAATTGTCGCAGCGACCTGGGCCAGTTGACGAATATGCTCCGGCGTTGTGCCGCAGCAGCCGCCGACAATGCTGACGCCTTCGTTCTCAATGAAATGCTTCATGTGATTTGCATAGTCAGCTGGTTTGAGCGGATAGACTGTTTCACCATCAATAATCTCCGGCAGGCCCTGATTGGGAATACACGAAATTCGCCCCGGCCATTGCCGACTCAGATAGCGAATATGCGATTCCATATCCGCCGGCCCGGTGGCACAGTTCAAACCCAGCGAAAACAGCCCGAATGGCTCTACGGTCGCCACCACTGCGGCAATATCAGTACCGACCAGCATGGTGCCCTGCCGCTCAATCGTCACCGACAGAAGAATTGGCAGGTCTCTGCCAAGTTCGTCCAGCGTTTCTTTTGCCGTAATGATTGCGGTCTTAACCTGCAGCAAATCCTGACAGGTTTCGATGATCAGTGCATCAACTCCCGCAGTAATCAATACTTGTATCTGCTCAGCCAGTGAGGCTGCCAGTGTATCGATCGGGATATGCCCCAAGCTCGGCAGTTTTGTGCCCGGCCCGACCGACCCGGCGATATACACATTTTCCCGGCTGCCAATCGCCTTGCGAGCATTTTGCACCGCGGCGGTATTAATCGCCTCGACCCGGCTTTCCAACCCGTATTCGGCCAGCACAATCGAAGACGCGCCAAAAGTATTAGTTTCCAGCACCATCGCCCCGGCCTCGACAAATGACGAATGCAATTGTACAATCGTTTCCGGCGACGACAGGTTCAAGTATTCATTACAACCTTTATGTCCGTCCCACGCCGACTCCGGAATCTCCATCGTTTGAAGATTCGTCCCGCAGGCGCCGTCAAAGATCAAGATGTTATGATCACAAAATCCCAATAGCTTCTCTCCCGTTATAATTCTTCGATGCCCAGTTTGCCCAATGCCGCCAACGCAATCTTCACATTGCCAAACGGTGCACTGACGGCAAAGCCAGCCACATGCGGCATTAGCGTTTCAATCATCTCGCGGGCAATCTCAATGCCAATCTTACGCCCGTCCTCGCGGGTGGTTGCCTTGCTCATCCGCTTCAGGAGCGTTTTCGGTACCACAACGCCCGGCACCTCGTTGGCCATGAACTCGGCGTTTTTGTAGCTCGTAAACGGCCAGATACCCGCGATAAACGGCAGTTTGCAGTCGGCGTTTGCTTCGGCAAATTCAAAAAACATCTCCGTATCAAACACCGGCTGAGTAATCGCGTATTCGGCCCCGGCCTGTGCCTTGAGTTTAAACCGTTCAATCTCCCGATGAAGCTCGGAAGCGACAGGATTGGCGCCGACGCCAACAGTCAGCGACAACTGCTGCGGCAATTCGTTACGGGCAATATCCAGCCCGCGGTTCAGGCCGTCAACCACTTTGGTCAGCGCCACCGAATCCAAGTCAAAGACGCCCGTTGCGTCCGGGTATTCGCCCAGTTTCGGCGGGTCGCCGGTTATCAGCAACACATTCCTCAGACCCATTGCGTGAATGCCCAGCAGGTCCGACTGCAGGCCGATCAGGTTTTTGTCCCGACAGCAGATATGCAAAATCGTTTCAATGTCGGCGGCCTGTTCAATTTTCAGTGCCGTCACCAGCGGCGACAGCCGGGCACTGGCCCGCGGCCCATCCGGAATATTAATCGCGTCAATCCCATATTCTTTGCATAGCCTGGCACTGTCAATGACCTTGTTGGCATCGACTCCGCGCGGTGGCGTCAACTCTATACAGGCGACCGGTTCTCCGGCGGCCAGCTTGGCTCCGAAACTGCTTTTGTCTTTTAAGATCACCGGCTCCATACCGGCCGGAGCTTCTTCTTTGACCGAGATCTGGACCGCCGCCGGTCGCGCCGTCATGGCCTTGGCCAGCGGGCGAACGGTCTTGATAATTTCTTTGATGTGCGACGGTGTCGTCCCGCAGCAGCCACCGATGATTGCGCCGCCATTCTCGAAAAACCGTTTGGCATACTCGGCCATATATTCCGGCGTACACATATACAGTGTCCGGCCTTCCACCCGCCGCGGTAGTCCCGCGTTCGGCTGAATGGAAATCGGCTTATCAGTGACCTGTCGAATACGTTTCAATCCTTCCAGCATATCCGATGGCCCGAGTGAACAATTCAGACCCACTGCGACCACGGTGTCCATCGATGCGATTTCGGCAATCGCTTTTTCAATCGGTGTACCGAAAAATGTTTCCAACTGATCATTGCAGGTCATCTGGGCGATAATCGGAAGGGCGGTTTCTGCCGCTGCGTCCACGGCGATACGCAGTTCTGCGGTACTGGTAAACGTTTCAAGCAGCAAAAAATCCACGCCGGAATCCGCCAGGGCTTTGGTTTGCTCGCAGAAAGCTTCCGCAAGTGAAGCCGCCAACTCATCATCAGGGTTGGGGTTGTTGGTGCCCGTCGGCCCAACCGATCCGGCTACCAGTACCGTATCGCCGGCGGCTTTTTTGGCAATCTCAGCCGCCGCGGTATTAATCGCCTCGACCTTGTCGGCCAGTCCAAAATGTGCCAGCTTAAAGCGGTTGGCGCCAAAACTGTTGGTTTCGATAAAATCGCAGCCGGTTGCGACATATTCAGCGTGAATGCCGGCAATTAGGTCCGGCCGAGTCAGACACAGTTCATCAAAGCACGTATTCAAAAACGCACCGTGACTGTAGAGCATCGTGCCCATCGCACCGTCACCGACGACAATCCCTTGCTGTAAACGATTTATAAATTCTGTTTGATCCATCCTTTTTCGATCCTTTGGAGTTACTATTGATTTAATGGCAGTTTGTTCATTCTAAGGACAAATTATAAAAAAAGCGAAAATTATCAGCAAAATCCAACAAAATACAATGAAATATGCCCGTTTTTCAGGAAAATGCCTAAAACAGTCGAAATACAATAGATTGGCTGTCGGTCTGGTCGTCTATGAAAAAACTTGCAATTTCTTAACAGACGACTATACTACCCGCTAATCCCCTTTGAGAGGGTAGTGGTATAGACGGTTGGCCCATAACAGCCCAACCGTTTGGGATTTTTTAGATGAAAGCCGCATTCGGCGGAGGGTGCGGCGGTGGAAAACGCCAAAAGTGTGCGAAAAAAAAGGATTTTTAGACAATTTCGGAAACCAAGCTTATGGACCTGAAAAAAGTTAAAGAACTGATAGAATTGATGAAAGAAAACGACCTCATTGAGGTGGAAGTAGAAGACGGCGACTCCAAGATTCACCTGAAAGGCCCCGGTTCGGCTGCTCCCGTGATGCAGCAGGTACCGATGGCGGCTGCTCCGGCTCCGGCTGCTGCCGCACCCGCAGCGCCTGCCGCAGGTGCCCCCGCGCCCGCGGATGACGGACTCGAAACCATCGATTCGCCCATCGTCGGTACGTTCTATCAGGCCCCCAGCCCTGACGCCGAAGCCTACGTTAAGGTTGGCGACAAGGTTACCCCCGAAACGGTTGTCTGCATCATCGAGGCCATGAAGGTCATGAATGAAATTAAGGCTGAAAAGTCCGGCACGATTGCCGAGATATGCTGCAAAGACGGCGAAGCCATTGAGTTTGGCCAGGCCCTGTTCAAAATCCAATAAGTCAACATCGTTTCCGTGAATGAAAGTCGTCATTCCGAATGAAGCCGAGGAATCCATTTAAACAGCAACCGCCAAAGGCGGTTTTCCTCAATTTTGCTTTTTGAATTTTGATATTTGCATTTTGTTAAGATAATTTCAGGATTATTATGTTTTCAAGAGTATTGATTGCCAATCGCGGAGAAATCGCACTGCGGATCATTCGGGCCTGTCAGGAGATGGGTGTCGAGGCGGTCGCGGTTTATTCCGAAGCGGATAAAGACGCCTCCTATCTGGACATTGCCGACGAGGCGATTTGTATCGGGCCGCCTGTGCCCGCAAAAAGCTACCTGAATATTCCTTCGATTATCAGTGCCGCGGAAATCGCCGATGTTGACGCGATTCACCCCGGTTACGGTTTTCTGGCCGAAAACGCCCACTTTGCGGAAATCTGCAACGAGTGCGGCATGACCTTTATCGGCCCGGCCCCCGAATCCATGCGGCAGCTTGGCGACAAGGTTGCTGCCCGCGAACTGGCCAAGAAGGCCCGCGTGCCGGTTGTGCCCGGCTCCGAGGGGGAAATTGCCGACGAAAAGGAAGCGGCTAAAATTGCCAACAAGATCGGCTATCCCGTGATGATCAAGGCGGCTGCCGGCGGCGGCGGACGCGGCATGCGTGTTGCCCATAATGATATCAGTCTGCATACCGCCTTTGTTGCGGCTCGTTCCGAGGCCGAAGCAGCATTCGGCGACGGGAAGATGTACATCGAAAAATTCATCGTCGAGCCGCGTCACGTGGAAGTGCAGATCATGGCCGACAAAAGCGGCAATGCCATTCACTTCTACGAACGTGACTGTACCGTCCAGCGGCGTCACCAGAAACTCATCGAAGAATCGCCGTGCCCGGTCTTGGACGAGAAGACTCGCGACGAGCTTTGCAAATCGGCCCTGCGGCTGATTAAAGAGGCTAATTATTACAGCGCCGCGACCGTGGAGTTCCTGCTGGACAAGGACAAAAACTTTTACTTTATTGAAGTCAATACCCGTATCCAGGTTGAGCACCCGGTTTCCGAGTTGGTGACTGGCCAGGACTTGATCAAGTGGCAGATTAAGGTTGCTGCCGGTGAAACACTGGATCTTCGCCAGCGTGACATCAAGCACACCGGTGTCGCAATTGAGTGCCGCATTAATGCCGAAGACCCGGACCGCGATTATGCACCGTGTCCCGGCCCGGTCAAGAAATTTGTTGTTCCCGGCGGCCTCGGCGTACGGGTTGAGACCCATATCTATCAGGACGCGGTGGTTTCGCCGCATTATGATTCGATGATTGCCAAGCTGATCGTCCATCAGCCGACGCGGGAAGAAGCGATTGCCACCATGCAGCGGGCACTGCGTGAGTTCAAGATCGGCCCGATCAAAACCACGATTCCAGGCCATCAGGCGATCCTCTCACACAACCTGTTCGTCAAAAGTCAGATCGACACCAGTTTCATCGAACGCCACATGGGGTAAAACGTCCCAACAATCATAAGTACCAAAAGGCAGGCCGCAATCAAAGCGACCTGCCTTTTTTGGAATCTGAGCGATGTTATTATTGGTTTTAAAAGCGGGAGGACGCTGGATTATTTCATTTTTCAAAAATAGAATCTTACGCAATAATTTGCTAACTTTTGTATCTATTAAAAGGGGATTGATAAATGATGGATCAAGAGACTTTGAGGGAAGAGTTGTTATTGTTTAGTAAGGATGAATTACATTTACTAATCGCAGATATTGCCCATGGCCTTACTATTGTTGCCAGAGGGACATATGTAGCCGGTACAACGGAAGTCGCGAACGGAGAACTTTTGAGGTTTTTTAATGAACTGATACACCGTATTACTGCGGCTCAATATCAATTACTGGAAGGTGATGATCTTGATAATGTTATAGATTTTGTCTCAGGTTCACTTTCTGACAAAAGTACCTCTGAGTATAACAACGCTGTCGCTTATGTTTGCAAAGAAGCACTCAAACGTATAAATTCAGTACAATAAATGAATAGCTCGGATATTCTTTTGGCTGTTAATCATTAGGCCGCGGTGGTGAAAAAATTGTAGAATCCGGCGAAGGTTGAGGTGCAGATCATGCTGAGGTACATATAGACCGCGTAGCCTCTCAGGTAAAACGCTTCCAGCAGAAAACTGGTCACCGCCTTAAACACGAACGCCGACAAAAATGTTCCCAGCACAGGCCCCCACAGCATCGCCGAATGCCGCACGATGGGGTGCAGTTCAAACGCAATTCCGTCCCGCCGCATAAAATAGACCGTACTGACCGTGTCAAACAGCAGGGCTGCAAGCACCAGTACCTTGAGCACCGTATGTGATTCAAAAAAAAGCTTTATCTGCCTGGCCTGTATGATTGTCTCTTTGATCATTTTTTCACCTCAGTTTTCCGCTCCATTCTGTTCGGGCGCACACCGGGTGCGCACACTCACTGTTACCTCATCTCTTGCCATCGCTCCCGATGACGGTACTGCCAGTCCCCCATGTATTGACTGCGTTTGTTCATCTATTAGGACGCATCGGCCGGGCAATTTGTTTCAATTTTTTCCAAAATCGGTAAACAATTTTCAACCCCGTTCGCATTTATCGTCACGCTTTTAAAGTAAGTTAATGCTGACGGCTTTTCGTTACAGAGATTTAAGGTTTTATTTGCCAAATACAATAATATCGGACCTTGAAAAGACCATACCTGTCTACCCCCATCATACCGATGGAAGTTGGTTTTTTATTTGACTTGTATGGATTTTGGGCTAAACTACGTGGTCTTTGCAGTGGTATCGGTCTGAACGGCCCGATATAAAAGGTAAAAATCAAATTGAAAAAGTCAAAATTGAGGAAACCGCCGCCGGCGGCGGACGGGGATAAAGATTTCTTACTGTCACTCGGGATGACAGTGTAAGTATATAGAGATAAAGAAGTTATATTGGAAAATAGTGCTCATGGAGGCAAAATCAGTGGGATACAATTGTGTTGTATTAGTCAAGCAAGTGCCTGATACCAAACGGATTACCGGGCAGGCAATGAACGATGACGGGACCGTGAACCGTGCGGCACTTCCGGCGATTTTTAACCCGGAAGACCTGAATGCATTGGAACTGGCCCTGAAAATTAAAGATGAATTTGGCGGTGTTGTGACAGTTGTCACAATGGGTTTGCCCAATGCCACCGGTGTATTGCGTGAAGGTCTCTACCGCGGCGCCGACCAGGCTGTTCTGGTCACTGACCGTCGGTGTGCGGCTTCGGATACGCTGGCGACCAGCTATATTCTGAGCTGTGCCGTCAAAAAGCTCAATCCGGACATCGTCCTGTGCGGCCGTCAGGCCATCGACGGCGATACCGCCCAGGTTGGCCCCCAGCTTGCTGAAAAGCTGGAACTGCCGCAGATTACCTATGTCGAAGACCTCGTTTCGCTGGAAGAAACGTCTATCAAGGTCAAACGCAACCTCGGTAACGGCTGGCAGGAAGTCAAGAGTCCGCTGCCGGCAGTGCTGACGGTTCTGGATACGGCCAATGAGCCGCGAGTCGGCCGGGCCAAGCAGATGATGAAATGCAAAGCCGCCAAGTGCCGCATGGAAATTGAAGCGATTGCCAAAGAAGACGACTGCATTGACGTCGATGCGACTTGCGAAGCGCTGGACGAAAAGGGCCTGCTCATCAAGCAGTGGGATCTGGACTTCCTCGAAGCAGACCTGCAGTGGTGCGGCCGCGACGGTTCGCCCACCAAGGTACACCGCATTCAGAGCGTCGTGCTGGCGGCGATGGATACCAAGGACGTCGAAGCCACGCAGGCCGGCGTTGACAGCATGATCCACGAACTGATTCAGGATCACACCATTGGTTAATGTTGAATTTTTAATTCTTAATTTTGAATTACAAAAGATAGAAATCAGATCAGAATAAGGATAGGAATATGATCGAAGTGAATAAACAGGGGCAGGTGTGGGTTTTTGCCGAACAGCACAAGGGCAAGCTGGAAGATACGTCGCTGGAACTGCTCAGCAAGGGCCGTGAACTGGCCGATACGTTAAACGTGCCGCTGGCAGCCGTCCTGCTGGGCGATAATGTCAGCGATTTGTGTTTACAGTTGGGCCATTACGGCGCCGATAAAGTGATTCTGGCCGAGCATCCGCTGCTGGAGCATTACCAGACCAGCAGTTACTCGAAAGTCATTGACGACTTGATCGCCAAGCACAAACCGCAGATTGTTCTATACGGGGCAACTCCCGCCGGTCGCGACCTGGCACCGCGTATCGCCAGTGCCGTCAAGGCCGGCCTGACCGCAGACTGCACCGACCTGCAGATCGGCAACCACGAAGTCAAGAAAACCAACACGACGTACGAAAACCTGCTGCTGCAGATTCGTCCGGCGTTCGGCGGTAATATTATTGCTACCATTATCAACTATGACCGCTGGCCGCAGATGGCGACCGTTCGAGAAGGCGTCATGCCCATGCCCGAACCGGACGCGACTCGCAAGGCCGAGGTTATCAAGGAAACCGTTCACCTGACGCAGACTGACCTGGCGATTGAAATTCTCGCCGAGCACATGGAAGCCAAGAAGGTTGACCTGAAGGCCTCCCGTGTCATTGTTGCCGGTGGTGCCGGTGTCGGCAGTGCTGACAACTTCAAGAAAATCTGGGATCTGGCTCATTGCCTCGGCGGTTCGCCCGGTGCGACTCGTGCGGCAGTCGATTTGGGCTTCATCAATCACGACCACCAGATCGGCCAGACTGGAACGACCGTTCGTCCCAGCCTGTACATCGCCGTGGGTATCAGCGGGGCGATTCAGCACCAGGCCGGTATGATCGGCAGCCAGAAGATCATCGCCATTAACAATGACCCGAAGGCACCGATCTTCGATGTCGCTCACTACAAGATCGTCGGCGACCTGAACGACGTTGTGCCGATGATGATCAAAGCCATCAAGGAAAAAGTATAAGATTGAGATTGCCATTCCCGTAAAGGCGGGAATCCAGTCTGTTTTATAAGAAAAAAGACCAAAAAGTTTAGGGATAAAACGATGGGTAACTTTTATAAGGATAACGACGATATTCAGTTCCTGTTCCAACACATGGATCTGAATAAAGTATCGCGGATGCAGGAAGAAGAGTTCAAGCATGCCGCCGAGTTTGAGACCGCGCCGGAAGATGAAACCGAAGCGATTCAGAATTATAATATGGTGCTGGATTCAATCGGCGAGTTGAGTGCTGATTTTATCGCACCGCGCAGTGAAGATGTGGACCGAGAAGGCAATACGCTCAACGAAGACGGCACCGTCAGCTATGCCGCCGGCATCGCCGATGCACTGGACGCACTGGCAAAAGCCGACGTGATGGGCTTTACGCTGCCGCACCGGTTTGGCGGGCTGAACTTCCCGAACACCGTTTACTCGATGGCGATTGAAATCGTCTCACGTGCCGACGCATCGCTGATGAACATCTTCGGGCTGCAGGGCATTGCCGAAACAATTAACTTCTTTGCTGACGAAGACATCAAGCAGAATTACCTGCACGACTTTGCTTCCGGTAAAGTGACCGGTGCGATGGTTCTGACCGAGCCGGACGCCGGTTCCGATCTGCAGGCCTGTGATCTGAAGGCTTTCCAGGATGACAACGGCAACTGGTACCTGCATGGTGTCAAACGCTTTATCACCAACGGCTGCGGCGAAGTCCTGCTGGTACTGGCCCGCTCCGAAGATCGCAGCGGCGGTCTGGGTCTGAGCCTGTTCGTTTGTGACCGCGGCCCGACCGTGACCGTTCGCCGTCTCGAAGACAAGCTGGGTATTCACGGTTCGCCGACGTGCGAGCTGTTCTTTGATAACACGCCGTGTCAGCTCATCGGTGAACGCCAGCGTGGTCTGGTGACCTACGTCATGAGCCTGATGAACGGTGCCCGTATCGGTATTGCCGGCCAGTCCATGGGTATTGCCGAAGCAACCTACCGCGTGGCTCGTGACTATGCCGCCAGCCGTGAACAGTTTGGCGTTGCGATTGAAAAGTTGCCTGCCGTTCGTGACATGATGATCGAGATGAAGACCTCAATCGAAGCCGGCCGTGCCTTGCTGTACGAAACAAGCTGGATCGTGGACCACGAAATCGGCCTCAACAAGATTATCGACAACTCCGAAGACAAAGACGCCGTCAAGGCTGCCAAGAAGGAACTGAAATTCATCAAGCGTCTGGCCGGTATGCTGACGCCGATGAGCAAGTACTTCTGTTCGGAAATGTCCAACACCGTTTCGTACGATTCGATTCAGATTCTCGGTGGTTCCGGCTACATGCGGGACTATGCCTGTGAACGCCACGCCCGTGACGCACGTATCACAACCATTTACGAAGGCACCAGCCAGCTGCAGGTCGTCGCGGCCGTTCGCGGTGTCTGCGGCGGAACCGGCGAAAAGTACCTGGCTCAGTTGGCCGCTGCCGAATACGGCGACAACGTCAAAGACCTGACGGCAATGCTGGCCGAAGGCACTGAGACACTGCTCGAATGTGCCAAGTTCGCCAAGGGTGAAGGCATTGAGTACATGGACCTGTACGGTCGCCAGATCGTCGATATCGCGATTGCTTTGATTATCGGTTACTACTTCTGTTCGCAGGCCTCCAGTGATGTTGAGATGGAAGTCGCCGTTGCCGACAGCGACCAGACCGTTCCGATGACCAAACGCAAAGAGGTCATGGCCCGCCGCTACATCACCCGCAATGCCGACAAGATCAAAACGCTGGCCGCCGAAGTAATGTCGGGTGACCGCACGACCTTCAAGGAATACGATGCCCTCATCGGCCCGGTTCCCGAGATCGCCTAAAAACCCATTGGCAAAAATGCCAATCATAGCTACAATAGAAGCCCCGGCCGAAAACCGGGGCTTTTTTTATGGTTTCTGAGTCCATTGAAAACAATCAAAGAAAGGGTTTTCAGATGAAAAAGAGCCGATTCCTTCTGTTTGTCATTTTGAGTGTATTGCTGGCCAGTCCCGTTTTTGCCGAGCCTCCGGTATCCGTCAAAGGGGTATATCCGAAAATGACGGTGTTCGCCAAAGGCGTCGGCAGTGACAGCGAAACCGGCATCGGCGCGATGATTCCCTGGGCTGACAAGCTCTGGGCCGTTGGCTATGTCGCCCATATCCGCGGCACCGGCATCGGGCTGTATTCTATCAGCGATGACATGACCATGACCAAGCACCCCGCGTCCGTGACAGGCACTTTTGCCAATCGCCTGGTCCACTGGGAGTCCAAACAGGCCATCATCGGCCCGCATATTATTGACCCCGAAGGCAATGTCCGGACGTTTCCCGAGTTGAGCAAACACCGCCTGACCGCCACCGCTCGTCATCTGAAAAAGCCGAAAACCATGGTCTATTTCCTGACGATGGAAGGGCAGCTCTACGAAGCAGACGTCAATACCCTCGAAACCAAACACCTGTTTGATCTCAACAAGGAGCTGGACATTCCCAAAGGTGCCCAGCCGCACTATAAAGGTGCCCACACCGCCCAAGGACGACTGGTCGTTGCTAATAACACCTATGAAGAGGCCGAATACCTTCGCAAGCGAGACGCCGGCAGGCTTGCGCAATGGGACGGTCAAGGCGATTGGGAGATTGTTGAACGCAATCCGTTTATCGAAGTGTCCGGAAAGCAAAATACTACCGCCGGTTCCCGCTATGGTAATACCCTGTTCGCGGTCGGCTGGGATGACCGCTCGGTGATTTTCCGTGTGCTGCATGACAGGCAGTGGAAACGCTATCGTCTGCCCCAGGCCAGCCATTCCTGGGACCATACCTGGAACACCGAATGGATGCGCATCCGCGAGGTGCAGACCGAACGATATCTCATGGATGCGTTCGGCATGTTTTACGAACTGCCGCCGCTGGTCTATGGCGGACAGATTTGGGGCATTAAGCCGATTTGCTATCACTTGCGCATCTGCCCGGACATGGTCTATTGGCGGGGGATGCTGGTCCTGGCAGGTGACCAGACCGACAACGCCGTCGGCCAGCCGCAGTCAGGCTTCTGGTTCGGCAATATCGACGAACTGCACAGCTGGGGCAAACCCACCGGCTGGGGCGCCGTCTGGAAAAATACACCTGTCAAGGCCAACCAGTACAGCGATCCGTTCCTGATGACCGGTTTCGATAAAAAAGTTGTCCATCTGGCCCACGACAGCGAAGGCGATGTGCAGTTTACACTGGAAGTGGATTTTCTCGGCAATGGTGACTGGCAAACATACAAAACGATTTCCGTCCCCGCCAAAGGCTATAACTACCACACCTTCCCCGACGCCTTCAGTGCCCACTGGATTCGCCTAAAAACCAATAAACAATGCACAGCAACCGCACAGTTCATGTATAATTAAGGGCATGGATGAAACAAAACAAACAAAAAACACAGTGGCAAAGATGTCAATAGTGGATACAATAAAGGCCTTGTCCAATTAAATGAAACCAAAGATTAATGATGGTAATGACAGATCGACAATTAGTTAAGCATTTAAATAATCTCTTTGGTGAGAATCGAGAGCCTTTGCGCCAATTGTTGTTAGAGGTACAAAAGGATTTTGGGAAGTGGGAAAAGATTGCGAACGATATAAAAAAGAAAACAGGCCTTGCGATGAGCTATGGTTTTGGATTATTTGAAGAAACACTTGAAAATCTTACAGACCGAAAGTTTGATTTATTATGGACAGGGGATTGTTCATATTGCTACTCAATAATTCTTAATCAGGGAATAAAAAGAGGGGGAGATTGGGGGAGAAAATTAGCTTTACGTTGTGGAGGGACGACGCATCTATGTGATATGTGGGTTAGTACTGCATTACCTTACTATGCAATAGATACTTACTCAATGGCATATAATCCGAAGTTGAAACAATATGAATTCAAGCCCTTTCGTCCAAGTAAAAAAAGAGATGCCCAACTAGTGAAAACCCTCACTAATATTCCTAAACTGCATGGATTCAAGAAGATAAGTAAACGTGTCTCCAAGTTAAGAGTTCCAAAGGCTATAACAGATTGTCGTGAGAAGGGGGAGGCGACGGTGTTCAATTGCTTGTTTTCAGATACTCAATGTTATACGGAAACCATCCGTCGTATTAGCGACGAGCCTTTGCCCGGTGTATTGAAGGGCACGAAAGTCAGCAGTCAGGAATGTTTAACCCCCTCTGGTAAAATTATCGAAAAATATCATTCATACAGAGTAGAATCTGGAGATTATGTGAGAATCCATTTAGACAAGCAAAATCGAATTACCAAAGTAGAGGTTGAGCAGGGAAAAGATTTTTCAGAAAGAAAAACATTGAAGGTAAGATAAACAGTTTATGATAACTGAAGTGGTATATAAAGGAACTGATGAAAAATGTTACAAGCAGTGATATTTGATTTTGATGGGGTGGTGGCCGATTCCGAGGCGCTGCATTATGAGGCGCTGAATACGATTTTTAAGCGGTTTGGGGTGGATATTCCCAAGGAAGAACACTGGGCGACGTATCTGGGTTATACCGATCTGGAAAATATCGAAGCGGTCAATCAGGATTACGATATGGGCCTCGATGATGCCGCCATTCAACAGCAGATCGCTGAAAAAAAGGTCATTTTCGACGAATTGGCCAGAACCGATGCGGTTATTATCGACGGCGTGGCCGAATTCATCGGGGTGCTTGTGGAAAACAACGTGCGTATCGCCATCTGTTCCGGCGCCCTGCGCAGTGATATCGACCTGATGCTGGAAGAGGCCGAGTTCAAGGAGGCATTTGAGATCATCGTGACTGCCGATGACGTGACCCACGGCAAGCCCGACCCGGAAGGATATCGGCTGGCCCTCGAAAAGCTCAACACCCTCACAAACACTCAAATCCAACCCGCCGAGTGCATTGTCATCGAGGATTCCCACTGGGGTCTGGAAGCGGCGGCCGCTGCGGGGATGAATCCCATCGCTGTGACCAATTCCTACCCGGCTGACCAATTAGACGGCAAGGCCTGCAAAATCGTGAATCGACTGGATGAACTGACGATGGATGATTTGAGACAGATTTGTTCCTGAAATCACAAAAAACGAAAATAGTCCTGTTCGGCTAAGTGTCCACTGATATTATAAACCCCTTTTTTCTATACTAAAAAGGCCATTTCACCCTTGTCAGCTTGACTTTTTGACAACGCTTACTATACTTTAATGTCATTTTTGTTTCATTCCGGGGCGGGTGGGGTCTATACCCGTACGGAAAATGTGCAAAAATAACCGAAGAAACCGTAACAAAACTTCGATAAGAAGCGTTATACCTTAAAGAGAATAAGAAAAGAGATAAGAAGATAAAAGGGATTCCGCATGGATTGCGGAAGCTGACGGAGCTGGCTTGGCTGGTAAATGGGACTACAGCGTTATCAACCGGATTCAGCAGGCAAATGACATCGTTGAGGTCATTGCCGAGCACCTGAAACTGGAAAAGAAAGGTAAGGAAATGGTGGGCTTGTGCCCATTCCACACCGACCACAAGCCCAGTATGTATGTCAATCCCGCGAAACAAATCTTCAAATGCTTTGCCTGTGGTGCCGGCGGTGACGTTCTCAAGTTCGTCCAAATGAAAGAGAACTTGACGTTTCCGCAGGCCGTCGAGCGACTGGCCGCCCGGGCGGGTATTACGCTGGAGCCGGTTTATACCCGGCGGTCCGAATCGGCTGAAAACAGCCTCGATACAGCGACACTGGCAAAAATAAATACGTGGGCGATGAATCACTGGATGGCGAACCTGGCCGACGAGGCAAAGGGTGCCGTTGCCCGTGAGTATATCGCCCGGCGGCAGATTTCTGAAGAATCGGCCCGCAAATGGCAGTTGGGTCTGGCACTGGATGCCTGGGACGACCTGACGAGCAAGGCCTCGGCCAGAAAAGACGCGTCCCGCTCGCTGATTTCGGCGGGTTTGGCGGTCGAAAAGGAACGCGGCGGCTGTTACGACAAGTTTCGCAACCGGCTGATGTTTCCGATAGTCGATGCGACCGGTAGAGTCATCGGCTTTGGCGGACGAACGCTGGGCGACGATCCGGCCAAGTATATGAATTCGCCGGCAACGACGTTGTTTGACAAAAGTAGCTCGCTGTACGGCCTGTATCAAGCCCGCACGGCGATTTCTGAAAGCGGCACGGTGATTGTCGCAGAGGGCTATACCGATGTGATGATGGCCCACCAGTTTGGGATTGAAAACGTGGTCGCCGCATTAGGCACCAGCCTGACCAGCGGCCACGCGAGAATATTGCGGCGATACGCTAAGCGGATCGTCCTGCTCTTTGACAGTGATGTAGCGGGTAAAGCCGCCGCTAACCGGGCACTCGAAGTGTGCCTGAGCGAAAAAATCGCCGTGCGGATCGCATTTGTGCCGGACGGCAAGGATCCTTGCGATTTTCTGCTCGAATCCGGCGCCGATGCCTTCAGGGCCGTCATCGAATTGGCCCGGGATGTGCTGGAATTCAAGTGGGAAGTTCTTGAAGAACAATTGTCGGCCGAAGAAAATCTTTCGGACCGCACTGAGGCGATTCGTCAGTTTTTGCAGACGGCGGCAGTCGCCTTTGAGAGCCGCCGGATGGATTCGGTCAGCCGGACCGTGGTGATGAGTCGGCTCAGTGAGTTGCTGAAGATTCCGTCGAGCCGGATCGAAGAGGAAATCTCGAAAATCCAGGCTCAGCGTCGCCGTTCCAATCGGGACGAGGTGTCGCCGGAAGAGTCTGTCGAGCAACCTGATGAAGCGGCCCCGACGCTGCTGGCTCAGGCTCAGCGTGAGATACTGGAAGTGCTGCTCCATGAGCCGCGGCTATATGAACAGGTGTCGGCGATTTTGCGACCCGAAGATTTTCGATCGTCGCCCGCGATGGCAGATATCGCCGAGGTATTGCTGGGCGATTTGGAACAGGGTATTGACCCGCAGCCGGCCCGACTTTACGGGCAGATTGAATCGCCGCAGACTTCCCGCTTGCTGGGCCAACTGGAATCGGTGGCTGATCAAAAGGGCGACCCGGCAGTACGACTGAAAAACGCTGTCGAGGTCATTGAGCATCACCGGCGAATTGAAGAAACGGAAAAGCTGAAAACAATCGAACAGGAAGACGAAAGCGAATACCTGCGGAAAAAGCTCAGTCAGACTATCCAAAATGGTGGAAACCGGCGGGCCGGCGGGATAATTTAACGAATAAGTTATTATTTATATTTTATAGTGTGCAAAGACGTGTAACCGAGGAAACACATGGCAAAGAAAAGCGGTAAAACCAAAGAAGAAAAAACACTTGAGGCAGAAGCCGATGCGTTGCTGAAAGAGGCCGAAGAAAAAGAGAAGGCCCAGGCCGCACCGGCCGAAGATGATCAACCCCAGCCTGACGGCGAGGCTGAACACATGGAGATACCCGAACCCGACGAAACCTTTATGGCCGCCCAGACCGAAGTCATCGAAAAAGCCATCAAAGCGATTATTAAGACGGGGAAGGAAAAGGGCCATCTGACCTACGAAGAGATCAATGACACACTTCCCGATCAGCTTATCAGCCCCGCACGTCTGGACAGTCTGCTCATGACGCTGGATGAATTAGGCGTTCAGTTACTGGACGAAGCTGTCGAATCCAAAGATGTCGATGATGAGGATTTTGAAGAAGAAGCAGAAAAAGTCGGCCGCGGCGACGATGAAGATGTTGACGATGATATTGTGCTGGAAGAGGAACTGGAACGTGAGGTCCGCAAGATTGACGACCCCGTCCGGATGTACCTGACGCAGATGGGCGAAATCCCGCTGCTGACGCGTGAAGAGGAAATCAGCCTGGCTCGAAAAATCGAACTGACCCGGCTGGCATTTCGCCGCAAAGTGCTCGAAAGCGACCACTGTGCCCGCGCGGCCATTGATATTCTCCAGCAGGTCGATGAGGGCACACTGCCGTTCGACCGAACCATGAAAATGAGCAGCGGCGAGTCGTATGAGCGTGCGGTGGTCAAAAATCGGCTTGCGTTTAATATGAATACCGTCAACAAACTGCTGGACCGGAACATCGATCTGTTTACCGATTCCGGCGAAGATACTGATTCCGATCAGGTCAAACGCAATGTCAAGCAAATGCATCGCAACCGGCGCAAAATCGCGACGCTGCTGGAGGAACTGAGTCTGCGTACCAGCCGCATTCAGCCGATGATGAAAAAGCTGCAGGGCATTCAGAAAAAGATGCACCAGCTTCAGGACACGATTGACGCCGGCGTGACCGAAGATTACGAACCGGAAGACATCGAAGCGATGAAGCAGGAAATGCGGGGCATCCAGGAACTGATTATGGAAAGCCCCAAGCAGCTTGACAAACGTCTGCGTTCGATTGAGGCGGTGTATGCCCAGTACGAAGATGCCAAGCGAAAACTGTCCGGCGGTAATCTGCGATTGGTGGTTTCGATTGCCAAGAAATATCGTAATCGGGGCCTGAGTTTTCTGGACATTATCCAGGAAGGCAACACCGGCCTGATGCGGGCGGTTGATAAATATGAATACCGCCGCGGCTACAAGTTCAGCACCTACGCGACTTGGTGGATTCGACAGGCGATTACACGAGCGATTGCTGACCATGCCCGGACGATTCGTATTCCGGTTCATATGATCGAAACTATGAGCAAACTGCGAACGATCAGCAAGAACCTGCTTCAAAAGCTCGGCCGCGAGGCAACGATTGAAGAAATCGCCGAAGCTGCCAAGATGACGATTGCCGAAACCCGCCGCGTGCTGAAAATCAGCAAGCACCCGTTCAGTCTGGACCGGCCTATCGGCGAAAGCGAAGACAGCTACTTCGGCGACTTTATCGAAGACGAATCCGCCGAATCGCCCGTTCAGTCGGCTACCCAGGAAATGCTCAAGGATCGCATTGATGATGTGCTCAAAACGCTGACCTACCGCGAACGCGAAATTATCAAACTGCGATACGGCATCGGCGACGGCTACACCTACACACTGGAAGAAGTCGGCCGGATTTTCAAGGTCACCCGTGAACGTGTGCGTCAGGTGGAAGCCAAGGCCATTCGCAAACTTCAGCACCCGGTTCGTGCCCGCAAGCTGGAAGGCTTCATGGACAGCAAAACCGTCTAAGTGGAATGATTTGAATGAAATAACGACACTCCGGCCGCATAGTGGTATGGAGTTGACCATAGGGCCAAAGTATGGCCGGGAGTTATTATGATGCCGACAAAGCGTCAGCGAAATTGTCAAGCAGCTTTCATTGCCTCGATGGCGATGCCGGTGCTGGCCGCATTTCTGTTTGTCGCTGCCACCACTTTCGCCGCACCACAGGCGGCTCCCGCGCAAAATTCTTCTGAAGATGCCGTGTTGGAATCGGTAGTTTCGCTGATTGAAAAAGGCCAGTGGGACAACGCCGAATCACTTGTCAATCAGCAGCCGGACAACATCAAAGATGCTTTGCAGCCGGTACAGGCGATCATTCAGCAATACCGCCAAACTCAGCAGCGGCGACAAGAGAAACAGCAGCAAGTGTATGCTGAAAAATATCAGGAATACCAATTGCTGTTTGAGCGATTCATCGCCAAAGATCCCAATACAACCGCTCTGCAGGTCTTCAAACAGGCCGATGAGGTGTGGGATGATGCGACTGAGGCACAGCGGGCTGAGTTGACCTCACAAGAGGCCTTTCAGGCTTTGCTGGCCGAAACCTATCAGCAGGGCCTGCGCGATTTTCAGGACGGCAACTGGAAAAAGGCTCGTTCTGAGAGCATCAAGTGGCTGCTGAATTTTGCCCGCGATAACACTGAATACAAAGCACTCGACGGTCAGTTGGATGTCATCGAAGACGTTCGGGATTTGTTCAAAAAAGACCCCTGCGATGATAAAATCCGGCGATATGTCAATGTTAAACCCGAAACCACCGAGCAGGTTTTCGCCGTGCTTCAGGCCCGTTACGTTAAACCGATCAATTTCTACAGTCTTGCGCAAAAAGCTGTTCGCCAATGTGTCGTCGCTGCTGATATCCTGAACACTGATTCTGACGACATTCTGTATAAGGCCGATGCTGAACAATGTAAGGCGTGGAAAACCCGGTTAGATGAACTGTCTGCGGATTTGAAAACAAAGCAAGCTGATGTATTCAAGCTGGCCGATTTTCTGGGCGTTCAGGATATCCTGCTGGCAATCAACTCTGAAACATTGAAACTGCCTGATGGTGTGGTGCTGGCAATGCTGACCGAAGCGGCACTGGCCCAGTTGGATGATTATACCAAAGTCATCTGGCCGGCCGGCGTAGCCGACTTTGAGAAGCAGATTACCGGCCGGTTCGGTGGTGTAGGATTTCGCGTTTCCAAAGATGACGATATTATCCGTATCACTTCGTTGATTCCCAACACGCCTGCGGCCCGCTCGACACTGAAACCAGAAGCTCAAATCACCGCTATCGACGGCGAACTGACCAAGGATTTGAGCCTGACCTGTGCTGTGCGGCGGATTTCCGGTCCTATTGGCACCTCGGTTACACTGACAGTCAAGTATTCCGAATCAGACAAACCGCAATTGGTTACGCTGGTACGCGACAAAATCGTCCTGCCGACCGTTGAAGGTTCTCAGCAGGCCGACAGCGGCAAAACCGAAGGTCATTGGGATTACTTCCTGGGAAAAGACGACAAGATCGGCTACTTGCGTCTCAGCAACTTTACCGCCGAAACCGTTCCGCAGGTCAAAGCGGCTCTGGAAAAACTGCAGGCGGCAGATCTTGCAGGCCTGATGCTGGATTTGCGCGGCAACGGCGGCGGCCTGCTCACCGCGGCTACCGAACTGTCTGACCTGTTCGTCAATGACGGCCTCCTGCTCGAAAGCCGTGGTCGCAATGGCCAGGCCGACCGCTGGCAGGCCCGGAAAGACACCGTCAACCGCAACTATCCGATTGTGATTTTGATTGATGACGACAGTGCCAGCGCTTCGGAAATAGTCGCCGGCGTACTGGGCCATGAAGGCTACAAACGAGCCGTCCTGGTCGGCGATCGCAGCTACGGCAAAGGCAGCGTACAGGAAGTGATCGGTGTCGGCGCTGAAAGTGGCCGGCTCAAATTCACCTCGGCCTATTACTATCTGCCCAACGGAAAGGCCGTTCCCAACCGCGACCTGCTCAAACGGCAGGGTCGTACTGATTGGGGCATTGTGCCCGATGTGTCGGTACCGCTGTTTGATTTTGAGCAGAAGCAGATTCGTGAATCCAACAAAGCGCGCAGGGCTGGTTCAACAAACGCTAGTAATACCGAGCAGCCGTCTGCCAGCGAACAGATGATCGCCGCCGACTCGCAACTCGCCACCGCATTGCTCGTCCTCAAAGCCCGCATGACAATCAGTCGTTAATAGGAATGCGGGCGTCTTGCCCGTAAGAATCAATGGTTGATACCAATTTTGATGAAGTCACAGTTCTGGTTTAAATCCGTGAGAATCCACGAAATCCGTAGTTGCATTATTTTCTTTAATCAGTGAAATCTGCGTAATCAGCGTTTTTTACTGTGGTAGGATTTCGAGGCCGATGGCGGTGACGTCGTCGATTTCGCCGGGGCCGAAGGTATGGTTTTCAGCCATCTCATTATAGGCGGCCAGCATTTCTTCGATAGGCAGATGGCAGATTTCCTGGAACGCTTCGGTAAAGACAAACCCATGTCCATCGGCATCTTCGCCGATCAGCGGTTCGCCGCCGTCAGAATAGATAAACAGCTTATCACCCGGATGGAGTTGCAGAGTTTGCTGTTGGAACTCGGCTTCTTCAAAGATGCCGAGCAGTCCGCCGCGTGTTTGAAGCTGAACGATGCGGTCCTGCCGAATAAGAATCGGATAGGGGTGACCGGCACGGGCATATTTGAGTGTTAGCTTTTCGGTATTGAGCAGGCCATAGGCGCTGGTGGCAAACAAACAGCCTGACAATTCCTGTTCACACATCCGCTGATTGAGCATCCGCATGACTTCCCAAGGTTGGAAAACGTAATACTCGTTGCCAATGGTCTGCCTCATGGTGGTTGCCTGCTTAAGAAACATGGTTAGCAGGGCCGCGGGCATGGAATGGCCTACCGCGTCGGCCAGGTAAAAGCCGATGTGCGTTTCATCGACACGGGCGATGTCGTAGATGTCGCCGGAAACCCAGTCAGCTGGGCGATACACTCTGGCCCAGCGGATTTTGTCGCTGTTCGGAAGCTGGGTCGGCAGGAAGTTCCGCTGGACATGCCCGGCCATCTCCAACTGCTCGGCCAGATCATCCGTATGGTCCGGTCGGGGCCGAACTTCCGGAAATTTATTGACACGTTTAAGCTTTTCATGCAGGCGTTTCTGATTTTTAACGGTGCTGTCAATCCGCGGCCACAACTGCTCCAACTCAACGGACTCAGCTACGGAGGTTAACGTCAGGTTTTCCAGACTCAGCGATTCCGGGCAGTGGTAAATAATCACGGCGATGTTGTCGGCATCGAGAGATTCGGCCAATGACTGAAACTCGGATATCTGCTGCTCGTCGATAGACGATCCGTCAATAACAACACAGCCGATAATCGTACGGTTTTTGACGCAGCCTTCAAGCTCCTCCAGACACACCGACTCCCATCGGCAGCCGCAGGCCGCCAAAAGGGCTGATAAATCATCCGAAACGGGCCGCTGACCAGCAAACAGCACATGAACTGTTGAAGTTTCTGTATTCTGGCAACCGGTTGTCGTTTTTACCTGAGTCTTCATACTTTTTCCGTAAATTAACAGCTTACAGCCTTATTTCGGATGTTTTGGGCCGTCACTTAATATACTGAGCCGGCATTTTGACATGGATTTGCTTCATTTTTGCTGATTTTGAAATCAAATCAGCAAAGTGTGTTTTCCGTGCATTTAGTCATCAATTTAGCTAAAATTGATGAATTCTTAGAAATATTCATTTTATTTAAAGCAAAATGGCCAGTTCAATCGTGATGTTATATGAGAAATGTTGGTCCAACGATTAAATCAGTGAGGCGTAGATAATCGAAGATACACTGCTTATTTTGAGATTTAAGCGAGGCAGCCGTACTGCCTTACAGAGAATCTACGAGAAGTATCGCAAGTTCCTGCTAACGTTAGCGACGGCTCTTTTAAATGATGTGAGCTCCGCAGAGGATTGTCTTCATGACTTCTTTGTATCATTTGCGCAATCGGCAGAAAGTTTACGGCTTGATGGGAGCCTTAAGTGGTATCTGGCCACGTGTGTTGCGAATCGCGCACGCGATAGAATACGAGCCGGCAAACGCCAGGCAGTCAACCTGGAACATGCGGAATTCGTCTGTTCGGGTGCAAAGGCTCCTGAGTCGTCGGCAATATGCAATGAAGAATTGCAGCTTTTAAACGGTGCACTGGCCGAGATTCCGTATGAACAACGAGAAGTGATCATCCTGCACGCCAGGGGGCAAATGAGATTCAGGGAAATTGCGAAGCTGCAGAGTGTATCCATTAAAACCGTCCAGAGCAGGTACCGCTATGGACTTGATAAATTGCGTGTCATTTTAGATGGGCAGGTGTGAAAATGAGAGCTTCAAATAAAATCGAAAAACTCATTCAAAAAATCAATGTCACTCCTGACCCCCAGAAGGATAAGGAAATTTTAGATGATATCCTTATCGCACAGGAAAAAACTAAAAAAATATCCTCGGTTGTCAAAAAACCGATACTATGGAGTATTATCATGAATCAGAAAATGCCGAAGTTTTCAGCAGCAGTTATCTTGATCGGTTTGTTTGTTGGTTATCTGTTTTTAAATGGTTCAAACAGTGTTGTATGGGCAGAAGTGGCCCAGCGGGTTGCTGCGGTTCGAGGAGTATCGTACAAGGCGAATGTTAAGGGTGTCAAGCGGGGACAGGCATACGAAATGCAAATAGAGGCGATTCAGGCAGACGACTACGGATCACGTCTGGATGTGTATATGGGCAGCCAGTTAGCTACTCGGTCGTATTCACTGGTCGATGAGAAATCTCATGTCACCCTGTTTCCGGCACAAAAAAAGTACATGGAAGTGGAACTGACTGAAAAGATTCAACGTGAAAATGGTGATCCAAGGCTTGTGGTAGAAGCATTTCTCCAAGGTGACTATACAGAATTGGGAACCAGCACTATCAATGGTATTGCTGTCGAGGGGATTGAGTCATTGACTGTGTCTCCTGATGCGGGTTTTCCCGGAGGAAGTGGTCTCACTGATTCCGTCGAAGGCAAGTTTTACGGCAGTGTCGTTGGGCGGTTGTGGGTTGATGTTGAGACGGGATGGCCCATTGAGGTGACGCTTGATATTACCGATAAAGACGGCAGTGATCAGATGACTGTCGTCGTCAATGATTTTCAGTGGGATGCCGAGATTGATGGCAATGCGTTCGTATCGGTGATACCTGAAGATTATACATTAATGTATACAATTAAAGCAGGACGGCTCGAAAGCGGAGAGCAGATTGTCGAGGGATTGGCGTATTTTGCTAAGCTCAATGGCGGTAAGTACCCGGCGAAATTGACGATCGGTGACATTCTCGGCGAAGTGGACACTCTTTACAAGACCCTGTCAAGCGATCCTTCGTTCCAGATCGATGATGTGCAGATTGTAAACCTGAAATACGGTGCACAGTATTTTAGCAGGCTTCAGACGCAAAATAAAGAGCCTGTGTATTCAGGTGCAACCGTTACGGCCGAGAATCCGGACAAGGTGCTGTTGAGGTGGAAGCTTGACAGCGGGCAGTACCGAGTGATCTTCGGTGATTTGCGGATCGAGGATGTTAGTCCTGAGAGGTTGGCAGAATTGGAAACTGAGTAATGAGCTTACTATCGCTGGTAGGCGAAAGAGATGAACATTACGAGGATGACGGGGATGAGCAGAGCTGTGCCTATAGCCATAAATAGTAAATGCGCAATAGCGAACCAGGCGAGGAAAAAGCTGAATACCGCCGACAGCAGCATACCTGTTTTGGTAGTCAAAAATCCGATCATCGCAGGGTAAAATCCGACTTCGATGGTTTTTGGGGGAACTTCGATAATCGCGGGCGTCGCGGCGGTGGCCGATTGTGAGGTGATGCTGCCGAACAGTCCGAGGGCCGGTAAAAATATCTGCCTGCTCTTAAAACCGTTTCTGCGGAGCTGTTTTTTGAGTCGGCGTTTGGCCCGGTAAAACATTACTCGTGCATTGGTTTCCGAACAGCCGAGAAATTCGCTGATCTCATAAAACGACATCGCATCGAAGCAACGCATGATCAGTACGCAACGGGGCAGGAGGCCGGCTTGTTTCATGCCGGCGTAGGTGGTCGCAAAAAGCTTTTCGACATCCGTTTCCCTGAAGAATGTGTCCTGCAGAATTTTTTCGCTGTTGAACTGCCTGACAAAGAAGGCTTCTTCGGCATCTGACTGATAGAGCGTTTCGTGCTTTCGTGTGTCCTGATAATCTTCCCTGACCTTCTGTAAAGCAATGTCGTAAATCCAGTGCCAGAACCGGTCAGCTTTGTTGAGCCGCCACAGGGAGTTGACCATCTCTTTCTGGACCTCTTTGAGCAGGTCTTTGGCCAGGTCGAAGTTTTGGGTCAGACGCAGAAGGTAGGCAAATAACTGCGTTTGTGTGGCCCTGAGCAGCTTGGCCATAGCCTGTCGCTGGCCGGTGCTTGCTTTGCGTATCAAACCAAGGATTTCGGTGCTGTGCTCCATAGCGTCCTTCTTGATTGAGTTGTCAGGCGAAGATGGCTGATCCGATTCGCAGCAGTGTGGCGCCTTCCTCGATGGCGATTTCGTAGTCCTGACTCATGCCCATCGACAGGTGTTTGAATTTGGCGCCGGCGATGCGTTCGCCCTTAATTTCGTCAAAAATCTCGCGTGCCCGGCGGAAACATGCCCGGACGCGGTCGGTATCTTTGGTCAGCGGGGCCATCGTCATTAGTCCCACCAGCCGCAGGTTGGGCATGGTATGGAACTGCTCGGCCAGGTGAATCGCCGCACCGACCGGGCAACCGTATTTCTGGGCCTCGCCGGAACAGTTAACCTGTAAGAGAATATTTGTATGCACACCGAGCTTGTGGGCCTGTGTATTGATTTCCTCGGCGAGTCTGAGCGTATCGACCGAATGGATGGTATTGCAGATTTTCAGCGTCTGGCGGACCTTATTCCGCTGCAGGTGGCCGATCATGTGCCAGTTGACTTTGGGCGGCGTGTGACCGTCTTCGGCGTGTGCGGCCTGAAAATCGGCGACCTCGTCGGCAACCTGTTTGAGGTGCTGGACTCGGTTTTCTCCGAAATCGCACAGCCCCAGTCGCAACACCTCAAGAATCGCCGGAGTCGGCGCGGTTTTGGTCACGACAATCAGCTTGACGGACTTCGGATCACGTCCGGCCCGCTCACACGTGACGGCGACATTGGTCTGAATCTGTTGTATTTTTTCTTCGATACTCATTATTTCAATAATCGGTTTCCAGTTACTGTGACCGGTTATCAGGGCAAAAACTTCTTGACGTTTTTCAGTTTAGCCGGCAGATATTCATTGACCACAAAGTCCAGCCCGTGTTTGGCAAAGGCCTGCTGTTCGACACGAACACCCATCTTGAGCATCTGGTTAATCGCAAGCTGCCATTCCTTATGGTGCTTGACGAACGGGTCGTTCTTGAGCGCATCCTTGGCTCGCTTGATATCCACTTCCTTGAGCGGATGCGTCGGCAGGTCGTAATCCTTGATGTCCTGCGGAGTCACACCCAGAAATGTCGTCTTCGGCACGCAGAAGAATTCATTCAGATGCGCCGCGTTACCGGAGCCAACTTTCAGCGTTCGGTAGATATTAAAATACCCGTAGGGGTCACCATCGACAAAGGCGTAGCAGGGGATTTTCAGGTCATCGCTGAGACGCCGGATAAATCGCCGACACGCCCGCGTCGGTACACCGCCCATGCTGATGAGAATGCAGTTGGTCTTGGACCAGTAATCGTACTTGACCAGTCGCTGGAACATACCGGCTGTTTCAATTGCGAGAATGAATTTAGCCTTGCTCTGGAATTTTAATTCTTCGACTTCCGATGGAATCGAATAGGCACCGGAGCCGAACTTGGTGCAGTCAATTTTAAGTTTACGCCCCTGGGCGTCCTTATCGATGACAAACAGGCTTCCGGCAACGTCACCGCCTTTTTCCTCCGGCACAAACTTAAGCTGTTCACGGTTAACCCCGAACATCGCCTCGATGTCATCCATGATCGTATCGGATTCGGGTTGTTCGGCGAAACCGGCCTTGCCCCAGTTTTTCGAGATATAATAGGCCTCCCTTTTCGTGGCCATATCATCGGTTTCGATCAGCTCTTTGGACAGGGCCATCATCTTGAGTGTCTGGGCAAACGTCTTGACAGTATTGACGGTCAGGGTTCGTTTTTTGGATTTACCCAGCATTTCAAAGTGGCCCTTGCGAGGCGCGTATTTAACGTTCGACAGCGAGCGGATTGGCGTGCTCATTGTCGGTTTGCGATTGGCCAGAATCGTTTTATAGACCTGTTGTGCATTATCCTTGATGCGGCTAACGACAGGAACTTTCGCGGTTTTCGCCATTGAGGTATCAACTCCGTTTAAAAATTATTTCCATCAGATAAGAGGTGTTACTGTACGCTAAAATCGCGGCTGATGCAAGTGCAAACAGGCCTTACTGAGGCAAAAACCACTGCAGGAAAGCAGTGTCGGGATTGTGGCAGTTTGTTGTGAAACCGGAGGATTATTTTATTGTTTTTCTGGAATTTTTTCTGAAAAACATGCTTGACACCCCGTTTAATGCACGCTATAGTAGTATTTAGATTATTAAGCCAAGAGAAAATGGCTTAATCATAAACCTCGGCGAGGCCTAGTGGTAAACCGTTTCCCCCCCCAGACGGAACCGCGATCCTCGCCATTTTTATGCGCATATCCTTTTCTTATAAGACTTTATGAGAATCTTCCGCAGACGCTGGAGCTGACGGTGTGTCTGGAATTTTAGCCGGTATGAGCTTTAGCCCATTATCTGGACATTGACTTTCCGGTTTCTGGAGCCGTCAAATTCACAGAAAAACAGCCCCTGCCAGGTACCGAGATCCAGAGAATTGTTTGAAAAAGTGACGGTTTCAGTGCAGCCGAACAGGGAGGACTTGACGTGGGCGTCACTGTTGCCTTCACAGTGGCGGTAGCCGGGGCGGTGCGTCGGAATGAGTGCCTCCAGTGTCAGCAGGACGTCGTGGGGTACGTCCGGGTCTGCGTTTTCGTTGATGGTGATCGCCGCGGTGGTATGTGGGCAGGAAATCGTGACCAGTCCGGCGTCAAAGCCGCAACTGGAGACAACCGACTGGACCTGTGCGGTAATATCAATCATTTCACAATGCCGATGCGTTTTAACGTTGAAGGTTTCCTGAACGATTTGCATGTTACCTCTCCGACGATATTCTGAATGCGGGATTATTCACTATTAACTACTCACTATTCACTTACAACCGGACTCATCGTCCGGTTGTACTACATTTGTTCAACGACGTTGATGCCGAGCAGTTTGGTCAAGCCGTGCTTGATGGTACGGGCGGTCAGATCGCACAGCAGCAGCCGTACAGGACGCTGGGTTTCATCGGCTTTCAGAACCGGGCAGGCGTTGTAAAACCGGCTGAATGCCTGGGCCAGGTCATACAGATAGCTGGTTAGGTAATTCGGGCGGCATTCTTCAGCTGCGCCGAAAATCGCCTGGTCATAGCGAATCAGCATTTTGGCTAAATCTTTTTCCGCTTCTTCGGTAAAGGTCAGACTGTCAATGCCTGCCAGTTCGCCGGAGATATCCACATCTTTGCCTGCGGCTTTGCGTTCAATGGATTTGATCCGGGCGTAGGCATACTGCATGTACGGGGCAGTGTTGCCTTCCATGGCCAGCATTTTGTCAAAGCTGAAAATGTAGTCGCTGTTGCGGTTATTGGAGTAGTCAGCGTATTTAACCGCGCCGATGCCGACAGCTTTGGCTATCTCAGCTTTTTGCTCGTCTGTTAAGTCCGGATTCTTCTCTTCGACAACGCTCGTAGCACGTTCGACGGCTTCGGCCAGCAGATCACTGAGCTTGATGGTTCCGCCGGTGCGGGTTTTAAAGGGCTTGCCGTCATCACCAAGCATGGTGCCGAACGTGACGTGCATCAGGTCAACGTTACTGATCCAGCCGGCCATTTTAGCCGACTCGAACAGCATACTGAAATGCATGGCCTGCCGGGCGTCGGTGACGTAGATAACTTTATCGGCATTCAGGTCATGGATCCGGAACCGCAGGGCGGCCATGTCCGTTGTGGCATACAAAAATGCACCATCCGACTTCTGAACGATAAACGGCAGGGGGTTGCCTTCTTTATTTTGAAAGCCGGCCGGAAAAACACACATGGCACCGTCGGACTCGGTCGCGATACCCTTGTCTTTCAACTCATTGACCACATCCGCTAGCTTGTCGGCATAGAAGCTCTCGCCGCGTTCATGATCCGTTTTCAGCGTAACCGAAAGTTGCTCATAGATCGGCTGGTAATGCTTGCGGGACTCATCAACAATATGTTTCCAGACGGCCATGGTGTCGGCGTCATGATTATGCAGTTTGACCACTTCGTCACGAGCGGTTTTGGCAAAGGTTTCATCGCTGTCGGACTTCGCTTTTGCGGCTTGATAGAAGCCTTCCAAGTCGGCAATTTCAACCGCGGCAGGGTTTTCAATGATATGCGGATATTGTTCTTTCAGCAGGGCGATGAGCATTCCGAACTGGGTGCCCCAATCGCCGATATGATTCTGGCGGATAACGTTATGGCCCTGAAACTCGACCATCCGGCTGATGCAGTCGCCGATGATCGTGCTTCGCAGATGGCCGACGTGCATCTGCTTGGCGATATTCGGGGCCGAATAGTCGATGACAACGGTCTTGGGCGATTCGGTCGTGTCAATGCCCAGTCGGTCGGCATCGGCGTTAACCGTCAGCAGGCGTTCCGCGATAAAATTGTCTTTGAGCCGCAGGTTGATAAATCCCGGCCCGGCAATTTCCGGCTGTTGGCAGATGTCATCAATTTCAAGTGCATCAACGATTTTCTGGGCCAGTTCGCGCGGATTAGTTTTAGCTTTCTTGGCTGCGGCCATGACGCCGTTGGCCTGGTAATCGCCAAACTGCGGATTCTTGGCGGGGATGATCATGGCAGGGGAGGTTTCCCCGGTCACCGCGGCAATCGCCGCCGAAATGCGTTCATCGAGAAGTGTCGTAATCGGTTTCATAAATAATCAATTGTCCATCGTCAATCATCAATTGTCAATTCTTTCGCGTCACCCCAGAGCATTTCGAGGTTGTAGTAGTCTCGCTGGTCCTCGTTGAACAGGTGGGCGACGACGCTGACAAAGTCCAGCAGAATCCACTGGCCGTGGTCGTAGCCGGCAATGCCGTAGCGCTGATGGCCCTGGGCCTTTGCCTTGACGCTGATTTCATCGGCGACGGTGCGTCCTTGCCGGTCACTGGTCGTGGTGGCGATGACGTAAAAGTTCGTGGCCGGGCTGATGCCGGTCAGGTCAAGGATTTTGACATCCGTGCAGTTACGCTCGCGGGCAATCCGTGCGGCGGCGACGGCCAGTTCTTTGTCATCGGTGACTTTTTTTGTGTCTTCGGTCATATTCTGAGTCTTATTTTTAATCTTCATTTACAATAAAAAAAGGGGCACCCGTTGGGGTGCCCCTATAAGCTACTCGAAATAAGCTGTTGCGTCAAGCGTCAATGCTTAGCCGCCGAAAATGCCGCTCAGCCAACTCGCCAGCATGGGCTCGAGTTTGACGACCAGGCCACTGAACACTACACTCACCATGGTCATCAGCTTGATCAGGATGTTCAGGCTCGGGCCGGACGTGTCCTTGAACGGATCGCCGACGGTATCGCCTACAACACCTGCCTTGTGGGCTTCAGAGCCTTTTCCGCCATGAGCACCCTTTTCGATGAACTTTTTGGCGTTGTCCCATGCACCACCAGCGTTGTTGAGCATGATCGCCAGAGAGAAGCCTGCACACAGGCCGCCAGCCAGCAGACCCATCACGCCGGCAACACCCAAGGTGACACCAACCAGAACCGGTACGGCAATTGCCAGCGCCGAAGGAACAATCATTTCCCGCTGAGCACCGGCAGTTGAGATGGCTACGCAACTTGCATAGTCCGGCTTGCCTGTGCCTTCGAGAATGCCCGGAATTTCCTTGAACTGACGGCGAACTTCGTTCACCATGGCACCAGCCGCACGGCCGACAGCCTTCATGGTCATTGCACAGAAGACAAAGGCCATCATAGCACCGATGAACAGGCCGCAGATCAGTTTCGGGTTCATAATGGACATGTTATAAGCTTCAACAAACTCCATGACAGGAGCGGTTGAGAGGTAAACCGTATTTTCGATTCCCTCTTTGGCGGCGAATACTTTCTCGCCGATTGCAACGGTACCGTCGCCGGCAGTTGCGATTTTAGCCAGCCAGATACGAACTTCTTCGATATATGCGGCCAGCAGAGCCATGGCGGTCAGAGCCGCAGAACCAATGGCGAAACCCTTGCCGGTAGCAGCGGTGGTGTTGCCCAGTGAATCCAGAGCGTCAGTACGTTTACGGACTTCTTCGCCCATGCCGCTCATTTCGGCGTTACCGCCGGCGTTGTCAGCAATTGGGCCGTAAGCGTCGGTAGCAAGGGTGATACCCAGCGTTGACAGCATACCCACAGCGGCAAAGCCGATACCGTACAGACCCATGGACAGGTCAGAGAAACCGCCGGCACAAGCGAACGCCAGGACAATACCGATGACGATCGTGATAACCGACCAACCGGTCGAGAACATGCCGACTGCCAGACCGTCGATGATCGCGGTGGCCGGGCCCATGTTGGCCTGTTCGGCAATACCCTTGGTAGGTTTGTATTCGTCTGAAGTGTAGTATTCGGTAATCTGGCCGATAACGACACCGGCGACCAGACCGGCAACAACCGAACCGAAGATACCCCAGGTGATCATACCCATCGGTACCAAAATCGCCAGGACGATCAGGATCAGAACCGAACTTCCCAGTGTACCGACCAGCAGCGACTTAAGAAGCTGCTTCTGGGAGGCGCCTTCTTTACACTTAACCATGAACATACCGACAATTGACAGGATAATACCAATGGCGGCAACGATCATCGGGGCCAGAACCATTGTCAGAGCCTTGTCAGGATCGCCGTGCTGTGTACCCACGGCAGCACCCAAAGCGGCGGTTGCCAGAATTGAGCCGCAATAGCTTTCGTACAGATCAGCACCCATACCGGCAACGTCACCAACATTGTCACCTACGTTGTCAGCGATGGTCGCGGGGTTACGCGGGTCATCTTCCGGGATACCTGCTTCGACCTTACCCACCAGGTCAGCACCAACGTCAGCAGCCTTGGTGTAGATACCACCGCCCACACGGGCAAACAGTGCCTGCGTGGAAGCACCCATACCGAAGGTGATCATAATCGTGGTAATTTCAACCAGTTTGTGCTGTGCATCGAGGCCGCTATGAACCATAACGAAGTTGCCAATGGCAAAGCCCTTGGTCAGGCCGTCTTCGCCCATCGCGAAGAACCACTTATCCAGTGCGATGTACCACAGGGCGATGTCGAGCAGACCGAAGCCTACAACAACCAGACCCATGACAGCACCCGAGCGGAATGCAACGGTCAGGCCGCGGTTGAGGCCTTCGCTGGCGCCTTGAGCGGTACGAGCAGAAGCGTTGGTGGCGGTTTTCATTCCCAAAAAGCCGCACAGACCGCTGAAGAAACCACCGGTCAGAAACGCAACGGGAACGAAGGGGTTCTGAACGCCTTTGTAGGCCAGGAATGCAAAAATGGCCAGCAGGACCACAAATACCCATGTAACGACCTTGTACTGGCGTTTCAGATAGGCATAAGCACCTTCACGCACGTGGGTCGCGATTTCGACCATGGTTTCGGTGCCTTCCGGGGCACTCATCATCTTCTTGTAGAAGAAGACAGCCATGCCCAATGCCACGAGAGCACATAGCACCGACAGATATGGCGCAGAAACCATAAAACCTGCACCCGAAGCTGTGGTTTCAGTTTCACCGGCAGCCATGGCTACTGATGACAGTGCCAGTACCGGCAGTCCCAACGCTACTGATTTCAGTAGAGTTTTCACAGTTACATCCCTTTCAGTTTAATATTGATAATTTGATACTTTTTAATACTCAACGTAAAGCCGTACATTATCCGCACAAAATCAGCGCGAAAATCGCCCACAGTTTAGCGATTCCAGCATTGTTTTCAACCTTTTTATGGGTATTTTCGCCCGTTTCTTTGGATTTTGTGCTTTTTCGCACAACAGGCCGATAAAAAGGCTGGAAATTTTTTAGAATCGCACAAATAAGGCGAATTTTCCCCACAGAAAACCGTGAGAGAAAGCCCCTGAAATCAGTGATGTGGGGATAAACCATGAAGAGCATAAAGTACATGAAGAAAATGATTATTTAAAACTTCATGATCTTCATGTGCTTCATGGTAAAATTCCCCTTCTTTTGTAAGAACTGCATTATGTGTGGTAATCGGCATTGATGTGGACGTATTCGCGGCTCAGGTCACATCCATAGCAGAAATCGTGGTGTTTCCCAACATTCAGGTCCACGGTGATTTCGTGTTCCTTTTGTGAGATGATTTTGGAGACTGCCTTTGCGTCAAAATTGGTCGGTTTTCCATTACGGAAGACGAAAACATCGCCGATTTTACAGGCCAGCTTGGCTGGATTGAGCTTGACGCCGGACGAACCGACCGCACAGATAATCCGTCCCCAGTTGGGGTCGGAGCCGTGAACGGCACATTTGACGAGGTCGTAATCGGCAATTGCTCTGGCGGCTTTGGTGGCATCAGTCTTTTTGGCGGCGCCTTTGACCGTGACCTTGAACATTCGCGTGGCGCCTTCGGCGTCCAGTGCCATCTGGCGGGCGAGGTCGCTGCACAGGTCGTTGAGGGCGCGAACAAACCGGCGATATCCGGCGTCCTGCTTCTTTATGGTTCGGTTCTCCGCCAGTCCGGAGGCCAGAATCATGGCGGTATCATTCGTGCTTTGGTGCCCATCGACGGTCAGGCGGTTCAGCGAGGCGCCGATCGCGTTTTTAAGGGCTTTGCCCAGCAGGGGTTTGCTGATGGCGGCATCGGTGGTGATCACGCAGATGGTTGTGGCCATGTTCGGACCGATCATGCCGGCGCCTTTGGCGGTTGCGGCAATGGTGACGGTTTTACTGTAGATGTCAATTGTTCGCACAGCCTGCTTAGCCCGGGTGTCTGTGGTCATGATCGCCTTGGCGAAATTATTGCCGGCGGCCTGACTTTCACTCAGAACTGTGGCAGCATCGGTAATACCGATATTGATTTTGGTAATCGGGAGTTGTTTGCCGATGATGCCGGTTGAGGCGATCAGTACCTGTGACGCCTCGATATCCAGTTCCTTAGCGACTTTGTTGCACATGACATTGGCGGCCATCAAGCCCTTGGCGCCCGTACAGGCGTTGGCGTTGCCGCTGTTGACGACGGCGGCGTATATCGGAGCATTCTGGACCTGCTTGCGACACAGTGTCACCGGGGCCGCTTCAATGGCGTTTGTGGTAAAGACTGCTGCGGCTTTGGCGCCGGTAGGGCAGTACACTAAGGCCAGGTCGGGTTTGCCGGACTGTTTAACGCCGCAGTGCAGTCCCGCGGCCTGAAATCCCTTCGGTGCTGTAATCGTTTCATTCGGCATATTCATCATCTCCGTATGACAGGTAGGCTGTACCTATGTAATTGTTTAATCGCGATACAGTTGTCCCCGCAGCAGGGCTTCGTCCTGATAGCGGATTTCAACGGTTTGTCCTTTTTCCAGCGGCGGTAAAACGGATTCGCCTTCCGTATCGATTTTTCCCCATCCTTTTTCAAGGGTGATTGAGCCGATTTTTTGCTCATCGACATACACATCGACAGCCGAACCATCCGGCAGTTTAATCTTGAAGACTTTGACCTTGAGCCGTTCGCTGTCTTTATACCACTTGGCTTCCATTTTGCCGCTGGGACTAAACGAGAAGAAGCCGGTTGGCTGGACGGATTTCAGTTTAGCCTCTAGTTCCATTTTAATGATTCGAAATGTCATTGAGCAATCCTTTTGCTAATTCAATAAGCCGGTTAAGGTTTGCTCTACAATACCCGAAAAACCGCAGAAATCAACTGAAATTCAAATCTGAACTTTTCGTACCTGACTTACAGGTTTAGGGTTTGCGCGTGGGTTTTGCCATCATCGGTGGTGATGGTGACCTGATATCGGCTGCCGGCGGCCAGGGTGAATGTGATTGTTTTCTCGCCGGACTTGCGGGCGATGACTTCTCCGGCCCAGGAGATTTCCGCAACACCTTTGCCGCCGCCGGGGATTTCAACAGTGGCTTCTTTTTGAGCCATATAAAATCGGGTGATGTTCAGGGCGGGGATATAGTTGATATCCAAATCCCAGACCAGCGGAAAATGCAACGGAGTTTGACGGAAACAGGCGGCATAGACGGAGTGAATCCATTGGTCCGGGTCCGTTTGTGTTTGGCAGCGTTCGTTAACCCAGTCGTCATCACGCGGATCGGAGCCGGTGCCGCCGACATTGTGCCACTGGCCGTCCCAGATTTCGACCCAATTGTGATTGCCCTGAACTTCGGTCCAGCGCGGCACGCCGACGATTCGAGCGGGGATGCCCACGCTGCGGCAGGCGTCGGCCAAAAGAATTGACAGCCCCGTGCAGGAGGCGTAGCCGGCTTCAATAGATTCATACGGACTTTGATCGGCCTTCGGGCGTTTGGTGGCGTGGTAATAAACTTTGAACAGATCGTTCAGTTCGGTGTTCAGCCAGATAGTCGCTTCAACGGGCGACTTGAATGACCACGCCTTTTCCTTGAGGCGGTCCATAAAGTCACGACGCCAGTTGTCGCGGCGTTCATTCAGATTGGCATAGGGCAGAATATACTGCATAAAAATCTGTTCGGGAATGTCTTTGTGCCAAGGGGATTGCTCCCAGGCATCGCAAGCCAGCTCGACCTGTTCGACCAGAAAATCCTGCTTCAGCGTCGTCAGGTCACGCTGCGGCATATTCATCAGCAGAAATAGAGCCGCACCGAGCCGTTCACTGCTGACCTTTTTCAGGGTTCCGATGAGTTCATCACGATTATCGCCGGATTTGCGGAAGACACCAGCCAGAGCGTGACGTCCTTCCTGGGGGATGAGAGCCAGAACGGGAGCCAGAGTATTAATGTGCTTGGTTAAAGCCGCCTGACCCAAAGAGACCAGTTCGTCTTTAGGCATGGAAACCAGGATGGACAGGGCGGTCTGACGATATTCGGGTTTGACTTCCAAAATGGCCTTGGCGACAGTTTCCCGATTATCGCCGGCTCGCCTCAGAATCCAGCCGGCAAACCGTTTGGTGTCTTCCGGGAACGACTCCATCAATTTTTGTTCGTTGCTTTTTTCGGTCTTTGTTTCTTCTGTTTTCACCTTGGCCTGTTCAGCTTTTGGTTCTGGGCTTTTTAAGGGCTTGCCTAAGGTAATTTCCGCCGGGAAAACATACGACGGGTCGCCGCGTTCGGCCAGACTTTTCAGCATCACATTAACGCGACGGGCAACCTTGCCTTGAAAGACCTGTTTTCCGTTGCGGATAACGGTGACCGGGCGGTCGAGATTTAGCATCTCGTCATTGAGATAGATACGCAGGCTGAGATCATCGTCTGCGATGCGTTTGTCGTCGTCGCCTTTCTTTTCCACGGTCAGGTTGACGGTATTGGCAGCGGTATCCAGTTGGGCATCGATATAAACCGGCCAGGTGGTTGGTTCAGCATCCATTGCCAGCCAGTAGAACTGCTCTTTGCGGCGTTCGTGGACCTCGATGGCATCCCAGCGGACGCGAGCGGACCAGGGATTTCGTTTGTGCTTGAACAGCCATTCGGGACAGGGCTTGTAGTCGATGCCGTGGCCGCGGCCGGTATGCACTTTGATGACATGGTCAAAGCCTTCGGAATCCTCCTTTTTCAGCTCGGTCAGTGCTTCGCCGTAGCGTTTGTTCAGGCCAACGCGATCAAACATGGTGTCTTTTTCACCGATATCGGCACGGAAAGCGATGTTTCGCATGTTTGCCGGTGGGGCATTATGAAGCGGTTCGCCGCCGGCCATCGAGCCGGCTCCGGCCCAGCGATCTGCCATGAATGCACCGAGGCGATAGGCGGTATAGGCGCCTTCGGAAATGCCAATGATATAAACGCGGTCCGGATCAACGTCATAATGCAGAATCGCCGCACGGACGACGTGGTCGTAGGCGTCCTGGCAGTAGTTGTAATACCAGCGTCCATCGTTGTCGTCGGCCATTCGCGGAACAAAATACAGGGCGTTGTCGGGATAGACCATGGCCGCCAACTGGGCTTGGGTGTTCCATTCGCGGGTATTGACCGGCCAGGCGTGCGGGGACGTGGCCCGACCGCCCGCGGAACCGCCGCCGTGCAGGGCGATAAACAGTGGTCGTTTACCGTCCAGTTTTCCCTTGCCGAGGAAAACGAAGGGCATGACTTTTTCGCCGGTTTTGAGTTTGTCTGGGCGAAGCTGGATGTTTTTCCCAGTTTCTAAAATTGTGGGTGCCGGCAGGTTCTTTCGAAGCATCCGTCCGGTTTCGCTCTTGCGATACGCTTTCCAGAGGGCCTCGGCAGCCGGGCCGACCTGTTCTTTTTCAAGAGGCTTCAGTGACTGGATAGCCTGCGGAACATCAGTTGAGGGGCTGTTATCAGCAGAAAACCAGTCCACGACCGATTTCATGGCCGCTGGTGTCAGGGTTTTTGAAGCCGCACCGGCCGGAGTGATGAAAAGCCCTGTCAGTAAGACAATTGCCATAAATATGAAAGCGTTTCGTTGCCGGAGATTTTCGATTTGAATTTGCTTTGTCATTGTTGATTTCCTATCCAAATTCTATAAGTTCATGGGGTGTGTCACCAAATATTTTGCCGTACCCCCGATTATTGCTGTCTATCCGGATATAAATATCCGCAAACAGTCCACACTGTCAAGCGTTATATTATAGAAGGGATAAGATGCCGAATTCTTTCACATTTTCTGAATTTTGGCAATGGATAAATCTACATTCATCCATTGCCAATCATAATTGCACTTATTTGTTGACGAACAGCAGGACATCGCCGTTGCTGTCAGTGCCGCCGTCGCTGCGTACGCTGGCCTTCAGCGTATAGGTCGCATTTGGTTTTACGGTTTTCAGGTCGAATGTGTAGGTGTTTTGGGAGTTGCTGCCCCCGGTTTGGCCCGGATGAGTATCCCGAGCAATTTCTTTGCCGTTTTCAAGCAGGGCGGCCCATTGCACATCCAACCGACAGGCACCGCCGGTATATTGAAAGGTTGCCGCACAGCTTCCGGCGGTCTTGATATGCGGGGTGATATCCCACTGGAGCGGTTTCCAGTCCTCCGACATTTGTTCGGATTTCCAACCGCCGACAACCGCCTGCTCAGGAGCGGTGTTATAGATGGCCGCTGAGTGCAGGACACCGTGGAAGCCGTTCGGGTAGGTGTCACCAAGACGCTTCAGCGGGCAGACCGTTTGCTTATTGCTGCTGCCGACTTGTTTGCCGTCCACATAGAGTTCGGTCCGATTCATATATCCGACAAAGGTCAGCGTGACTTTTTTATAGCGAGGCACCTGGTAGTCAAACATGACGATGTCTGCCGCTTTTGTATCGATCGGCCTGCGGGCGGGAGCGTGATTGGCACGCACCAGTGCAACGCCGCGTTTTTCGGTCACTTCTTTGGTCTTGTTGTTTTTGGCGATGTGCAGGTAGTCCAGATAGAGCGTTGCGATGTCAGAGGAAAGAAGGATTTCGCCTCCGCTGCCTTTGATTTCCCAGATATTCGGTACATCCGTCAGTCGCGTCAATTCAAAGGTCGCCGTCCACGGATACTCCAGATTTTGGACGCCGCCTTCGATGTCCAGTTCGACGGTGGTATTTGGGATTATGTTTTTGTCCGCTTCGTCCAGTTCCCAAACCAGTTTGTCGGTACCGGCGGCCTTGCGTTTCAGGAAAGACGTGCCGGGGATTTCGGCGGTTTGCGGATTCTTGCTGCTGTGTGCGGCGTGGCTTCCGGGGACCATCTCAATGGCGCCGCTGGTTCCGAGGATGCGCTCGGCACGTTCGGCAAAAGCAGCGTAATTATCCGAGCCTTTGACGCCCCAGAGCTTTTCACCGAAGACCATAACCGTCGGCATCGACAATCGGGCGATCTCATTGGTGGTATAGCCGGTGGTGCCGTTGTCGTTCCAGACATGCAGTTTGCCGCCCAGCAGACCGGGATCTTCCCTGGTCAGTTGACCGGCCGGCTTATTGGAGAATTTCAGGGCGGTCCAGTCGTTATACAGGAAGGTATTGCTGACGCCGTAATACGGCGCGCCGGGGACGATATAGGTCCACAGGTGCGTGGAATTAATGACCTCGTAACCGGCTTTGCTTTTGTTTTTGGCGTCGCTGGTTTCCCACATGTCGATGACAATGCTCTTGTCCGGTTCGGTCGTGCCCGGCATGTGCTCGTAGCCGGACCAGATGCGGACGGTTTTCCCTTTTTTGCGGATATAGTCGTTAAAATAATTGATATACTGACGGAATTTTTCGCCCAGCATCTGCCGTTCGGCTTTGTCACCGATGGCACCGAGGCGATACTCATCGGTGCCAATATGGAAATGCGGCGCATCGAACAGCGGGACGATCTCGTCGAAGACCTTTTCCATGAAGGTATAGGTCTCAGGGTTGGTGATGTCGAGGTAGTTGGCGCCCAGTCTGGGGTGGGCCAGGTCGGGGCGGACGATGGTGAACGCCCGGCTGTGTCCCGGCGAATCGATTTCCGGGGTGATGGTCACGCCGCGTACTTTTGCGAAGTTCTGCAGCTCGCGAATCTGTTTTTGCGTATAGTGGCCGTCTGTGGCGGTCAGGCCCGGTATGGTCTTCATTTCGACACGGTAGGCCCCGTATTCGTTCCAGCAGTTGTCATTGAGGTGCAGGTGGATTTCGTTCATCTTGAAATAGCTCAAGGCGATAACCCAGTCTTTTAACTCCTCGAAGGGAATGAACTTGCGGCCGACGTCCACCAGGACCGAACGAATCGGATAATCCGGCCAGTCAACAATGCTTCCCTGCGGCAGGGTTGCGTCCTGCGAAAGCATTTGTGTTAAGGTGCGTGTGGCCCAGTAAATGCCCGCCGGTGTCGAGGCCTTGACTGTAACAGAGTCGTTAATGTCAATCGTGTAACCTTCGACGGCAATGGAGTTGCCCTTCGGAGCCAGCGTCAGCAGAATATCGCCTTTGCCGACCTTCCCGCCGGTTTTGACCCGAAGCGGTTTATCGAGTTTCAGCGCCTCCGCGGCATCCGCGGCAAAAATCGCGGAGACTTCTTTCAGCGATTTCGCGGATTTCTTGTCGATAATAATCTTGGCATTACTGACATCCACCTGTCCCTCTCCGCCGGTCCACTGCCGCAGCGCAGGAATTACGTCCGGCTCAGAATTCACGCCAAAGCAGTCGGTTCCGGTTGCGGTAATCAGGGCAATGGCTGATATGATGAGTAATATTCTAAACATATTAAGTCCTTTCTTTTCCTGTCAAAAAATAAGTCTTCAAAAGATTGCTCCTACGATACTCAAATAGGCTTAGAAATCAACCGAAATCCAAATCCTCGATAAAACGTGTCTCCGGTGTTATTTCTTCAGGCTCTATATCTGCGATGCGGGCAATCAATTGCGTTAGCAGTATCCATATTGATTTATCATCATAGGTTTGGCGGGAAAGATTATTATATTTGTGACGGATGAGCTCATAGAATTGCCCGGCCGTTTTTATATTTTGGGCTTCTTCATTTTTGATCTGGATTTCAAGCTTATCTTCAATATCCATTATTAATTCAACGTATTCCAATCCCATGATCGGCTTCCTTCATTTTGTTTTAATCGTGTGTAGTGAAATCTCGTTTGTCTCTTGGAGAGGCTGGTTTTTTGGTGATGAGGTAAATGAAGATGGCTGTCCAGAGTGCGATAGAGACAAAAATAAGGCGTTCGGTCTCATTGAGGCTTATCTCTGTGAGACCGAGAAAAGGACGTGCGATTTGATATACGAAGACCGCTGCAAGTGTATAAAAAGTTGCCTTCAGGGCTTTGCCTAAGACGTTCATTTTGAGTTGGGCGGTTTTTTTGCGGTATTCTTTGATCCACTGATTAACGATTCGTTGGGCGTTGAACCGCTGATCTCGCGGGACGGCGACAAAATATTGAGGAGGGCATTTGACAGAGCTGGTATCGCCTCCGGGGACGTAGAGATGTCGGCAGTGCGGGTCACAAAAGACTTGTGGGCTGTAGCCGCCTTGCCTCAGCAGGCCAACGATTTCCTCAAACGAACCTTCTGTCTGGTATAATACTGCCCACTCCATGAACTGCTCCTGAAATCTAATCGTGTCTGTGTTCACTGCTCCGACGAACAATTGACGGGCACACCTCTTTTCTTTCTAAAAGTTCCTTGAATTCCATCAAATGCTTATTATAAACATCACGTGGATCACAGGAATGCTTTTTACATAATGATGCTGCCATTCCCAGTACTTCTCCCATCATACCGGTTGTTCTCATCACGCGAACCGTTCCCAGTGCCACATGGGTGACACTGATGTTTCGTCCTGCCATCATGAGGTTCTCTATGTTACGTGAGTACAGGCAACGGTATGGAATCGGGTACGGCGTGATCTTGACATGCTTTGCTTCTGAACGAAAGGCATCGCACGCACACAGCGGAGTTTTAGGATAGTGCAGGTCGATGGTCCACGTTGTCGTGACACACGCATCCGGAAACGCCTTCTGATCGACAATATCCTGCTGACGCAATATGACGTCTCCCAGAAGTCTTCTGGATTCACGCTTACCGCCTATATAAGCGACCCAATCCAGTTGATAATTAGCAAAATCTTTCTTGAACTTGTCATGGTTCTTAAGAACCGCCCAGTTGCCGTAAACGACCCGCAGTCCATAATCTCGCACATGTTCGAATTCTGTAATCTGATCATAATTGGCTCCTGTTTCCCAATCCCAGTCACCTCGGGTCGTTTTTATGCAGCTTTTCTCATTGAACTGGACCGCCCACGGGCACTCGGGAAACGTGGACGGGCTTTCCTCTTTTGTTGCATACCACTGTACAGATGTTCCCATTACAAGTTTATCACTTTTCTCTGGAGCCAGCTTTTCCGCTGTCAGGCTTTTGGGTTCTCGTCCTACACGAAAATCGGCCTTAGCCAGAAAACCAAGATTTCCATCGCCCGTGCAATCAGCAAACAGCCTGCCTTTGAATAATAGTCTTTCACCCGTACGGGTATTTTGACCGACAACACCTGTAATGCGGTTTCCAGCCATCGTAACATCATTAACATGCATATTCAGAAAGAGGCTGATATTCTTCTCGGCCAGAACAACATCTTTCTTCTTTTGATCTTCATAATTTGAGGCAGGGCCTGCATTGTGAATCATCTTCTCCGGATGTCTCTTGATTATCTCCAGAACGTGTTGACTCCGAGGCGTATCCGGCGCACGGTCAGCCTCCCACTTATTCCAGTGTCCGACCGGACCGATTTCATCAACAAGATTGCCAAGCTTCGGATAAGGCTCCTGACGAACCAGACCTGATAAACCGACGCGAACTTCAGAACTGTTATTGCCGCCCAATACGGGACGGTTTTGAATTAATGCCACACTGCATCCGCTTCGAGCCGCACTGACAGCCGAACAGATGCCAGCCATTCCGCCGCCGACAACAACAAGGTCATATTCCCCTGCGATTGGGGGGGATTCGGGATAATCCTGTAATCTCCTTCGGAAGTCCTGCATTTCTGACAAGGTATTTGGGGGCATTAGCTGATGGTTTGTGCTGAAAAGGATGGCATCACAACGACCATCAAAACCCGTCAGGTCACGAAGAGACAAAGTAACGCTTTTCTTTCTGATCCTGATAACGCCGCCATCCTGCCAGTGCCACTTGGCGTCCTCTGTGCCAAAGGTTGTTTTCACTGCTTGGTCGTCAACAAGCAGTTGGAATTTCCCAGGTGTTCCAACCGCCTTCATCGCTGTCGAAAGATCATTATTTTTCCACTGCCCAACCCAATCACGGGTGCGCACCCAGATGTGGTACTCGCCATGCTGAGGGAATTCAACCGTTGTCACAGCATCGGCAACCGGTTGGCCCAGACCGTGCGCAAGCAGATAGGGACTGCCCATTTGATCCATAACCTGAGTATCAAGAACCCATCCGCCAATGTCCTTAAAACTCTCGGCCTCAACCAGAATCGTATCTGCTGGAATTCCAACAGCCTGCACACTCACTGTAAAGCATAGCAGTATTGAAATAATCAGTACTGTTTTTTGAACCGTTTTATATTTCATACTCTGACCTCAATTAGTATGTTGTTATAGTTCTTTTGTGTTTTCGGATCGCGGGTCGATTGTGGGTTCTATGGCGTTAGAGAGTTTGCCGTCGATGGCCATTTTGCGGTAGGGGGCGGAGGGGTCGTAGAAGGTTTGGCTGGTATCGACGGTGTTGACGGTCAGGCCTTCTTTGTGGTCATCGAGCTGGGCGCTGATCTTGCCGTCCGGCTGGATGAAACAGGACGGGTACGGGCAGAACCAGCCGCAGGAGTTGGTCATCGAGGCCCACAGACCGTTGTTGGCGGCGTTGGCCTGCATAGTCTGACGCATGATGTCGGTATGGACGCTGGGGCCTTGCTGACGGGCGTTATAGAATGACTGAAAGATGCACTGGACGCCGTCTTTGACCAGCTCGCGGTACAACTCCGGAAATCGCAGATCAAAGCAGATCAGCAGTGAACACCGCACGCCGTTGATGTCGAAATGCACGAAATGATCGCCCGGCGTGTAATTGTCAAAATCCAGTGTCGTGCAGAAGCGCTTGTCATAGCGGCCGGCGAGTTTTCCTTCCGGCGATATCAAATACAGGCTGTTATGTGGTTTGTTCGGGGCTGTCAGGCGATGTGAACTGCCGAGTACAACCCAGACGTCGAGTTTGGCGGCCAAATCCATGATATTCTGTGTTGCGGACTTCAAGCCGTCCCAGTCAAAGCCGTCAAATGAGGCAAAATCCACCCCCGCATAGCCGCTGAGGGCACATTCAGAAAAATGGACGATGTCGGCACCCTGGTCGGCGGCCTGCTGCATCAAGTCTCGAATATGTGCGGCGTTAGCGGTGACATCAGCCGTAACGCCAAACTGACAGGTTGCAATTTTTATAACTCCTTTGTCCATTTCTTTGCTCCAATATTACCATGAAGCTCATGAAGAGCATGAAGTTTACTTAATTATAATTTCTTCATGTCCTTCATGCTCTTCATGGTTTAAATCCACTATTCCAGACCCATCGTCTCCGGCAGGTTGAACAGGATGTTCATATTCTGGATTGCCTGACCGGAAGCGCCTTTGATCAGATTGTCAATCACCGAAAAGACGACGACCTTGCCTTTGGCCACCGTCGGGAAAATGTGGCAGTAGTTGCTTTTGGCGACGTTTTTAACCGCCGGCGGGGCGGTGACGATTTGTACAAAAGGCTCGTCGGCGTAGAATTCGTTATACAAAGCGTTTAACTGCTCAGCGGTTACATCGCCTGTCGGGTCAGAATAGGTGCTGGAAATAATGCCGCGGTCGAACGGGCCAACGTGCGGCTGGAACAGCAGAGTAACGTCTTTGCCGGCGACCGATGAGGTGACCTGCTCCATCTCCGGCATATGTCGATGAACACCAACGCCGTAGGGGTAAATATTTTCGTTCATATACGGGAAATGGAAAATCGGGCAGGGGTTTTTGCCGCCGCCGGAAACGCCGGTCACAGAGCTGATGATAATCCCGGTCGGTTCGATCAGGCCGTTTTTCAGCAACGGTGCCAGTGCCAGCGAAGCTCCCGTCGGGTAGCAGCCGGGGTTGGCAACGAGATTAGTTTGCTTGATGTCTTCGCGGAACAGTTCCGGCAAGCCGTAAGCCGCATTGGCGAGATTTTCTCTGTCTGTATGCGGGACATAGAATTTTTCGTACAGGTCCACGTCCTTAATGCGGTAGTCGGCGCTAAAGTCGATGACTTTGACACCGGTACTCAGCAGTTTTGGCACAAAACCCATCGACACCTTATGCGGCAAACAGCACAGAGCCACATCCGCCTTTGCAGCGAGCGTATCCAAATCAAGTGGTTCGATTTCCATATCCAGCCGGCCGCGAAGCTGACCGAACGTGTCGGCGACATGTTCGCATTCATCCGGCAGGGCGGTCAGATAGGCGATCTCCGCCTGCGGGTGTCGCAGGATGATTTCGATTGACTCAACGCCCGTATATCCGCTGGCTCCAATAATCGCTACTCTTACCATGATATCAAAATCCTTTCATATGTCAGATTTGTCATGCCGGACTCGATCCGGCATCCAGTCATTTCCGCTATGGATCCCGGCTCGGAGGCTGGGATGACAGAAAAAACAGTTTTGGTGTTAATCCGCGGTTTTTGTTAAATCAGTCCATAAAAAAAGCCGCCCATTCCGGCGGCTTATTGTAATCGGTCTTGTCCAGTAATGCAAATTAACGTTTCGAGAACTGGAAGCTCTTGCGTGCGCCGGGCTTACCGGGTTTCTTACGTTCGACCATACGGCTGTCACGTGTCAGGTAGCCGCCGTCACGCAGGACGTTTTGCAGGTTCGGGTCGTAGTTCTTCAGAGCACGGGCGATACCGAGAACGGTCGCACCGGACTGGCCGGTTGTGCCGCCGCCGCCAACATTGACGAAGACGTCCATGGAAGAGGTCATATCTGCGGCTTTCAGCGGAGCCATAACCGCGTTGCGGTCCTTGTCCTGGCTGAAGTATTCGTGAACCTGGCGGTTGTTGATCATCAGTTTGCCGGTGCCGGGTTTGACGCGGACGCGTGCAACACTGCTTTTACGACGACCGGTACCCCAGATGAAGCCGCCTTTGTCCGGCGTAGCGGGCTTGGCGGTCACTGCGGTAGCTGCCTCTGTGGGCGCTTCGGCGACGATATTCGGATCAATCAACGGGCTATCGTTTTGTGTATCTGTCATAACTATTCCGTATTAGAATTAAAGTTCCATGGTTACGGGTTGCTGAGCGGCGTGATCGTGATTCGGGCCGCTGTAAACTTTCAGTTTCTTGAACATGGCACGTCCCAGCTTGTTCTTGGGCAGCATGCGTTTGACCGCCAGCTCAACGACGCGTTCCGGATGACGTTCCATCAGCCGGGTGAAGGGGATGATCTTCTGGCCGCCGGGATAATGGCTGTAGGTCTGGTATTCTTTGGTATCGGCTTTGTTGCCGGTCACGCGGATCTTCTCGGCGTTGACGACAATAACGTAGTCGCCGGTATCAACGTGGGGCGTGTAGGTCGGTTTGTCTTTGCCCATCAGGGCGGTAGCGACCTTGACCGCCATGCGGCCGAGAATCTGATCGCTGGCGTCAACCACACGCCAGTTACGCTCGACTGTTTCTTTTTTTGCTAAAAAACTCTTCATAATGTCTTACCAATTCCACAATTGTTAGAGCGATTATCGCGTTTAAACCCCGCCGTCAAAGGCGGTTAGGACCGTTTTGCAGGCAAAAGCACTGCGTTATGAGGCTGTAAATCACCTGCGGACCTCATTGAAAGCGAGTTATTATAGCCTTATATCCAGACCTGTCAACTGCTTTTTCGCAAAAAACCGCAAATCAGCGGGTGTTTGGGGCCTGCAGTGCTAAAGGTTTTAACGCTCGCAACCCAGTTGCGGGGGGTAAATACGCAATTGCCCTGTTTTTGATGCTGATAACGCGGATTTTCAGGCAGAATCACCTGTTTACAGCTCAATCGGCATACAGACATTTTCCGCCGAGTGTGCCGTCCGGCCGCAGGTGTGACATTGGAAGCGGGGTTCTTCGACCAGGCCCTTGAATTCGTCCGGATTTTTCTCGTCGAATCCGTCCGAGAGGAGAAAACACAGGTGTTTGATATGTTCGTCGCTTTTACAGTCTTTATTGCCGCCCGGATGATTGTCGCACATGATCGATCCCTTTATTATAATGTTTGATTAGCCTGCTGTTAACGATGGCCTTACTATAGCACACAAACGCTGATTTCTCAACAAAAACCTGTCTGGCGGATGCAAAAGAGGCGGGCAGGATAAAAAACACCCCCCGCAACCGAAGTTGCGGGGGGTGGGTTGGAGAAGTTACTTGTTTAAGTCATGGGGTGCTTTAGGAGCATCCCATGGAGTTGCCGCAGTTGAAGCAGCGGTAGCAGGTGCCGTTGCGGACGCAAATGCTACCGCAGACGTCACAGGCCGGGGCGTCGTCCTGGAAATGGTTGAACTGCTCATTAAACTGTCCCATAGCCGCGGTCTTGGTACCGTCGTCGCCGGTGATCGCGCTGGTGACGGTCTGGACGACGCGGTCAGCGGTCTGTTCGGCGAACCGGTCGGAAACCTTCGGAGCCGCAGGTTTGGCGGCAGGCGCCTCTTTCACTGGTTGGGCAGCCTTGTCGGCAGGTTTCTTGCCGATGGCCTTGGCCTGATCGATCTTCTTGGCCAGATCCTGGGTCTTTTTGACCAGTTCCTTGGCCGTGGTGCTGTTTTTATTGTCCGCAGCCGGTGCCGGCGTGCGGTTGGGCGTATTTTTTTCCGCGTATCCCGGAATAAACTGACAGCCCATCCAGCAGAAGATATAGTCGATCAGACTCTTGGCAAACGGAATATTCTTGTTGGACGTCATGCCCGCCGGCTCAAAACGTGCGTGGCGGAATTTATCGACCAGCGTGATCAGCGGCACGCCGTACTGCAGAGCCATTGATACGCAGGTGCCGACAACGTCCATAAGCCCCCCAACGGTGCTGCCCTCCTTGGCCATGGTGATAAACAGTTCACCAGGCTGACCGTCCTCGTACAGCCCCACCGTTAGATATCCTTCGTGACCGGCGACAGAGAATTTGTGCGTCAGTGACTGCCGCGTCTCGGACAGACGGCGGCGGAACGGACGTGCGGCCGGTGCGTCATCGGCGGCCTTTTTCTTCTTCTTGTCGTCGCTCTTGGTGTCGGTATTCACCGGCTGGAGGCGTTTGGAACCGTCGCGGTAGATCGCCACGGCCTTGAGGCCCATCTTCCAGCCTTCCATGTATGCCGTCGCGATTTCATCAGCGGTACTTTCGGTCGGCATATTAATGGTTTTACTGATGGCACCGGACAGGAACGGCTGTACCGCGGCCATCATTTTCAAATGTGCGGCGTAATGGATGTGCCGCTTGCCGTTTTTGGCTTTGAACGCACAGTCAAAGATCGGCAGATGTTCTTCGCGGATGATCTTGGACGTTTCGATTGTGTCATCGGCGTCGATGGTGTCGCAAATCTGCTGAATTTCGTCGGCGCTGTAACCCAAACGTTCCAGAGCCATCGGAACGGTGCGGTTAACCAGCTTGAGCATGCCGCCGCCGGCCAGCAGTTTGTACTTGACCAGCGCGATGTCCGGCTCGACGCCCGTGGTGTCGCAGTCCATCATAAAGCCGATGGTGCCGGTCGGAGCCAGTACGGTGGCCTGTGCGTTGCGGTAGCCGTGCTGGCTGCCGGCGTCAAAGGCCTGGTCCCAGGCGTTTTTAGCACTGCTGAGCAGGTAGTCCGGGCAGTGCATTTCCGGAATGTTGTACGCGTGCTCCCGGTGCATTCCGATGACGTTAAGCATCGCGTCTTTGTTAGCTTCGAAATCATCGAATGCGCCTTTGATCGCCGCAACTTCAGCACTGACCGAATAGGCGGTACCGGTCATAATCGCGGTAATGGCACCCGCCCAGGCACGGGCCTGATCGGAATCGTACGGCATTGCCAGGCTCATCATCAAACAGCCAAGATTCGCGTAACCCAGTCCCAACGGACGGAAGCGGTGGCTGTTTTCGGTGATGCGGGCTTCCGGGTAGCTGCCGTTATCGACCAGGATTTCCTGGGCAATGATAAACAGGCGGATGGCCCGTTTGAAGTTGTCGATATCGAAAGAACCGTCCTCGTTGCGGAACTTCATCAGGTTCAGCGAGGCGAGGTTACAGGCTGAATTATTGACAAACATGTATTCGCTGCACGGATTCGAGGCGTTGATCGGGCCTGAATTCGGGCAGGTGTGCCATTTATTGATGGTTGTGTGGTACTGCAGACCGGGGTCGCCGCAGACGCGGGTACCCTCGGAGATCATATCCATCAACTCGCGGGCCGACAGGTCATCGATGTCTTCACCGGTGGTAACGGACTTGGTGGTCCACTTGCCGTCCTTTTCGACAGCATCCATGAAGTCATCGGTGACGCGGACCGACAGGTTGGCGTTCTGGAACATAACGCTGTTGTAGGCGTCGTCGGCAGTGTAGCCTTCTTCCATCAAGGCCCAGGCCTTCTTTTCTTCTTCGGTCTTGCAGGTGATGAAGTCTTTGATGTCCGGGTGGCCGATCATCAGCGACTGCATCTTGGCGGCGCGGCGTGTTTTTCCGCCGGACTTAATCACCGCTGCGATCTGATCGAATACCCGCATAAAGCTCAGCGGACCGGAGGGATTACCGCCGCCGGAGAGCTTTTCCTTGCTGCTGCGGAGCGTGGACATATCTGTGCCGGTGCCGGAGCCATGCTTAAAGAGCATCGCTTCGCTGCGGGCCAGACGCATGATATCGTCCATCGTGTCATCGACCGACTGGATAAAGCAGGCCGATGCCTGCGGATATTCGTAACTGCTTTCGCAGGGGACAGCCTTGTTTTCTTCCTGATCCCAGTAGAAGTTGTGCTCGCTGCCCTTGACGCCGTAAACGTCGTGCAGGCCCACATTGAACCAGACCGGCGAGTTGAAGGCACCGTATTGGTTGACGCACAGGTAGGTCAGTTCGTTATAATAGGCTTCGGCGTCTTCCTGGGTCGCAAAGTAGCCGTCCTTGAGGCCGCGGTCGGCGATGGCCCGGCAAACGCGGTGAACCAACTGCTTGACCGAGCGTTCACGCTGGCCGGTGGTCATATCGCCGTAAAAGTACTTGCTGACAACGACTTTTGTTGCCAGTTGACTCCAGTTTGCGGGTACTTCCACGTCATTTTGCTCAAAAATGGCCTTTCCGGTTTCGTCCGCAATCTTGGCCTGACGCTGGTCCCACTCTAATTCATCGAACGGATGGGTGCCGGGCGTGGCAAAATGCGGCTTGATTTTAAGCCCCTTTTCAGCCATATTACCGGACTTCTCCCATGGTTTAAAGTCTGAATTAATGTTACGTTCGCCCTCATTGCGAATCCGTTCGTTGGACATTTTAACCTCCCTGTATGAATACAAGATGTAGAATAATCGTTCAGTGAAATAACAACATGTAGCCATTAGCTATTACGCTAATATACAGGTCGCGGGTCGTGATACAAGTCTAAAAAAGCAAAAAAAAAGTGTGATTGACGTTAGTTCTTGAAAACAAGAGATTAACGGATAAAAAAAATTTTTATACGGACGTTCAGCTATTTTTTAAAGTCCTTTTGGCACGGGTTTTACACTAATGGAGTTTTGCTTACTTTTATTTCAATCGCGGAAAATAAACTGTACGAAAATCGTTTTTTCCGCTATCGTCTTATGACTGTTATCGTTTTCTCTGAGACGCATTGAGGCTTACTGCAATGAAATTATCTAATAGAAGTCAGACAATCATTAAAAATACTCTGCTGTTGGTTGGTGTGAGTTTATTTATGCAAATAACCGGTGGGTGCAGCCGACCCAAAACAGTTTTGCTGACAGGATACTGGCCGCCCACCAATGAGATGCTGATACCGTTCAGTCAGGACGCGGAATTGAACCCTGTCGGCTGGCAGGGCGAGAACTGGCAGGGCAGCGGTTATGATGTTGTGGCTTTTTTTCCGACATTTCCCGGCGGCACTAAGGTTAATCCGAAAGGTGACGGTGATTTTGAGGTGGATTATCAGGATACCTGGTCGGATTTTCATCGCGTTGTGAGAAAGCACCGCCCCGAAGCCATCATTTGTTATGGGCTGGGCCATGGTCCGTGGGAGATCGAGTGCAACGCCCGGCATTTAGAGGTCTGGCGCAATGATTTTCTGGAGCCGACACAGCCGGGATGTTTTTGCGGGTTTAGTAAGACCTATGAGGATGGCGAAGTAGTACCGCTGACGCTGCCGGCCGAAGCGATTCGCGAGGCAGTATCCGAAGTGGTGCCTGATTTGAAGGTCTGGGCCGATATCGATGGTGACCCGGGAGATTTTCTATGCAATTACCTGACGTTTTTAGCGGCGGACTACCAGATTCGAAATAAGCGCTGTAAAGTTTCAGGATTTATCCATGTTGGGCCCAAGGTAGATCTGGAAACGGCCAAAAAGGCTCATGAAGCGACGTTGAAAACCGTGATTTCAGCAATTCATGAGTGAATGGCTCAAACTTGTTTATGGTAAGTTCAATAAACAAAACATCCAAAAGCAGCGAAATATCAATGACAGCTTTTGGGGCAAAATCAACACATCTTGTCCTCAGTCGGTGCCGCTGTACATACTATAGGGAATATTGTGCCCTGTTGTTTCCATGATTTTGTCGGCGCTGCCGTCAGCAAACAGGACGTTTACATTGCCGTTTGGATTTTGATCAATAAGTGGTGTGCGTGTGGCCCGCTGCGATGGTTCATCCCAGTTCTTGTTCTTTTTGGAATGTCTGAATATATTGCCATAGTATTCTCGTCGAGAGCCTGTGCGGTATTGTGACAGGTTATATGAATTGCCGGCAGGTATATACAGCATATCATTCTGTTCGCCGCCGCTTGAATTGCCTTCAATTTTCGGCTCCATGTGGTCATGGGTGATGATAAAGCGGCTCGGAGACTTCAGCGTACTTATTTTACGGTTATATCTGTTTTGGCTGGTGCTGGATGCCTCCGGATCACGAAAAAAGAAGCTGTTCAACGCATACCCGGCCGCCCGTTTCAGATTGGTTTGGGTGGTTTGGTAATTGGAGCGGTTGGAATACATCAATGCTCCCACGTCCTTTAAGACAAACGAAGGACAGCTAAAAACTTTTTCATCTGAAGTGTATGCTCCGTAGCCCACCGCCCAATAGGCATCCGGCCACCAGCCGGCATTGTCCGGTGTAATTACGTCGCCTTTATCGTCGTACCAGAGGTGTCCGTTGGTGTTTCTGTTATTAAACGCCCTGGATTCGTTGTCATCCAGATAGAGTAAGATTGCGACGCCGATACCTTTCACATGTGTCCGGCAGATGACGTTTTTGGCTTTATCTTTCGCCTTGCTTAGGCTGGGAAGCACAATCGATAACAGCAGGGCGATGATAGCGATGACGACGAGCAGTTCAATTAGCGTAAAAGCGTTTTTTTTCATTGTTTTCACTACCATTTCGTCATTATTGAGTCTGGATGTAATTGTCGCCGTCAAATTAAAACCCCAAACATCAATTATGACGAGTTATACCGAGATTGTCAATGGCAGATAAGCGGTCTTCAATAAAATGCTTAAGGAACTCTTGTGGTTGCCGGTGATATAGTTAACCGCCGCGTTTAAGGCTGTTGGCCCCGTATTTGTTGCGGATGCTGTCGAAGGCGGTGTCAAGTTTCTTTTGTTTTTGATCCTGTGGATCGGCAAACAGCATTTTCTGGCCGGTACCTTCAGTGGTCAGGCCGGAAACGCCGAAGCCCAGCAGCCGGAGGGCACCGCCGCGGGATTTGTGCCATTTGGTAAACAGTTCTTTTGCCTGCTGCCAGAGGGTTTGTGTAATATTGGTTGGTTGGTCAAGACTGGCGCTGCGGGTCAGCGTTTTAA
>JANQGW010000143.1 GCA_028282905.1 Sedimentisphaerales bacterium | reverse complement strand
GGTCGGTATAGTTCGGCAGCACAGTCCGTTTGACCGTCTTGCTGCCGAACTATACCGACCAGTCGAGTAAGTACAAAAGTCGCTGGCATCGGATCAAAGTACTGTTTGATGTGCCGGCCGGTGTTGATTCGGCGGTGGTAACACTGTCAGCCGGTACCGGCAGTAAAGAATCGAGCGTTAAGTTTGACGACGTGCGTGTGGTCAAATCCGGCCGCAGTACGGCACCCAGGGGCGCAAAGAACGTTGTATTGTTTGAGGACTTTGAAAATGTCGATGAGGGCTGGGGACCATTTATGTACGGCTGGCAGGGACCGATGAATACTCATTTGTCCGAAACCAATCTGCCCTATACGGATGATACCATTGACGGTGAATTCTCTCTGAAAACACGCAGCGAGAACCACAAGGGAATTATCTATCGTACTGTTCCGGCGACGCTGGAACTGAAACCCAAGACGGAATATCGCATCTCGTTCGATTATCTGTCCGACACACCTGATCGTTACACATTTATTGCCGGAAGCGATGACGCCGGACAGGAAAGTGTTGTCAAACACGATCTGACCGAAGGGACATGGAAACGGACAAAGAAAACGATCACGTTAACAACAGGCAATCAATCAGACTGGTTTATCGGGATTCATAAAAACAGCAAAGAAAAAGGAACACTGGTCATTGATAATGTGCTCATAGAAGAACATAAATAATTTGAACAACGACTGACAGGCGACAAGTGGTACTACAGGCTTGTTGCCTGAAGAGCGAAAAGCCATAACTTGTTTATAGGGAGATTATATGCGCAACTTCACCCGGCGGTGTTTTTTAAGGACAATCGGTGCAGGCATGATATTGGTATCTATGGCGGGATGTTTTGCTTCTCAAAAAAGTTTCGGGCCGGCCAATCCCAATATCATCTACATCATGGCAGATGACCTGGGATTTGGCGACCTTAGCTGTTATGGAGCGGAAAAAATCCGCACGCCCAATATTGATGCACTGGCGAATGAAGGAATACGTCTGACCGATGCTCACAGTCCTTCGGCGGTTTGTACGCCTACCCGCTACGGCGTGTTGACGGGACGCTATTGCTGGCGCGGCCGGCTGAAGAAGGAAGTGCTGTGGAGCGGGTATGACCGCTGTCTGATCGAGCCAAACAGAAAGACCATCGGTAACATGATGCAGGAGTGTGGCTACCAAACGGCGCAGATCGGAAAATGGCACCTCGGCTGGGGAGACACCGAGCCGGTCGATTACTCGAAGGGCCATCTGGGCAGAGGCCCGAAAGAACTGGGGTTTGATTACTCCTTTGTGACGGCTTCAGCACAGAATTTGTATCCCCTGACGTTTGTTGAAAATCACAAAATCATGAGCAAGCTGAAGCCGATGGATTACTATGTCCACAATCCGGAGATTCGAGAAGTACCCAAGCATGAGATGAACTGGCACAAAAGTCACGCCGATGGTCCCATGGTCGTCGCGGAGGACTGGCAGCCTTACGATGTGGACAAGATTTATACAGACAAGGCGATTCATTTTATTACAGAACATGTCCAGGAAAAATCAAATAGCCCGTTTTATTTGCACCTAACGCCGGAAGCACCGCATCGGCCCAACATTATGCCGGAGTTTATGCGGGGAACGAGCCAGGCGGGAATACGGGGCGACCATATACAATTTCTGGATTGGATGGTTGGTCAGATCGTCAAGACCGTTCAAGAGTTGAACATCGAACAGAATACGCTGATCATTTTAACCAGTGATAACGGGCCGAAGTCGGGAGGAATTGACGGGACATTCGGGCATAAAAGCGCCGGTGTGCTGCGCGGGTTTAAGACCAGCATCTGGGACGGCGGACACCGGGTGCCGCTCATTGCACGCTGGCCGGGAAGAATCAAGCCGGCCACGGAAAATGATACGATGATATGCCTGACGGATATGATGGCGACATTCGCAGCGATTGTTGATTATGATATTACAGGGGATATGGGTGAGGACAGCTTCAACGCACTGGGTGTGCTGATGGGCGAGACAGAGCCGATCCGGGAATCCATGATTCATCATGATTACTCCGGGAATTTTGCAATTAGAAAAAGTTCGTGGAAACTTGTCGGAAAACGGCTATATAATATTAAAGAGGATATCAAAGAGAGCAAAGACCTGGCAAAGCAACATCCGCAGATGGTTGCGGAACTAAGCGAACTGCTTGAGCAGCAAAAAAAGAGCGGCAGAACGGTTGCCAGGTAAGACCTTTAGCTATTTAAAATGATTTAATTAGGAATATAACAGATAGAAAGACAGGAAAGGAATTTGATGATGAACCTTAAGAAAAATATTACATTGTTCAGTCTTTTATTGACATGTGCAATGCTTCTGACAAGTGTGAGTGCACAAGCTGCGGTTTTTGGCGGAACGCATCCGGTATTTGAGCCGGAGGAAGGTGAGGATTTTCCATCGACAGGTGACGCTGTAATGACATTTGACGGCCCGAACCTGTTTCTGAAAAAGCCGGCCAGCGAATCAAAAACTCACTGGAACAACCAGACACCGGCCATGGCCGTGGATGGTGTCAAGAACAATGCCAACAATCATTGGGCCGGTCTGGAACTGCCCAATGCGCTGACGATTGACATGCAGAAAACCCAAAAAATCAACACCATCGCGTTGTGGACTTACTGGCCGGGGGAACGAACCTATAAATATCGCATTGAAGGTTCCGACGATAAAAAGCAGTGGACAATGCTGGCTGACCGCACAAAAAACTCGTCGCCGTCTAAAGCAACCGGTGATGTATTTCGGTTTAAAACACAATCACTGCGGTATGTGCGTGTGACCATGACCGATAACTCCGCAGGCAAGCAAAACGGTGGACATGTTTGTGAAATCGAAGGGTATTACCTGGAGAAAGAGCCAACTGTAAAAACTTCAAACCTGACTTGGGAAAAACTGGCAACCGATGGCTTGGCCGGTTCGTTTGTTAGTGTTGATCGTCGCTACGGTCGGCAACGAATCCCGGAAATTACCGCCATTCAAAAGCAGGCTAAGTTGACTGCCTGGCGAGGCGAGCGGGTCCATACGCAGATCGCCCTGTTTTCACGTGGTGGTGTCAAACAAGTCCGCCTCAGTACCACCGACGGCGCACCGCTGAAGAGTAGTGCCATGTTTTTACGTTACACTGGCGTATTGGGCAAACTGTACCCGGATATTATCGACCCGATTGACCGGCTGGACATCCCGGCTAAAACAACGCGTTCGGTCTGGGTAACGGTCAACGTACCTGAGAATGCATCTGCCGGTGAACATACAGTCATCGTCAAGGCGCTGGCGAAAAACGGCAACAGCATCACCCTGCCGCTGACAGTCGAGGTCAAGCCGATCACTCTGCCCAATGCGCTGGAGTGGGATTTCCATCTGGACCTGTGGCAAAACCCGTATTCGATTGCACGCTGGCATGGTGTCGAGCCGTGGAGCGACGCGCATTTTGCCATGATGAAACCTTATTATGAACTGCTAGCCCAGACCGGGCAAAAATGCCTGACGGTTTCACTGCTGCACCAGCCGTGGGGCGCCCAGACGTATGACCCGTTTGAGGGAATGGTTGAGTGGATCAAGAAGCCCAATGGAACGTGGACGTATGATTTTACAATTTTTGACCGGTATGTGGAAGCCGCCGAGAAATGGGGATTTACCGACCGCATCAACTGCTACTCGATGTGTCCGTGGTCGAACCGGTTCCGGTATGTGGATGCGGCCTCCGGCGACTATCAAACCATCAGCGCCAAGCCCGGCTCGGATGAGTACGAGGCCCACTGGACGCCGTTCTTGAAGGCGTTTGAGAAGCATCTGAAGCAAAAGGGATGGCTGGGGCGTGTGGCAATTGCGATGGATGAACGTCCGGATGCGATGATGAAGAAGGTCATTGACATGATTAATGATACTGCACCGTCCCTGATGGTCGCCAGCGCGACCAACCACGCGCCGAAGGAATTTAAGATTCACGACTGGAGTGCAATCTTGAATCATCCTTATAATCCCGAAGTTGTCGCCAAGCGGGCTGCTGATCCGATGCTGGAAACGACTTTTTATGTCTGCACCGGGCCGCGGGTTCCCAACACGTTTACATTCTCGCCGCCCGCGGAATCGACCTGGCTGGGTCACTTTGCCGCTGCCGAGGGATTAAGCGGTTTTCTGCGATGGGCGTATAATTCCTGGACGGAAGATCCGTTTTTTGAGACCAAATATCCCGCCAAGGGCTGGCCAAGCGGCGACTGCTACCTGGTCTATCCCGGTCCGCGCAGCAGCCTGCGATTTGAACGACTGCGTGAAGGCATTCAGGATTATGAAAAAATCCGGATTCTCCGCAATCGAGCCGCCAAAGATAGACGCCCGGCCGTCAAGGCCACCCTCAAAGAACTGGACGAAGCTCTGGAAAAATATTCCTACAACGCCGTCCAGTCCACCCCGGCCGAAAACTTTGTGAATCCTACCAAAAACGCTATGGAGGCTCTGACAGATGCCCTGCTGAAGCGATAAGCCCTCTGGGAAATCACATAGAATCTATCTATATTAAGGAATGCGGCACCCCAAAACCGCATTCCTTCTTTCTTGCCCCAAATCTCATCTAACCCTCTATAGTAAAGATACTTAAGAGAAACATCGCCTTGGATTCCAGACGAAAGCGAGCCTGAATGCGATGTAATTTTCGCTCTGTTTCAATGTTTAGTTTTTGAATTCATGGAAAATGGTGACTATTGTGAATTGCCGGTGTAACTTTTCCGGACGTTGAGGCACTTTCAGGGCGACAGGGAAAAATAATTGGGCGTTTGTGCTCAGAAACCGTTTTTTTGACTATTTAATAAGGAGATTGTTGACATGTTGACTTCGAAAAACCTGCAAAAGGGACTGGTCATTGTATTGTTGGTCGCCATGGCGGTGACGTTTGTTTCGGCGGCTGAAGATTCCCGCCGGCGTCCGGACGGCGACCGCGGCAGTCGCGGAGGCGATCGTCGGGGTTTTGATCGGTCGGCCATGGAAGAACGGATGCTATCGATGATGCAGGAGCGACTGGGCGTTTCCGACGAGGAATGGACCGTGGTCAAACCGCGTTTGAAAGAAGTCATGACGCAAAGCTGGGCCGCCAGCGGCCGGGGCGGGATGATGCGGGGCATGTTCGGCCGGGGCCGTGGCCGTGAGCCTCAAAAACCGGATGCAGATGCCAGTGAGGTCGAAAAGGCCGTATTTGAGCTGCAGCAGACTCTTGAAAAAGACGCTCCCTCATCCACAGAAATCAAGGCCAAACTGACCGCTCTGCGAGGTGCCAAGGAAAAGGCGAAACAGGATTTGGTCAAGGCACAGCAGAAGTTGCGCGAAGTGCTGAGTCTCAAGCAGGAAGCCCAGTTGGTCATGATGGGAATGCTGGACTAAGCCGCATTTGATTCCACAGGTTTTGACTCCGAAGACGTCGAAACACTAAAAATATCCGAGTTTCAAGGCGTTTTTGTGAAAGATTTGCAGGTTTCAGCCCTCTATTCAGGCAAAGGGGTTCGGTGGGAACCCCTTTGTCTATCGAAACTTACAAATTTTGGAGTCAAACAATGAGGGCATTTACAAACATTCAACGGTTTACATTGGCAGTATTGTGTGGTCTGGGACTGACAACTTTAGTAATGGCTGCCGACGAGGAAGTCGTTACTGAAGAAGTTGCGGTCGAAAGTTATGTGGTCGTTCAGGATGAAGACGGCAACGTGATTTATGAAGGCAGCGGCGAAGACAGCAACATTGACGTATCCGGGATGCAAATCGACCTGTCCGGGATTACCGGTGCTCTTTCGGGTTCGGGAAAAGGCGGCGCTGACAGCGACAAGATTCGCCAGCAGATTCAAAAGAGCCTTCAGGCACAAATGGGGCAGATGCGAACCCGCCGGCTGGCCGAGATCAAAAAACGCCTCGGCGTCACCGACGAAGAATGGAAGGTCATTGAACCGCGAGTAACAGCGGTACTGGATTTGTCCGACCGCGGCGGTTTTATGCGGATGTCGGCGGCAAAAACAGCTGATCCGATTGAAGAAGCCCAAAAGGCATTGCAGCAGACACTGGACAAGGATGCGCCAACGACCGCTGAGGTCAAAGCCAAATTAGCCGCCTTACGCGGCGCTCGGGAAAAGAGCAAACAGCAATTGCTGGTCGCCCGAAAAAAACTGGCTGAAGTTTTGACCATCAAACAGGAAGCGATCCTGGTTATGATGAGAATACTGGAATAATGTTTTAGACACGAAATAATTTTATGACACAACAAACGAACCGAATTCTTGACAGTCTGCATCGGTGCGGCCTGCTGTCCGATGAAACCCTCCCGCAGGCCCGCCAGGCAGCCGCCGGCAGCGACGACCTCATCTCGTCGCTGCTTCAAGGCGGTTTTGTCACCGAATCCGCCCTTCTGAAACACCTGGCCGAACAGTTGGCCTGCCCTTACCTGGACAGCCTGAGCGGATATTCGGCCACGAAGGAATCGCTGTCACGGTTCGATGCGCGGGTGCTGCTGGAACGGCAGATTGCCCCGATTGCCCTGAACAACGGAACCGTTTACGCGGTGATTTCCAATCCATTGGATCTGACGGGAATTGACGAACTGCGACTGCTGACCGGCGAGGATTTAGACATCGCACTCGCGCCGCAGGCGGAAATCAGTCGTTTCATCAAACAGTATCTCGGCTTAGGTGCCGATACCATCCAAACGATGATGGACGAGGCACAGGCCAGCGGCCTGCAGTTTCTGACGCAGATCGAAGATGAAGACCTTGACCTGACCGATGGAGCCGAAGGCGCCTCCATCATCCGATTCGTGAATCAGATTTTGACCGAAGCGATTGAGATGCGGGCCACGGACGTGCATGTGGAACCGTTCGAAGATGAGCTTCGGGTGCGATACCGTATTGACGGCGTGCTGCAAAACGCTTCGATTCCGGCAACAGTCAAGCAGTTTCAATCAGCAATTGTCTCGCGTATCAAGATTTTGAGCCATCTGGATATCGCCGAAAAGCGGGTACCGCAGGACGGCCGTATCAAAGTGGTATTGAGCGGACGGGAAGTGGACATTCGTGTTTCGATCATCCCGATGCTGCACGGCGAAGCGGTTGTACTGCGTCTGCTGGACTGTTCTTCGGTTCTGTTGGGTCTCGACAAGATTGGGATGGGGCCACGCGATTTGGACATCTTCGAGGAGGTTATCAAGCGGCCGCACGGGATTATCCTCGTCACCGGGCCGACCGGCAGCGGCAAAACCACGACCCTGTATGCTTCATTAGCGAAAATCAACGATATCGAACGAAAAATCGTGACGATTGAAGACCCAATCGAATACCAGCTTCACGGTATCAACCAGATTCAAGTGTCCAATAAACGCGGGATGTCATTTGCCAAGGGCCTGCGGTCCATTCTTCGACATGACCCGGATGTGATTTTAGTCGGTGAAATTCGCGACTTTGAAACCGCTGAGATCGCCGTTCAGGCATCACTGACGGGCCATTTGGTCTTTTCAACATTGCATACCAATGACGCCCCCGGCGCACTGACGCGGCTGGTGGACATGGGCATTGAGCCGTATCTGGTAGCGTCATCTCTGGAGGCGGTACTGGCCCAGCGACTCATTCGGGTGATCTGTGAAGACTGCAAATGCGAAGTGCCGCAGGCGGATACTGATGCCCTGCGGAAACGCCACGGTGAGCTCATCCCGGAAAAGCTCTACCACGGCACCGGCTGTGAGAAATGCCAAGGTACCGGCTATCTCGGACGAATTGGTCTTTTTGAGCAAATGGTGGTTTCCGAAGACATCCGAACACTGCTGCTGGCCAACGCCACCGCGCGCGATATCCGCATGCAGGCAATGAAAGAAGGCATGAATAATCTGCGTCAGGATGCGGCGAGATATTTGCACGCCGGAACGACGACTATTGAGGAAGTCTTCCGCGTGACCAAAGACGAACTGAACGGACCTCTTGAATAAGGATTGCGACGATGCCGATTTTTCAATATCAAGCAACCAATTCACAGGGCCAGACAGTGTCGGACCGCATTACTGCTGCAAGTCGAACCGAGGCGATTGACACGCTGATCGACAAGGGCCTGCATCCGTCGCAGGTACAGGAAAGCGCCAAAGACCAGACACCTCAACGACGGTTTTCGCACAGGTTGTCGAAAAAAGATATCGAGATGTTTACGCGTGAAATCTCGAACCTGCTGGCGTCGGGACTGCCGCTGAGCCGGACGCTGAAAATTCTGAGCCGCGAGTCAGAAAAGCCCGCTGCCAAGGAATTATGGACACAGGTCCATGACAGTGTCGCCAACGGTGTCAGCCTGGCCGATACGTTGAGCCGATGGCCGAAGTATTTCCCGTCGATCTATGTCGCAATGGTACAGGCCGGCGAGACCGGCGGTTTTCTGGAGTTGGTACTCGGCCAGATCGCCGATTTCCGCGCACAGGAGCAGGACTTGAAAAGCCGCGTCCAGTCGGCACTAATCTACCCGATGGTATTGATGGTTCTGGCGGTCTTTATCCTGCTGTTTTTGCTAATCTATTTTATCCCGCGGTTCTCATCTATTTTTAATGAGTTCGGGGGGACGCTGCCGCCGCTGACTGAGGGGATTGTGGCAGCCAGCACATTTGTCATGAAATACTGGGTGCTTATCGTCGGCGTGATCGTATTCTTAGTATTGATTGCCCGAAGCTATCTGCAACGGGACGAGGGCAAAGCGGCGTTTGAACGCTGGATATTAAAGTCGCCGCTATTGGGGAAACTCACGGCCCGGTTCGCATTCGTACGCTTTGCGCGCATGCTGGGCACACTGCTGAACGCGGGTGTACCGCTGCTGAATGCTCTGCATGTAGCCAAGGAAGCCATCGGCAACCGGACACTGGCAGCCACCATGGACGATGCGATTGAAAAGGTGCGTAAAGGCACATCGCTGTCGCAAAGTCTTCGGGCGTGTCCGAAACTGTTTTCCGGATCCAATATTGAAATGATTACCGTCGCCGAGGAAAGCTCACGATTAGGCGAAGAACTGTCGCGACTGGCAGACGTCAACGAGAAAGAACTGGACAGAAATCTAAAAACAGCGGTCTCGTTTGCTGAACCGCTGATGCTGTTTTTCATGGCGGCTTTTGTCGGGACAATTGTCATCGGGATGCTGCTGCCAATCTTCAACTTACAGGAACTGATACATTAATAGATGAATCCGGAGTACACTATGATGAAACGCTCAAAACAAAATGCATTTACACTGATCGAACTGCTGCTGGTGCTGGTAATCCTGGCAGTATTAGGTTCGGTGGTTGTGCCGAAGTTTACCAAACGCAGCCAGCAGGCGAAAGAAACCGCCGCAAAAACCGATATCAGAACGATCAGCAGCTGCATCAATACCTTTGAGCTTGATACGGGACGTTTCCCGACGAATACCGAAGGCATTGAAGCGCTGGTTGATGAGCCGTCCAATACCAAAGACGATTGGAAAGGCCCGTACCTGGAACGCGGCGTCCCGGTGGACCCGTGGGGCAAGGAATACTATTACCGTCAACCCGGACAGTACAACGAATACGGATTCGATCTGCATTCGGCCGGCCCGGACGGGATTTCCGGCAACGACGATGACATTACCAACTGGACCGAAGACAAGAATGAGCGGAAGGACTAAATGACCGCAGGCACACGCCATCCTGTTTTCCAACCACGCGGATTTACCCTGCTGGAATTGATTCTGGTGATGATTGTCCTGTGTACGGTGCTGGCCATGGCGGCGCCGTCGCTGAGCGGATTCTTTTCATCGCGTCAGGTCAATGATATGTCTGAACACATTTTGATGATGACACGGTATGCCAGACTCCACGCGATTTTTGACAGCAGGCCTCATCGCGTCAACTTTGACCTGAACCGGCAGTGCTATTGGATTTCGTCGATTACCGATAGCCAATATGAACCTCTGAAAACCAGCTTTGGCAATTATTTTCAGATTCCGACGGAAATCACGCTGGATTTTGAAGACGTCGAAACCGACGGCAGCGGCGTTTATTACCTGCCGTTTAATGCGAAAGGATATTCCAGAGAGGGACGGGTACGGTTGGAAGATAACCGGGAAAACGTACTGGAGATTGTCTGCTGGAGTCCGGCCGAACACTACGAAATCATCAATCCATACGATGATGAACAAAACAATGAATACTAAAAATTTTAAAACACGACATAGCGGCTTTACGCTGATGGAAATCCTGGCAGCCTTGCTTCTGGTGGGGCTGGTGCTTCCAGCGGCGATGAAAGGCGTCTCGGTGGTCACGGTTCTGGCCTCCGACAGTGCGCGACGCTATGAAGCACTGGACCTGGCCGAAACAAAGCTGGCCGAGGTGCTCCTGCAGGAAGACTGGCAAAGCGGCTCGGCTTCCGGAACCTTTGATGAAGAACAGTACGAAGATTATAATTGGACGCTTGAGGTTTCTGACTGGATAACCGCAGGTATCAAAGAAGTTAATGTGGCGGTGACCTGGCAGCAGCGAAACCGCACGCGCGATATTACGTTAACCACATTAGTTTATGACAGTGACTCTTAAAACAACCCGTTTTGCCGGCGGCTTTACGCTGCTGGAGCTGATCGTAGCGATTGCCCTGATGGATGTGATCGCCGTGGCATTGTATTCGAGTATGTACGCCGGATTCAAAGCCAAGCGAGCCAGTCAGTCAGCACTGCGACCATTCCAGTCGGTGGCGCCGACATTTGAGTTTATTCGTCAGGACTTGGCGTCAGCTGTTCAGCCGGATGGGATTCTGGCGGGCGTCTTTACGGGAGAAGACGATCCCGGCATCGAAGACCGTGACACCGACACGCTGAGTTTTTGTACCGCCGGCTATCTGCCGGTAGATGATGAAATATCCTCCAATATCGTCCGCATCGGGTATGAACTGGATACGGACAGCCGGCGTGATGAAATCGTCCTGAAACGAATGATTACCCGCAATCTCCTGTCACCGACCGAGACGGATCCGGATGAGGAGATTATCTGCCGGAACATCGCGGGACTGGACGCTGCCTATTATGACGGCACCGACTGGCTGGAGAGATGGGACTCTTCCGAACAAAGCGGGCAACTGCCGCGAGGTGTGAAGATTACGCTCACCTTTTTTGATGAAGACAACACTGACGGTATTGATGATGGGCTAAGATCATTTACGCGCATCTTTCGATTGATGTCAACGCCGCAATCCAATGAAAACCAGGGAGATTCTCATTCGGGTGAATAATCACACACGACATCCCGTTCTTTCTCCATTGCCGCGGCGAGGCACCGTCCTGATCGTTGTGATCTGGATCGTGCTGGTACTGGCATCACTGGTAATCGTTTTGTCGTACTTTGTCCGCACTGAAGCACTGGCCTCAGCCAACTACACTTCGCTGGCAAAAGCCGAGGCTGTCGCCGCCGGTGCTATTGAATATGTGCTGGCTATGGCAGCTGATGATGAGACGGATTCTGCCGTCAGCTATGAGTCCAATCCCTATGAGGCCATGCAGGTTGGTGACGGTTACTTTTGGGTATTGCAGCCCAGCCTGTCCGGAGACGGCACCTATGAATTCGGCCTTACCGACGAGGCGGGCAAGATCAATCTCAACGAAGCATCACTGGAGATGTTGCTGAAGCTACCGTCGATGACCTCGGAGTTAGCTAATTCCATCATCGACTGGCGCGACCAGAATGAGGAAGTCACCGTCGGCGGCGCGGAGAATGAATACTACCTGCTGGCCGCAGAACCCTATCAATGCAAAAACGCCCCACTGGAAACGGTGGAAGAGACACTGTTGATCAAAGGCGGCAGCATTGACCTGCTCTACGGCGAGGATACTAATCGCAACGGCATGCTGGACTGGAACGAAAACGACGGTGAGACAACAGCCCCGGACGACAACAGTAACGGAAAACTCGATACAGGTTTTTTTCATTATGTGACGATTCACAGCTATGAAACCAATCAGCCGAAAAACGGGCCAGAGCGTATTAATGTCAGCCGGAATACCAATCGGGGCAAACTGCTTGAACTGCTGACCGAAGAATTCGGTGAGGAAAAAGCTCTGAAGATTATTGCCCCGCTGCAGCTTCGGCCGTTCAGCAGCCTGATTGAGTTTTATTACTTCAGCGGCATGGACTATGACGATTTTGTTAAGATCGCAGACCGGCTGACTACAACGGATGATGAAATCCTCAGCGGACGCATTAATGTTAATGCCGCTCCAAGCGAGGTGCTGGCGTGTCTGCCGCAATTGGAGCAGAAAGATGTGGACGACCTGATTCAATGGCGATCCAAACACGAATCAGACATTGACGAACTGGGAATACTGTGGATTAGCAAGGTGTTGGACCGGGAAAAAGCCACGGCGGTCGGGCCGTTTCTAACGGCGGCATCCGGGCAGTACTCGGCAGACATTATCGCCGTCAGTGCCGACGGACGAGCGTATTGCCGGTATTATGTTGTGATCGATATCGCTGACGGATCGCCGAAGCTGGTGTATAAACAGTCACTACCAAATTCCGGTTGGCCGTTGGATGCGGAAATTTTAACGACCCTGAGAGACGGTCAGGAACTATAGCCTTTATTGACTGAAAAGAAACAAATGAAACCGATTAAAACACTATTAGGCATCATTTTTTACGAGCAGACCATCGGTGTCGCCGAGGTGCATCGAAGCGGCACGTCGTTTACGGTCGGTCGATGCGCGACGTATCCGCTGGCCGGCGGCGTGACGGTCGAAAACCTCACAACCAACGTCAATGGTTTTAAGACCTTTTTAAAAGAAAAAGGATTTAAAGCCGGCAAAGCCGTGGTCGGCATCTCGGCAAACCAGACGATTTCGTCGCTTCTGAAGCTGCCGCCGATTAACGACCCGCAGGTCCGTTACAGCACCATCCGGATGAATCTCGAGCGGAAGATGGAAGTGGACTTTTCCGAGATCGTTTTTGATTACGATTATCGACAGGTCGCAGGCAAAGACAGTGTGCTGGTTATGATGCTGCTGAAAAAGACGCTCGCCCAGATCAAGACATTACTGGCGGAAGTAAAGATTGTACCGCTTCATATTACCCCCGCTTCATTAGGGTTGGATTTGGCAGCACATTCGGAGCCGACCTGCCATGTGGTAGAGTACCCGTCTTCATTTGAACTGGCTTTACTACAAGGCGGTCATCTCACCGCTCTCCAGCCGGTGGTCAAGGAATCGAACGAATCGTTAACACCGGAAACCGCAACAAAAATCACTCAGCGCGTCCAGCGACTGGGCTTTTCACTTGGGCTTGAACAACCCGTTCGATATTGCCTCTGGGGGCGTGACGCAGCCGCAGCAAACAATGATTCACTGCGGCAGATTTTCGGCACCGTTGACAACCGGCCTCTGAAAGCCTCGTCCGGCGACCTGCTCTGTGACCTGGCCGCTGAACTGGCCGGACGGTCACTGCTGAAACCGGCAGAACAATTCAATTTTCTCAATGGCCGCCACGATGAAACTAAACCGGCACTGTCTTCACAATGGATCTGGCGTATTACGGCAGGTGTCGTGCTGGCGGCAATTCTGATCGGCACCTTTGCCGCCGGCTGGCGATCCGACCTGAAACACATTGCAGATATCCAGAAGGAATTGAAAGGCATTGAAAAACAGGTCGAAGCCGCTCAGGAAATGATCGATCAGGTCAGCTATGCCCGACGATGGTTCCGGAAAGAGCCAAAATATCTGAAAAACCTGCGGCAGCTTACCCTGGCATTTCCGGAAAACAGCGATATCTGGCTGACCGGACTGGAAATCGATCCGTCGATGGAACAGGTACTGTCCGGACGAGCTGTCAACAAGGATGCCGTGCTGGATGTTGTAGAAACACTGCAGTCCCAGGAGGAGTTTGACAACGTCAAACTTTTACATATTCAGGAAATGGGCCGGGGTACCGACATGCATGATTTCAGAATTAACCTCCAGTATCGAAAGGAGGCAAACTAACATGGCACTCACACGCCGAGAGCAATTGATTATGATTCTTGCGACTGTCGCCGTCGGCATTCTGATTGCTGACCGATTTATTCTGACACCACTGTTTGAAAACCGCGACCGGGCCCGCCAGCTTCGCCAGACTCTGGAAGCAGAACTGGAAGAGGCACAGGCCACACTGGACCGCCGCCGCATTCTCAAACGGCGCTGGGACCAAATGCAGGAAGCCGGACTGTCGTACGACATTGAGAAAGTCGACAGTCTTCTGTTCCGTCATCTGGAAGAGGCCTCAGATGAATCCGGACTATCGCTCAGATCGACTCAATCGGAGCGTTTGGAAGAACAGAACACACTCGGCCAAATTGAGTTTACGGTCTCCGGAACCGGTTCGATGAACGCAGTCACACAGTTTCTGTGGGATATTGAAATGGCCGAAATTCCCGTCAGGATCGACTCGATGGGGTTGGGCGGCAACAACGAAACAGGGTCACAGATGAAACTGCAGATGAAGCTGTCTACGATTTACCTGATAGAAAAGAAAGTCGAAGAGGAGGACGCGTCATGATGAAACATATGCTTCTATTCATTATTTGCGTAGGCTTGTTAGTGCTGCCGGGCCTGGCTGAACAGGATACTGACAAGTCGGCAAGTGAATACCGCTATGACGACTTCAAAGTCATCGCACAGCGGAACATGTTTTCACGCAATCGCCGGTCACTGCGTCCGGAGCCTAAAACTGAAATCCGAACGGTTAAGAAATCTGTCGTGCTCTCACTGTATGTCCTCAAGGGCGTCGCCATTAACGACGGTCAAAAAGTCGCCTTTATCGAAGAAGAAGTCTCCGGTGAAACCATCCGGGCCATTGCCGGCGACGAACTGATGAACGGGCATATTGCAGAGGTTCAGTTTACCCATGTCCTTTTTGAAGAAGACGGGCAAACCAAAACCATCCGGCTGGGCGAGATGTTCGCCAAGAAAGAAACAGTCTCCGAAGCCCGGGCTGAAGCTGAAGAAGACGCTTCGTTGATAGAGACCACTGAGAGCGATACCAATAGTGATACCGACAGCGGGGAAACGTCATCGGAGAATGATCTTCTGAAAAAACTGATGCAGCGACGAAAAAGTGAATTGGGAAATTAACGACCACCGATTAAGGATATAAACATGAAGTGCAAAAAGTTCCATACTGTTATTATGACATCCATTCTTGCGGCCCTGCTGGCGGCATCGCCGATGGCCTTGGGTGCTGATCCGAACAGCCACACCGAAACCGATCCCAACCAGACCAGCTATCGGATACTGGAAACCATTGACCCGGAAAACGCCCGGGTAACGCTGAACTTTCAGGATGTGCTGGTCAGCGATGTGCTGGATTATCTGTCCGAAGCCGCCGGGCTGGTGATCCTGGCCGACACCTATCCCGAAGGACGCATTAACCTCGTCAGCAAACAACCGCTGGATATGGATGAGGTCGTCGCACTGATCAACTCGGTCCTTAAGGAAAAGGGCTATGCCGCCATCCGCACCGGGCGAACACTGAAAGTTGTCAGTCTGGGCACGGCCAAATATCTGAACATCCCGGTGACCACCGGCAACGACCCGGATGAGATTCCCGAAGGTGATGACATCGTCACGCATATCATCCCCATTCGCTATGCCGACGCGGTCAAGCTCAAAGACGATATTGAGCCGCTGATATCTGAAGACACCGTTATGACCTCCAACCAGGCCAGCAACAGCCTGATCATCACCGACACGACCGCCAATATTAAGCGACTGGTCAATATCGTCAAGTCGGTTGACACCCGCATGGCGACCGTCGCCGATGTAAAAGTCTTTTTGCTGGAGTACGCCGACGCGGAAAACACCGCCGACTTGATCAACCGAGTCTTTGAGCAAAAGTCTCAAACCAGCAGCAGTAACCAGTCACAGAACCCGTGGATGCGGATGATGGGACGCGGCGGCCCCGGCGGACGCGACCGCGGCAGCAGCAGTTCCGGTCAGTCGGGTGCCATTACCTCCAATGTACCGGTTATTGCCGATGCCGATGAGCGTACCAATGCCGTCGTGGTCAGCGGCCCGTCCGAAGTGCTGACAGTTATCGAACAGGTTGTCAAGGAACTGGACGCCAACCCGGACGAGGAACGGTCGCTGTTTGTCTATAAGCTCAAATATGCCGAGGCGAATAACCTCAAAGACCGGCTCAACAGCCTGTTTCAGGAACTGGAGGATATCAATCAGCAAAATACGCGTAATGCCGGCGGCCGATCCTCCGGGCGAAGCTCTTCTTCCTCAAGCTCCGGCGATGTTTCTGATGAGGTGTATCTCGAAGCTGATGAAGACACCAACTCCCTTATTATTATGACCTCGTCCAAGAATTATGAGAAAATTGAAAAAATTCTTGAAAAGCTGGACATCCCGATTCCGCAGGTGCTGATTAAAGTCCTGCTGGCCGAGCTGACCACCTCGGAAGGCTCGGACATCGGTGTGGACTGGAGCGTTATCAGCACCAATTCAGATGGGGACCTGGTTTCGAACATCTTTACTTATTCGCCGCAGGCCACCGAAGGACTGACAACCAATATCGTTCAGGGCGACCTGGACATTACCCTGAAGGCACTGGAAGAGACCGGCAACCTGAATGTGCTAAGCCGCCCGTACATCATGACCAGCAATAACCAGACAGCCACCATCAATGTCGGCCAGGATTACCCGTTCATCACTGATTCGCAGATAACCGACCAGGGCAATATCAATAATACGGTCGATTATGAGCAGATCGGTATTACCCTCGAAGTGACGCCGACGATTAATGCGGACGGGTTGGTAATCATGGATGTCAATCCTGAAATCACCACGGCGCTGGCCGACACCGTTCGTATTTCCGACCAAGTCGATGCGACCATCTTTGCCACTCGCTCAGCCGAGTGCCGGGTCGCCGTCCCCAATGGCGAAACCGTGGTCATCGGCGGACTGATGGAAGACGCTGAGAGCGAAAATGTCGAGAAAATTCCGGTCCTCGGTGACCTGCCACTGCTGGGCGGTTTGTTCAAGCGAACGGTGATTGACGAAACCAAAACGGAACTGCTGATCTTCCTGACGCCGCAGGTAGCCGAAGAAGTCGAGGATTTGAAAAAAATCTCCGACCATGAACGCGGCAAAAGCAAGTTTCTGAATGATCCGGAAATGGAAACACTGCACGAGCAGGTCGAAAACATGGAATCCGTCTATCAAGAAGAATCCACCGATTCGACCCAAGATTAATATTGAGAACACAAGCCCATGCCGGAACACTCATTACTGGCATGGGCTTCTTTCATATCATCCAAGCAAGTTATCGAGTAAACAAGCATAGCATAAATTACTCTTCGGGCTTCCATTTAATTCCATTCACATTTTCTTGCTCGACAAATTGAACCCCCGAAAATGAACTTTTATTATAACAACCACCGTTATTTCTGTGATTACAAGTCGTAAATATCTCAACATCTCCAATTTGATTCCAACCTGGTTTTGACTCAAAGAGCCCGACACAATCACCCTTCCATAATCCAACTTCATACAAATGCTTATTGATCGAATAATCACTCATCTTACCCTCTGACTGAGAGCCGGGACATTGAAAAACCGATTCAGACACATCATAGTACTCAATCAATAAATCATTCCATTTTCCAGGGAGAGGTAATTGGTCATCATAGTCACTCATATAAATATTCATCGAAGAACCAATACCATATTCCAAATTTATCCTGCATATAATAAGACGCGCTTGGTATCTCACATGACTAAAAACAATACCTGCCAACAGGATAATAGTCACTATAATTATCCATTTGAAACCTCTACTCTTCCAAAGACGTTTAGATTCTTTTTGGACTAATTTGGTTTGTTCTTCATTTGTCACCATTACTCCTTAAATGCCGCCAGAGACATGAAGTTAAAGCATTGGAACCAGAGGTAGGTTTTAGTGAAGCCGGCAGATTTCAAGCGGGCTTTGTGGGATTCCAGCGTTTCCGGCAATAATACATTTTCTAGAGATTTGCGTTTTTGAGCCACTTCCAGTGCGCTGTAGCCCATGAGTTTTTTGAACTCGTGGTGCATATCCATCTCGAAAGTTTGTTTATCCGCATCAGCAAAGGTGATTTTTTCAGATAACAACAAAACCCCGCCGGGACGCAAACCGTCATAAATCGTCTGAATCATCGCGTCCCGTTTATCCGGCGCCAAAAACTGCAGGGTGAAATTCATCACCACCATCGAAGCGTTTTCAATCGGCACATCACGAATATCAGCCAGGTGGATCTCCACCGGCACCTCGCTGACGTCATTGGCGACAATTTCCCGGCAGCGTTCGATCATCGCCGCGGAATTATCGACTGCTACAATTTTACAGCCGGGCTGAATGATTCCCTTGCGCATTGCCAGTGTCGAAGCCCCCAGCGAACAGCCCAGGTCATAATAATTACTGCCGGGTTGGGCGTACTGTTCGGCAAAGACCTTCGTCATCGCAATCACCGTCGCATACCCCGGCACCGACCGGCGAATCATGTCCTCAAAGACCGACACCACCGACTCATCAAACACAAAATCCGCCACCCGCTCCCGATACTGTGAATAAATGTTGTCTTTTCCACTCATTGAAATTCACTATCAGCAATATAATCAACCATGTCACGAAATGTTTTCAGCTCACCAAATTCAACCGAAGCTGGCGGACGTTTTGCAGCAACGCACGTTAATGCGTAAAAAATTAAAAATAACAAAACACCTAAAATTGCAATTATTGGGTGTATGATATACGCAAACAATAACCCCAGACTTAGCACACACCCACACATCGAAAAATAATAAAATGGATTTTTTACCTTCATAACCGGCAACGTATTCGGAAAAAGCTGGGACGAAATTTTATAAAAACTATCACAATATAAACATGTATAATCCTCTAATAGTGAACTAGGGGTTAATTCAGACACATCGGCCCCGGCCTGGGCAATTTTGAACGGATGGTTAAAAATATGCCACCTTTGGTGCATTCTTGGCCGAATATTTTCAAAGGTCTGATCTTTTCCCTGTCAGCAATTTTAGCAATCGCCTCACAGACCTCCCTGAGTTTTCTATCTGATTCCGGTTCAAGCAGTAAGTACCACTCAGCTGAATCTAAAGAAATATTAAACCACTCGTTAAGAGCATTCCCCAGCTTTTTCCATGGAAGTAAATCACACGCCAGTCTCCAGTCCTCAACGGATGATTCAAACGTCAGTTCCATACCCGGTTCGGCCTCCGGATCATTCGCACAACTGAAACGATAAGAGTCCTGAATAACACTAAGGATATATTCCGGAGTGGCCGGAACCTTTTCTGTTTCATATTGGAATTCCATCGCTTCGTTCCTGCAATTTTTTGAAATCGCTACTGTGAATAAATAGTGTCTTTCTTTTCCACGCGAGTCATTATAGAGTAATTTCGACTCTTTGCAATAGCACATTACGCTGGAATCGTCAGTCGGCAGCAAAAGATATCGTCCTGAATATCAATTTCAATCGTTATACCCAGAATCTGTGCGATCTTTCGGGCGACGGATAAGCCGATACCACTGTGATTTTCGGTATCGGTTCGTGAACTGCTCTTTCGCCAGAAAAAGTCAAAGACATGCTCGGCATCCTCCTCTGTTAACACGCAGCCGGTATTGGAAATCGAAAGCATCAGACCTTCATCACACTGCTCCAGGTCCGTCCAAATCCTTCCTCCCTCATTTGTGTATTCGACCGTATTTTCCAGCAGATTAGAGAGAATCATCTCAAGTCGGTCTTTATCCGAGCGGCATACAGTCCCGGCGGGAATAGAATTGTCAAACGTAATTTTTTTGTCATATGCTCTGTCGGCATGAAAACGCCAGGCGTGATCGACCAGGTCATCCAAACTGAGTGCTTCGATTTGCGTGGAAACATGGCCGGCGTCCAGTTTTGACAATGTCAACAGCGTATCGATCATCTTGTGCATCGCCCGGACGATCTGCAGACATTCGGCAAATGCTTCACGGTATTGGTCCGGTTGACGCTGACGTGTCAGGCACACTTCGATAACCGACTGCATCCCCGCCAGGGGTGTGCGAAGTTCATGGGCCACATTGGCATTGAACTGCTTTTCCCGCTTGAATGCCTGCTCAAGGCGGCAAAAGACGTCATTTAAGCATTGACAAATCGGGGCAAGTTCAGCCGGATACTGGGCCGTCGGAAAATCCAAACCCAGATTGTCTTCCCCGACAGAGTTAATCGCCCCGGCCAGTGTATGAACGGGCCGAAGCCCGGTCCGCGTCACCACCATCGCCGCCACGGCCGACAAAAACACAATCCCCACCGACGCGCACACCAGCAACCATTTTAAAAATTCCAGATGGCCGTATAATTCATCCGCACGGCGCGCCAGCACCAGTGTCAGTTTGGAATTCTGCACCACGACTTCGTGCTCCGAGTCGTTCTCCAGCCTTGGCGAAAACTGATAGGAGACCGCCCTGCCGCGTTTATTGTCCGGCAGTTGTATCACCCGAAACTGTGGCTCGCTTGAATCGCCGGTTAAACGCCCAAGGCTTTGGCGACCTAATGAGGGAGATTTCAGAAGGCATTCGCCCCAGGCATCCCATACCTGGTAATAGGCTCCGCCGTTTGGATTATTGAACTGGGGGGTCATGCGAACATCAAATTCAAAATCGATTTCTCCTTCGAATTCGTCACCTGAATCTTCACGGGTATTACGATAACCATGCTCACCATGTTCCCGTCTGTGCTCCCGCTCCTCATGCTCATCATCGCGGCCCTCCTTTTCAATCACTGCCGACAACATTCTCGCAGTGCTCAGCAGGGATGTATCAAAGTGTTGAATCATGCTCCGATGCGTTACGCTATAGACTACCACGCTGAAAAGACTCATGAGTATGGCCGTCGCAAGGACAATCCCAATCAGCAATCGTGTTCGAAGTGAAATTATCATTGCATATCCTCCACCAGGTAGCCGCGTCCGCGAACGGTGCGGATTAAATCCGGCTTATCCGGTTGAGCCAGTTTTTTTCGTAAATAGCCCACATATACATCAACGACATTGCTTGTGGCCGAGGAATTAAATTCATAAACATGCTCCCAGATATCCGTTCGTGATACCACTTCACCGGACCGCATCACCAAATATTCCAGTAACGCGAATTCCCGGGGCGTCAGGGGAATCTGGCAGTTGCCTCGAAACACTTTTTGGGTGGTCAAATCAATCCGAAGGTCTCCAATTTCAATCTGCGGGTGCTTGCGGCGATAGCTGCGGCGAACTAATGCGCGGACGCGAGCCAAAAGTTCCTCAAAAGCAAAGGGTTTGATCAGATAATCATCCGCCCCCAGATTCAACCCTGCAACCTTATCTTCAAGTGCATCTTTCGCCGTCAGGATCAGCACATGGCTTTCACGCCCTTCGGCTCTCAGTTTCTCAAGAATCTGCAATCCGTCTATCCCCGGCAGCATCAGGTCAAGAATAATCACGTCGTAATCATTGTTGACGGCGTACCAAAGCCCCTCTTTACCGTCGCCGGTCACATCCACCGCAAACCCCGCCTCACGCAGGCCCTGCTCCAGAGACTTTTGCAAAGGTTGATAATCCTCGACAATCAGAAGACGCATAAAAAAATCCTGAATTCATTAGATACACCACCGAGCGGCAATTCATCCACTCAGTGGTGTTTATTCTATCTCAAAAGAGATTATTTGTCACGACTCTTATTGACAGATGGAATTAATCATCGTCATCATCATCATGATCATCGTCATCGTCGTCGTCATGATCATCATGATCATCATGATCGTCGTCATGGCAAACTTCTTTTTCAAGAATCGTTCCATCTTCGGCAAATTCAAGTTCGATTTCTTTGTCGCCTTCTTCCACTTCAAGCTCATAAGTAATCTTCGGCGTTTCCAGTTTTGTTAACGTCACAACCCAATAGGTCACTTCTTTAGTCGCTTCTTCCACTTCAACGCCCGCTACCGCCTGCTGAATTGCCTCGGGTAGATCCTCAATGCTGACTTCCTGCTCTTCCTCGACAAGCGTTCCATCCGGGGCGATGCTTAGTTCAAACTCCTGGTCGTCCTTTTCAACTTCGATCTCATAGAGCTTAACACCTTCCTCGTCAATCTCCACTTCTTCGATCTCTGCCTGCGGATACAGCGACGCTACCGTTGCGGCAACCGGTTCGGGAAGTTTCACCGGTTTGCATTTGCGTTCATGCCCTTTCTCTGCATAAACACTCAATGAGATCAATGTTGCTATCAGAATTGTTAACCCGGCCAGCATAAAATACTTTTTCTTCATCTTCATAATCCTTTCCTTTTAAAAATGTTATTGCATCCAATCTGCCTTGTCCGTTGCTTTGATAAAAACAAAATACAAAAATAAAGATGAGAATTCGGTGAGAGTGTCAAAAAAACTCAATAATTTCAAATTTTATTATCCGCCCCAGAATTTTAGCACCAAACGGGAATTGCCAAAAGCCGTCTGGCCTAAATTACAAGACTTGAAAAGTCTCCTACTTATTGTCACTAACGTGAAGGTCTTTGGTTTTCATTCTCTACACGCCAAAAACAAGCTTTTTTGATCCCCTCGGCCTAAGCCGGAAGATTTTTCAAGGGGGCCTGCGATTTGCTTAAAAACCTTGCATTTTCCGGATCAAACGCTATAATGGCCCGTTCAAATTATCAGAAAAACAGTTTTTAAGCAGAAAATACGAAAGGGACCATACATGGGTCGAGGTGACAAGAGAACCGAAAAGGGTAAACGCACACGCGGATCGTTTGGTAAATCCAGAGACAAAAGCAAACTGAAAGCCCGCGCCAAAGCCGCTAAGGCAGCCCCCAAACCGGCCGAAGAAAAGCAGACCGAAGCAACCGCATAAGTCCTGCTATTACATAGAAATACAAAACACCCCCCGTGTTGGTCTGCGCCAATCGGGGGGTGTTTTTTTGCTGTCAGCAATTCCCTCTGAGAACCATATTGACGGCTAATTCCAATAGTTTTGTGCCGGCCAACCTGACAATTCAAGCCTCCAAACATCTTCTTTGCACCCTCTGTTTATAGGACGTTTTTTGCCGCGATTGGACACAATCTGAAATTGCTTATATTGACCACTGATGGTCAGGAAGGGCAAAATTCAAGTCTTTTTTTGACCATTTCTTAAAAACACCCCTCATTTTCTGCCCCTCAAACCTATTTGCTATCGGACCAAGCCAAGGCTCATCAAAACCGAACCGTCTTTTTGCCCCGCAGGCGGTTGTTTCTTAGATTTTATATATCTGCAAGCGCAGATAAAAACAACTTCTTAGTAGAGTGGCAGTTAACCGCGGCAATCTTTATGACGACGTTATGGACGAACCCTCGGTGGGTTTCTGGACATGACAATAAAGAGGAAACGGCAGAATTGACGGTAAACACAAGGTTGAGTGAACAATGATTGGTTTAGGCAGCAAGAAGATGTGCCCGATTGGCGTGGACCTGGGCAGCAACCATATTCGCCTGGCCCAGCTGGGTCTGAATAAACAGGGACCGTTCCTGCAAGCTGCGGGACTGGCTCAAAAACCGCAGGAAATCAGCGCTAACAGCCCTGAGTGGCAGCACTGGGCCGTGGAAGCCGTCAAGCAGATTTCCCGCAAAGAATCGTTTAAGGGAAAAAGCATCGTGACGGCCCTGCCGCCGGACGACCTCTTTATCGATCCGATCAAAGTGCCCAAAGGCGCCCTGGACCGGCTGGATGAGATCGTTCCGCAGAAAATACAAAAACGTCTGCCGTTTCCCTCAGAAGACGCGCTTTACCAGCATGTCGTCGTTGAATTCAAAGACAATCCCACCGCTGAAGTCGATGTACTGGCGATTGCCGCCGGACGCGAAACCGTCAACCGACATCTGGCTATTTATGAAAAGACCGGTCTGGATGTGGTCGGCATTAATATCTGGCCGCTGGCAATGATTAATAGTTTTACCCGTTTCTTTTGCCGACGCCACAATGAACAGGACCGGATCGCCATTCTGCTCAGTGTCGGCACAAATCATACGAATGTTGTCATCACACGCGGTTCGGATCTGCTGTTTGCGCGTGTGGTCGCGATTGGCTATAAGCAACTCGAACAGGGCCAGATGGTACAGCGGCTGTTTTCCGAAATTGACGCGTGCGTGCGCTACTTTGAAACCGGTTCAAGTAATCTGCTGATTGAACGGCTGCTATTTTTCACCGGCAGCGGTGTCAGCCATGTACTCTGCGAAAAAGTTGCCGAACTGGCACAACGAATGCAGGTGCCCGCTCAAATCGGCGATGTTTTAAGCGCCGTTGAAATTAACAAAGGCCCCGATTGTCTGGCCGACAAACGAAACGGCAAGGTCGATTGGGCCACGACATTCGGCTTGAGTCTGAATGAATAGAAATGTAAATGGATAGAGGTAGATATCATGACAACGATTAATTTTGTCCCGAACGATTATGTTGAGCAGCGGCAGTCCAGCCGGGCTAACTTTTTGTATCTCATGCTGCTGACGGCTATGCTGGGCGCCATCGGCATTACCTTTGGTTTTATTAAAATGCGCCAGCGTGATGTACACGCTAAGCTCAATGATCTCAATACACGGATGACCGCCGCCAATCAGCAGATTGCTCAGTTGGAAGAGCTGAAAACCAAGAGCAAAACCATGATGAAAACCATGGTGATGACCGCCGAATTGCTGGAACCGATTCCCCGCAGCGTGATGCTGGCGTCACTGACCAATAACCTGCCCGCCGGTGTCTCACTGACCGAGCTGGACGTCAAGACCACTGAAACCAAAGTGAACAGCAATGCCGGAAAAAAAGCGAAAAAAGCCGCAAAAGGCTCCGGCAGTCAATACAGCAGCAAAACCGCCGACGCCAAGGCCGAGAGCGAACCGGAAAGACCCGAAATTGTAACGGAAACCAAACTGGAGATAAAAGGTATCGCGCCCAGCGATATCCAGGTGGCCAGTTTTATTGCCCGCCTCAGCGGTTCGATTCTGCTCGACCAGGTGGAACTGGTGGATTCCAAAGAACGTGAAATTGACGAAATTAAATTCCGGGAATTCCGTCTGAAAGCCGAGTTAAAACCCAATTTGACACTGACCAAAGATGATATCGGGCGGATTCGAAATAAATCCAAAGAAGCCGACACCGAAACTCTCTAAGCCATTGACAACACCAAAGACCGAAAGGAATTTGCGATGAATAGCAGTATGCGACATTTAATTTTTTTCGTCCTGATTATCGGGATGGCCTATGTCTCCTGGGCCTATATGATTAAGCCGGCCAATGTCGATCTGACCCAGCAGCGGGCTAATATGGAAATCCAGAGAGCAAAACTGGACGAACTGGAACGGGCCACCACCGCAGCCGAAGATCTGACCGAACAACTCAAAAAAATTGAAGATGCGATCGCGGTCTTTGAAAGCAAGCTACCTCCCAGTAGTGAAATTCACACAGTTTTGGAAAACGTCACCCTGATCGCACAGCGGCACGGGCTGACGCCCAAGACCATCCGCACACTGAAAAGTGAAAAGAATCGCGGCTATATCGAGCAGCCGCTGGAGATGGAGCTGCACGGCAATTTCAATGCTTATTACGCATTCCTGCTGGAATTGGAAAAGATGGATCGGATCACCAAAATCCGTGAACTGAAACTGAAGAAGAAATCCCAGTCGGAAGGACAAACCGAGGCCCGGTTTGTCATGAGCATTTTCTTCCAGGATGTCGCATAACCTAAACATATCATAAACGGAGAACTATTATGCTTTCGTTTCAAAAAGAAGACAATAACGCCGCAACCAACCCGTCCCAGACCGCCGATACAGCCGCCCCGCAAGACGGCCTGACACAGCAGGCTGACTATCTAACCGTCTCCGGGCATGGTAAAAAACTGCGTCAAAGCACGATAGCACTGGTGCTGCTGTTTGCCGTGGGTGCCGGCGGCGTCTGGTTCATGATCAAAAAAACCTCACCGGCCGCCGCTAATGCCGCTCCGGCCCAGGATTCCACCCAACTGGAGGCCGCCCTGGCGCAAATCAATACGGTTCAGGCGGAAATCGACTCGGAAATGAATTCGGTGGTCAATCGGTTCAATCATTTTAATGATGTTGAGCAGATTGGTGTGGATGAATTAAAGAAAAACCCCTTTGAGCTTGAAACCGGTATTGTTCCGGATGAAAGCGTTGCCGATGCGCTTGAGAAAAATAAGCAAAAAGAACTCGAAGCCGTGGCACAGCAGAAAGCCGGTCAATTAGAATTGTGGTCGATCACCTCGACACCGAAAGGCAACTGCTGCATGATTAACAATAAACTGCTGTATATCGGTGACGAAATCAGCGGTCTGACCGTCAAGAGCATTAACAAGAAAACCGTTGTGCTGGACTACAGCGGCATCTCTATTGAGTTAAAGATGAGCGAATGAAACGACTATTTGGCAAACAACCAGAACGGCGGCAAGATTACTCGGCAGCGATTGAGTTAACCGCCGGTCAAACGGAATTGTCGCCGGGATTGCGGAATTTGTACAGTCCGCAGGCCACCGCGACAAAAACACGTATTCGGGATCTTATCGACATCCTGACCGATAAAGGGCAGTTGTCTGAAGAACTGGCCGCCGAGATTCGAACCGCCCAGGAAAACAGTGGTGAGGATTTTGAAAAACTGCTGGCCGATCACGATATTGATAATGAAACAATCCTTCGGGGGCAGGCAGACCTGTACGGTTACGAATTCAGGGAAATTACAGCCGAACAGATGGACCGCAAAGCCTTTGGGCTGCTCGATATCAAATATATTCGAACCAACTACCTGCTGCCCATTAGGATCACCGAAGACGGCATTTTGTTAATAGGGACCACGAATCCGTCCAATGTGTTCGCCATCGATGACGTCAAGCGTCAGACCAACATGAACGTAGATATCATCGTCTGCACAAAGGAAAATATCGACAAAATTTGTGACGAGTTGGATGAAAGCAAATTTGACTATAATGTCGATGAATTCATGACCGAAATGGATGACGTCGAACTGGTCAAAGATGATGACGAAGAAATCGAAGACCTTGAAAAGAGTGCCGGCGAGTCACCCGTTATCAAATTCGTCAACTATGTCCTGAGCAATTCGCTGCACGAAGGCGCCAGCGATATTCATATCGAACCGAAAGAAAAGTACACCAAGATTCGCTATCGTATCGACGGTGTGCTGTTTGATGCCATGCAGGCACCTGCGAAAATGCACGCGGCGATTGTTTCACGTCTGAAGATCATGTCCAACCTGGATATTTCCGAACGGCGAATTCCGCAGGACGGCAAGATCGCCGTCATTATGGGCGGCCGCGGCATCGACCTGCGTGTTTCGGTCCTGCCGACCAGCCACGGCGAAAAAGTGGTCATTCGTCTGCTTGACAGCAAATCCATTATGATCAGCCTGGAAGATGCCGGAATGCAGCCTCGCATTCTTAATGCGTTCCAGGAACAAATCGCTCAGCCCAATGGAATTCTGCTGGTGACCGGCCCGACCGGCTCCGGTAAAAGTACCACACTGTATTCGGCCCTGGCCCAGATGGACAGCGAGCGGCTGAATGTCTCGACCGTCGAAGACCCGGTCGAATACAATCTGGAATTCTGCAATCAGGTACAGGTCAATGAAAAGGCCGGCCTGACTTTCTCCGGCGCCTTGCGGTCTCTACTGCGTCAGGATCCGGACATTATCATGATCGGTGAAATCCGTGACGCGGAAACCTCGCGTATCGCCGTACAGGCGGCCCTGACCGGCCACCTGGTGCTGTCCACACTGCATACCAATGATGCACCCAGCAGTGTCTCGCGACTGGTCAATATCGGCATCGAACCGTATCTGATCGCCGCTTCGCTGAATGGTATTTTAGCTCAGCGACTGGTCCGGCGTATCTGTAAAAACTGTAAAGAACCTTACACCGCCCCGGATAACCTTCGCCGGTATCTGGATACCGCAAACATCGAACCGCATGAACTGATGCACGGCGCCGGCTGTGACCAGTGCCGCAACAGCGGCTATGCAGGACGATGCGGCATCCACGAACTGCTGGTCGTCGATGAACCGTTCCGGCGGCTGATTAACGCCGATTCGTCGGTAGGCGGAATGCGAAAAGCATTCCGCGAAAGCGGCTGGCCCAACCTCTTTGAAGACGGCCTGCTGAAGGTCAAACAAGGCACGACGACGATTGAAGAAATCCTGCGTGTCGCCGAAGTCGCCGACGCCGCGGCCCCCGAAGCCGAGCAGATGCAGACTGAACCGCAAAATAATCCCTGCGGCAACGAATGGGAAAATCCCGAACAGTCGCAGCAGGAAGCCTATCAAATTGACGGATAAAAAGAAGGAAAACCTCTTTTGGGAGTTGGAAAATGATTGATGTTAAACAAATGCTGGCAACCTCGATTGAACAGGGCGCCTCGGACCTTCATATCAATGCCGGGATGCCTCCGATCATGCGGATTAACACGGACCTGGTCATGATGGACCTGCCGGAAGTATCGAACGATGAAGCTGGACAGATGGTTCTCGAAATGGTCGGCGAAAAGAAATTCAAAACGTATCTGGAAAAACGCGATTTGGACTTTTCCACGATGATTGACGACGGCAGCCGTTTTCGTGTCAACGCCCACTTCCAGAAAGAAACCGTCGCGATTTCGTTTCGTGCGATTTCCAGCAACATCCCTGACATCGAAGATTTGCACCTACCGGATGTTGTTTCCGAATTGACCGATCTGCCTCGCGGATTGGTACTGGTGACCGGCCCGACCGGTTCCGGTAAAAGTACATCACTGGCGTCGATGATCAATCTCATCAACCGAAAATATCACAAGCGTATCATAACGATGGAAGACCCGATCGAATATATGCTCGAAAACAACTCCTGCATGGTCGAACAGCGGGAAATCGGCGCCGACTGCACGACGTTTGCCTCCGGCCTGCGTCACGCCCTGCGTCAAGACCCCGATATCATTCTCGTGGGTGAAATGCGTGACCTGGAAACAACCAGTTCCACCATTACCGCCGCTGAAACCGGTCACTTGGTCTTCTCAACACTGCATACCGTCAGCGCATCGCAGACGGTTGAGCGTATTATTGACATCTACCCCGCCAGTCAGCAGAACCAGATTCGTGCCATGCTGTCCAATACGCTGCAGGCAGTAATTTCACAGACACTGTTCCGCCGCGTTGATCAGCCGGGCATGGTGCCCTGCGTCGAAATTCTGCTGTGTACCTCGGCGGTACGAAACTGCATTCGTGAAAACCGGGTATTTGAAATCCCCAACGTTATCGAAACATCCCGCCGGCTCGGAATGCAGTCGATGGATCACAGTATCCAGCAGAACTATATGAAGGGTTATCTGGATCGTGAAGAAGCTATCATGCGTTCCAGCAACCCCGCAAAAATGGACAAAGTGCTCCCGGCGTCGGTCCAGCCCGCTATGCAGACGCAGGAAGGGTAATGGTAAAAATCAAAAGGTTCGGTCGTTGGCCGATGCTTTACAAGTGATTCAGATTACAATGGAGTTTAGCAATGTCGTTACTTGACAAAATCAAAGCAGAGGACAATAACGCCCAGACACCCGGCCGTAGTCAGCACGCCGCTGCTGCTATTCGAGGTACCTCGTCCGGCCCAGCCAAAAAATCCGGATTCAAGATTCAGATGGGGCCGAGCCGAAAGGATATCCTCAACTTTTCCAATCAGCTGGCAGTGATGATCCGTGCCGGCATCAGCCTGCAGGACGCGCTGGATTCCATTGCCTCGCAGATCGAAAAAGACAAGTTCCGCGTCGT